>NC_018513.1:1574388-1889266 GCF_000292915.1 Burkholderia cepacia GG4
CGGCATCATCCAGCGGCGCGCGCGACCGCGGCCGAGCGCCTGCACCTTGCCTGCTTCGGCGAGCGTGTCGAGCGCGCGCTGCACGGTGCGCTGGCTCGCGCCGAGCGCGAGCGCCAGCGCCGAGCTCGACCACGCCTCGCCGTCCGCGAGCAGCGCGAGCACGGCCGCGTGACGGTCGTCGACCGGGCGCGCGAGCACGACGGTCTCGCGCATGCCGAGCGGCTCGAGCGCGAAGCCGCGCGGCGTCGCGGTGACGTTCGCGAGCGGCCGCAGCATCGCGCGCAAGCGGCCGATCTCGACGCGCAGGCGGGCGCGATGCGACTCGTCCGCGTGCTTCGCACGAAACGCCGCGGCGACGAGTGCGTTTCGCGACACGTCGGCGGGCCAGGCCTCGCCCAGCGCGCGGGCGAGCACGAACAGCACCGGGCGGCGCGCGAGCGACACGGTCGTGCGCGCATCGCGCACCGTGTGACGGCACGCATCGACGACCAGCGCATTCGACGCCAGCACCGCCTCGACCTCGTCGAGCAGCACGAGCCGCGACGCGCCGCGCGCGATGAGCCGCGCGGCCGGCGTATCGAGCACGCGCGCAGCGGTATCGACTTCGGCCGTCAGCGCGGCGATGCCGGCGTCTTGCGCGGCCGCGCGGGCGCGGGTGAGGGCCATACGCGCCGCGTGGGGGCGGATGCGGCGCATCGCGATGCCGGCCGCGATCAGCTCGTGGGCCGCGCGCGACGCGGCCGGCAGCGGGGCGGGATCGAGGCTCGCGAGCCGCCGTTCGGCGTCGTCGATGTGCCCGATCAGCAGCAGCCGGCGCACGCCGAGATAGCGCGCGTGCGCGGCGTTCGTGTGGTCGCCGTGCGCGTCGAGCGTCGCGCACGCGGCGTCGAGTGCGCGCGACGGCCAGCCGAGGTCGCGCGACGCCAGCGCGATCTCGGCTTCCGCGACGACGCAGCGCGCCCGCGCGACGGCTTCCTTCGCGCCGAATGCGCGGGCCGCGCCGCGCACGAGCGTCCGCGCGCGCTCGAAATCGCCGAGTTGCGCCATCGCGATGCCGCGCAACGCAAGCGCCGGCGCGTCGTCGCGCAGCGCGACGCGGTTCAGCGCACCGAGCGGGTCGCCCGCCGCGAGCGCGCGGGCGGCAGCCGTGATCAGCGAATCCATCTGAATCCCGACACAGTTGTCACTCCCTCCGGTCCGATGCCCGGCCCTAATCTAGCACCACGCACACGGCAGATGCGCCGTGCCCGGATATCCATCGAAAGGAGGAACCCGCAATGACGAACCATCTCACCGGAACGCGCGACGAATGGCTGGCTGCGCGCCGCGCGCTGCTCGATGCGGAAAAGGCGTTGACGCGGCAGAGCGACGAGCTCGCGCGACGGCGCCAGGCGCTGCCGTGGGTGCGCGTCGACAAGGCCTACCGGTTCGACACCGAGGACGGCCCTGCGTCGCTCGACGACCTGTTCGGCGGCCGCTCGCAGCTGCTCGTCTATCACTTCATGTTCGGCCCCGACTACAAGGCTGGCTGCCCGTCTTGCTCGGCGCTCGCCGACGGCTTCGACGGTTTTGCGGTCCACCTCGCGAACCACGACGTGACGCTCGCGGCGGTGTCGCGCGCACCGCTCGCGAAGCTGCTGGCGTACCGGCAGCGGATGGGCTGGCATTTTCCGTGGGCGTCGTCGGACGGCGGCGAGTTCAACTTCGACTTCAACGTGTCGTTCACCGAAGCGCAGCAGCGCGCCGGTGACGTTGAATACAACTATGCGCGGGCCGGTCACGCGATGGACATGGACCCGCCGCCGGCCGCCGTCGCCCAGTTCGCGGCGACGTGCGGCACCGACGCCGCCACGTACTCGCTCGACCGGCCGGGGATGAGCGCGTTCGTGCGCGAGGACGGCGTCGTCTATCACACGTATTCCACCTACGCGCGCGGGCTCGACGGGCTGTGGGGGATGTACCAGTGGCTCGATCGCGCGCCGCTCGGGCGCAACGAGACGGGCGTGTGGTGGCGCCGCCATGACGAGTACGCACGCGGTTGAGCGCGGGCCGGCGACCGGCGGGAGCGCGCGATGAGCGCGGCGCTGAAACCGGCCGTGGCGGGTGCTGCGTTCGGCGCCGCGCTCGTCGCGGTGTTCGCCGTCGCCGTGTGGGCGACGCTCGCGCAGCATGCGTCGCTGGACGCGATGGGCGGCATGCCGATGGCCGTCGGCTGGACGCTGTCGGCGGGGTGGCTGAGGCCGTGCGGATGGCGGCCAGGGCACGGATTCGCCGCGTTCGCCGGCATGTGGGGCGCGATGACCGTGACGATGATGCTGCCGGTGCTGGCGCCGGTGCTGTGGCGATATCGGCAGGGTCTCGGCCCGCTGGGCGACGCGCGCGCGGCATGGTTCGTCGTGATCGCGGGCGCCGGGTATTTCGCGGTGTGGATGGCCGTCGGTGCGGTGGTGTTTCTCGTCGGAGGTGCATTGGCGGCCGCCGCGACGCGGCTGCTCGCGCTCGCCGATGCAATGCCGTTTGCTGCCGGCGCGGTCGTGCTCGGGGCCGGGGGACTGCAGTTTTCCGTCTGGAAGATACGCCGGCTTGCCTGCTGCCGGCACGTGCCGGACGCCGAGTGCACGCGGCGGGCGGGAGCCGGCGCGGGGGCTGCGTGGCGGTACGGCGTGCAGGCTGCGCTACGTTGCGGCGCTTGCTGCGGGAACCTGATGGCCATCGCCCTGGCGGCCGGCGCGATGGACCTGCGGGTGATGGCCGTCGTGACGGCCGCGATTGCCGCCGAGCGGCTGGCGCCGGCCGGCGGCGAGCGCGGCGCGCGGATGCTCGTCGGGGGCGTTGCGATCGGCGCCGGTGTCGTGATGATCGCGCGTGCGGCCGGGCAGGCCTAGGGCCGCTGCCGCGCGTCGAACGGTCCGGCGAAGGCGCCGCCGCGAGGCCCGCGTGGGCCGGCAAACGACGTGTCATTGGCCCGGTTGCGGCCGGCTGCGCGAATGGGTCGATGCCGGGGTGAAACGAAAGGCGATCGAAAACGAACCGAACGGCGATCCGAACGATTCGGCCCCCGAACGCTCGGGAACGGCTAACCCGTTGTTCGTGTTGTGAAAATTCGCAGCGCTTCGCGTATAATTCGCTTTTGCGCCCATAGGATTTGCCATGCGTCTGATCCAAAAAGCACTCACTTTCGATGACGTGCTCCTCGTTCCCGCCTTCTCCGACGTTCTCCCGCGCGACACCAGCCTGAAGACCAAGCTGACCCGCAACATCTCCCTGAACATGCCGCTCGTGTCCGCCGCGATGGACACGGTCACCGAAGGTCGCCTCGCGATCGCGATGGCGCAGCAGGGTGGTGTCGGTATCGTCCACAAGAACCTCACGCCGGCCGAGCAGGCCCGCGAGGTCGCGAAGGTCAAGCGTTTCGAATCGGGCGTCGTCCGCGACCCGATCACGGTCCCGCCGCAGATGAAGGTGCGCGACGTGATCGCGCTGTCGCGTCAGCATGGCATCTCGGGTTTCCCGGTCGTCGAAGGCCCGCAGCTGGTCGGCATCGTCACGAACCGCGACCTGCGCTTCGAATCGCGCCTCGATGAGCCGGTCAAGTCGATCATGACGCCGCGCGAGCGTCTCGTCACGGTCAAGGAAGGCACGCCGCTCGCCGAAGCGAAGGCGCTGATGCACAGCCACCGCCTCGAGCGCGTGCTGGTCGTCAACGACGCGTTCGAACTGCGCGGCCTGATGACCGTCAAGGACATCACGAAGCAGACCGAGCACCCGGATGCGTGCAAGGACGAACACGGCAAGCTGCGCGCAGGCGCGGCAGTCGGCGTCGGCCCCGACAACGAAGAGCGCGTCGAGCTGCTGGTGCAGGCCGGCGTCGACGTGATCGTCGTCGATACCGCGCACGGCCACAGCAAGGGCGTGCTCGAGCGCGTGCGCTGGGTCAAGCAGAACTATCCGCACGTCGAGGTGATCGGCGGCAACATCGCGACGGCCGCTGCCGCCAAGGCGCTCGTCGAATACGGCGCGGACGCGGTCAAGGTCGGCATCGGCCCGGGCTCGATCTGCACGACGCGGATCGTCGCGGGCGTCGGCGTGCCGCAGATCAGCGCGATCGCGAACGTGTCCGACGCGCTGCGCGGCACCGGCGTGCCGTGCATCGCCGACGGCGGCATCCGCTTCTCGGGCGACGTGTCGAAGGCCCTCGCGGCCGGCGCGAACGCGGTGATGATGGGCAGCATGTTCGCGGGCACCGAAGAGGCGCCGGGCGACGTGTTCCTGTACCAGGGCCGCCAGTACAAGTCGTACCGTGGCATGGGTTCGGTCGGCGCGATGAAGGACGGCGCGGCAGACCGCTACTTCCAGGACAACTCGGCGAACATCGACAAGCTCGTGCCGGAAGGCATCGAAGGCCGCGTCGCGTACAAGGGCTCGGTCAACGCGATCCTGTTCCAGCTGGTCGGCGGCGTGCGTGCCAGCATGGGCTACTGCGGCTGCAAGACGATCGACGAGCTGCACGAGAAGGCCGAATTCGTCCAGATCACCGCGGCGGGCATGCGCGAGTCGCACGTGCACGACGTGCAGATCACGAAGGAAGCGCCGAACTACCACGTGGACTGATCGCCGATGAAACCGCTGCTGCGAGCCGTGCTGATCGTCGATGCCGTGCTGCTGCTGGCGTTCGGCGTGCTGTTCGTGCTGACGCCCTGGCAGGCGCTGTTCAACGCGCTGCAGTTGGCGAACATCCAGCCGGCGATGCTCGGCCAGGCGTTCGGCATCGCGCTGCTCGGGCTCGCGTGGCTCGCGTTTCACGCAGCGGTCAACGGCGAACTCACGGCGCCCGTCGCGCGCGTGGTCGGCCATGTGAACTGGCTGATCGGCGTGCTGACGGTCGTGTGGTCGTTCGGCACCGGCAACGGTCCCGCGCTCGCGGCCGCCGGCAGGGTGCTGTCGGCCATGGCCGGGGTCGCGCTGATCGTGCTCGGCATCGGCGGCGTGCGGCTCGCATCGGCCGTGCGGCGGCGCGAGAAGGCGCAGGCGCTCGAGGCTCGTGGCGCGCAGCGCCAGGCCGAACCGGCGCCGGCCTCCGCACCGCAGCAGCGTGTCGAACCGGTCGTCAGCCGTCCGGCGGCGCCTGCGGCAGCCACGTCGGCCGCCTCCGACCGAGCGTCTGGCAGCGTCGCATTCGACGCGCGCCCGCCGCTGCAGGATTGACCGGCGATGCGTCGCGCGAGCCACCTGCCGCCCGACGCCGCTGTCCATGCTATTGACGCAGCGCTTGATGCGCTGCTTTTCTTATTCTCTTCATCCCGTCCGCAGCCATGCACGACAAAATCCTGATTCTCGACTTCGGTTCGCAAGTCACCCAATTGATCGCGCGGCGCGTGCGCGAAGCGCACGTCTACTGCGAAATCCACCCGAACGACGTGTCCGACGACTTCGTCCGCGAGTTCGCGCCGAAGGCGGTGATCCTGTCGGGCAGCCACGCGAGCACGTACGAAGACCACCAGCTGCGCGCGCCGCAGGCCGTGTGGGATCTCGGCGTGCC
Source organism: Burkholderia cepacia GG4 (assembly GCF_000292915.1). NCBI lineage: Bacteria > Pseudomonadati > Pseudomonadota > Betaproteobacteria > Burkholderiales > Burkholderiaceae > Burkholderia > Burkholderia cepacia. The sequence continues at coordinate 1,579,928 of NC_018513.1, forward strand.
GGTGCTCGGCATCTGCTACGGCATGCAGACGATGGCCGTGCAGCTCGGCGGCAAGGTCGAGTGGAGCGACCATCGCGAATTCGGCTACGCGGAAATGCGCGCGCACGGCCACACGCGCCTGCTCGACGGCATCGAGGATTTCACGACGGCCGAAGGCCACGGGATGCTGAAGGTCTGGATGAGCCACGGCGACAAGGTTGCCGAGCTGCCGCCGGGCTTCGCGCTGATGGCGTCGACGCCGAGCTGCCCGATCGCCGGCATGGCCGACGAGGCGCGCGGCTACTACGCGGTGCAGTTCCACCCGGAAGTCACGCACACCGTGAAGGGCCGCCAGATCATCGAACGCTTCGTGCTGCAGATCGCCGGCGCGAAGCCCGACTGGATCATGAAGAATCACATCGAGGAAGCCGTCGCGAAGATTCGCGAGCAGGTCGGTGACGAGGAAGTGATTCTCGGCCTGTCCGGCGGTGTCGATTCGAGCGTCGCGGCTGCGCTGATCCATCGCGCGATCGGCGACCAGCTGACCTGCGTGTTCGTCGACCACGGCCTGCTGCGCCTGAACGAAGGCAAGATGGTGCTCGACATGTTCGAGGGCCGCCTGCATGCGAAGGTCGTGCACGTCGACGCGTCCGAGCAGTTCCTCGGCCACCTGGCCGGCGTGACCGATCCGGAAGCGAAGCGCAAGATCATCGGCCGCGAGTTCGTCGAGGTGTTCCAGGCCGAGGCGCAGAAGCTGTCGAAGGCGAAGTGGCTCGCGCAGGGCACGATCTACCCGGACGTGGTCGAATCGGGCGGCACGAAGACGAAGAAGGCGACGACGATCAAGAGCCACCACAACGTCGGCGGCCTGCCGGAAACGCTCGGCCTGAAGCTGCTCGAGCCGCTGCGCGACCTGTTCAAGGACGAAGTGCGCGAGCTGGGCGTCGCGCTCGGCCTGCCGCCGGAGATGGTGTATCGCCATCCGTTCCCGGGCCCGGGCCTCGGCGTGCGGATTCTCGGCGAAGTGAAGCGCGAGTACGCGGACCTGCTGCGTCGCGCGGACGCGATCTTCATCGAGGAGCTGCGCAACACGACCGCGACCGCGCAGGATGCGGCAGCGGGCCTGTGCGGCGACGCGGATGTCGGCAAGAGCTGGTACGACCTGACGAGCCAGGCGTTCGCGGTGTTCCTGCCGGTGAAGTCGGTCGGCGTGATGGGCGATGGCCGTACGTACGACTACGTGACGTCGCTGCGCGCGGTGCAGACCACCGACTTCATGACCGCGCACTGGGCGCACCTGCCGTACGCGCTGCTCGGCCGCGCGTCGAACCGGATCATCAACGAGGTGCGCGGCATCAACCGCGTGGTGTACGACATCTCGGGCAAGCCGCCGGCGACGATCGAGTGGGAGTGAGCGTCGGCGTCGAGGTGTGCCTCGATGACTGATGCCGGCATCGGATGATGCAAACGCCCGGCGGGGATGACCTGCCGGGCGTTGTTGTTTGTGCGATCGGCGGCAGCGATTCGATTGTCGCCGGAGCGCAGTGTTTTCTTCGCCGTCATGCCTGGCCCGGGTACGGAGGTGCGTGGCACCGGTCGGCCGCCGCACGCGGAGCGTCTGCCTGTCACGCCCTATGGCAGCACGTGGCCGCCGGCATCGATCATCCTGATCGATCCCGAAGCCTGCCCCTTTCCTTGTCGAATGCTGAGTTCGATGATGTCCTCGTAAAGTGCCCGTTGTCCGGCGGGCAGGACCGGCAGCAACGTCTCGCGCCGCTTGTCCGCATCGAACATCGATTCCACGAGCCATCCCGTCAGATAGAGCGCCGCCACGCATCCGCCTGCCGTCGCGACGTTGCCGTGGCACACCAGCGGCTGGTCCGGCACCTGCAGCCCGCGATCCATCAGGCCGCGTCGCGCGTCGGGGTGCGTCGTTGCCCGGCCGCCCGGCAAGAGTCCGAGCCGCTCGAGGACGAAGGCGCCCGCGCAGATCGATCCGATGGTCTGGCGCGCCGGATCGAGATCGAACGACGGCAGGAAATCCGGGTTCGCGAGCGCGGCCGGTATGCCTTGCCTGCCGCTCGAAAACAGCACGGCGTCGGCGCGATTGGCGTCCTCGAGCGGGCCGTGAACGGGGATGGCCAGACCATGTGCGGAACGCAGCACCGGCTGCGCGCCGAGAATCCGGACACGCCAGTCCGCGGTGTTGCGACCGAGAATGTCCCACATCAGGAACAGGTCGAGGTCGGTGAACTGGTCGAATGCAACGAGCGCGATGTCTTTCAACGCGAACTCCATGAGTAGCGGCGCCTTGCCGGAAGCGGCGGTGGCCGTGATAGAGTTCGCAGCCTATCTGTCCATGCCGCACCATACACAGCCTGTATGGCGATGCCGATGCGCACACTGACTCGAAACGACTGGATCGCAGCGGGCTTCGACGCCCTCGATGGGGAAGGGCATGCGGGCATTTCGGCCGAGAGTCTCGCACGACGGCTGAACGTGACCCGCGGCTCGTTCTATCACCACTTCCGGAATCGGGAGGACTTCGTCAGGACGTTGCTGACCGCGTGGGAGAACGACTACACGGCACGCATGCTTGCCTACGCGGCGGACGGCCGCAGTGCGGGCGACACGCTGACGCGTTACCTGCGCATCGCTGCAGAGAAGCGACCGGGACGCGAAGTGGCGATCCGCGCATGGGCATTGCAGGACGCGCTGGTTGCGGAATTCCAGCAGCGCGTCGATGCCACGCGCCTCGCATTCGCGGTCGAGACGTCCCGTCGGTGGGTCCGCATGCCGGGCGAAGCCGAGATCGTGGGGCAGGTCGCGCACCTGTGTCTGATTGGCGGCCAGCAGGCCGGACTGCGGCGAGACGCCGAGCGGTTCAATCACTTCATGCAGCGTGCGTTCACGGTCGCCGAGCGCATGCTGCCGCGCCGACGCGCGTAGCGGGGCGATGCTCATGGCTGGATGTTTGGTGATGCATGGCTCGGCGGGTAGCCGATACCGTCATGCTCCCGATCGGTCGGCCCGCACGGTATGCAGGAACGACGGCGGTGCCGCATCAAGTCGTGGTGGGTCGGCGCGTGTCGCGCAGAACGGCGGCCCGCTCGATCGCCCGATGCGCAACGTCGCGTACGCCCGCGCTCATCGGCAGATCGTCTCGCTCGAGTTCGCCGGGATCGAACCAGCGCGCGTCGAGCGCATCGTCGCCGGCGGCCTGATCGTCGATGCGCTGGGCAGCTACGGCTGGCTGTACATCGGATCATTCGCAATCGGCATCGGTGCGTTCCTCGTCGCGATGATGTTCCGGCCGTTTCCGAAGGAGCGGTCGCAGCCGATCACCGCATGACCCAGCCGTCACGAAACGGCGATTTCGGCGGGATGACGAACACCGATCGGCCCGGGCGAAAATAAAAAAACAGGGCCGGACATGGCCTGCTCAAACCGCGCCAAAACCGCGCGGGGCCTGCTGCGGCGCAGCACAACGGCAAGTCGCGGCGATCAGCGCGCATGCGCACCGATTTGGCCCCTAAACACACAATATCGAGCATACCTTCGAAGGGCCTGTCATACGCACGTCACCCTGCTAGAATTCGGCTGCCGCATTTGTTCCGATTGACTGATGAGACTGCTTGACGCACTGGTCGAACAACGCATCGCCGCCGCCGCCGCGCGGGGCGAGTTCGACGATTTGCCGGGTACCGGCGCGCCCCAGGCGCTGGATGACGACCTGCTCGTACCCGAGGAGGTGCGGGTGGCCAACCGTATCCTGAAGAATGCGGGCTTCGTGCCGCCGGCCGTCGAGCAACTGCGCGCGCTGCGCAACCTGCAGGACGAACTGCAGGCGGTCAGCGACCGTGCCGCGCGCTGCCGGCTGCAGGCGAAGATCCTCGCGCTCGACATGGCACTCGAATCGCTGCGCGGAGGCCCGATGGTGATGCCGCGCGACTATTGCCGGCGCATCGCGGAACGTCTGTGCGAGCGCGGGCTCGACGATGTTTCCGCCGAAGCGGGGCCGATGTGAGCGCCGACGCGCTGAGCGACGCAGCAGCCGAAGCCGCTGCCGCTTGCCATTCTCCTGCTGCCGCACCGGAAGCCGCACCGGAAGCCGCGCCGGTGTCGGCGCGCGACCTGCACTTCATGCGTCTTGCGCAGGCCGCCGCCGAAGAGGCGCGCGCGGCCGGTGAAGTGCCGGTCGGCGCGGTGCTGGTGCGCGGCAACGAAGTGATCGCACGCGGTTTCAACCATCCGATCGGCGGACACGATCCGTCGGCCCACGCGGAAATGGCCGCGCTGCGCATGGCCGCGCAGCATCTGCAGAATTACCGGATGCCCGGCTGCGAACTGTACGTGACGCTCGAGCCGTGCCTGATGTGCGCGGGCGCGATCATGCACGCGCGCATCGCGCGGGTGGTCTACGGCGCCGCCGATCCGAAGACGGGCGCGTGCGGCAGCGTGATCGACGCGTTCGCGAATCCTCAGCTCAATCACCATACCGACGTGACCGGCGGCGTGCTCGCCGACGAGTGCGGCGCCGCGCTGAAGTCGTTCTTCGCGGAGCGCCGCCGCGCGCTGCGTGAAGCACGGCTGGCCCGCGACGCCGAATCCGGCGCGTCATGAGCGCCCCGGCCGCGCCCGTCGCCCCGAACGGGACGAGCTGCGCGGTTCCGTGAACCGGAGACGGTTCGGACCCTCTAAGCAGGTTTGACGACCCGACACCTTTCGCCATGTCCTTCCAGCCCGCCGCGTCCTACACCATCCGCCTGCTGGCGCCGTCCGGTTATCCGCACGACCCCGACGCGATCAATCGCGCGCTCGAGCGCCTGAGCGGCGCGCAGCACCGCATCGAGAACCTCGACGCGACGCAGCGCCGCTTTCAGCGTTTCGGCGGCACCGACGGTGAGCGGGCAGGCGACCTGAACCGCCTGGCCGACCCCGAGCGGCCGCTGCCGGATATCGCGCTCGCGGTGCGCGGCGGCTACGGCGCCGCGCGCATCCTGCACGGGCTCGACTATCGCGGCCTCGAACGCCGCTTGCGCGATCAGCCGATCGCGCTCGTCGGCCACAGCGACTTCACCGCGATCCAACTCGCGCTGTATGCGAAGGCGCGCATCAAGACCTTCGGCGGCCCGATGCTGTCCGCCGACTTCGGCGCGGAAACGCCGAGCGACTTCACGATGCGGCATTTCTGGAAGACGCTGTCGCAGCCGACCGCGACGATCATCACCGAAGCACCGCAGGTGCAAACCGTGAACGTGACGGGCACGCTGTGGGGCGGCAACCTCGCGATCCTCACGTCGCTCGTCGGCACGCCGTACATGCCCGACATCGACGGCGGCATCCTGTTCGTCGAGGACGTCAACGAACAGCCGTTCCGGATCGAACGGATGATCTACCAGTTGCACCTGTCGGGGCTGCTCGCGCGCCAGCAGGCGCTCGTGCTCGGCCAGTTCACGGGCGCGCGGCCGTTCGAGTACGACAACGGCTACGACATGCAGGCGATGATCGAGCAGGTGCGCTCGGTGATCGGCATTCCGGTCGTCACGGGGCTGCAGTTCGGCCATGTGCCCGACTTGCTGACGCTGCCGTTCGGCGCGCAGGCGCAGCTCGTCGCGAATGCGCACGGTTTCCGGCTCACGCTGTCGGACTATCCGCATCTCGGCTGAGCGGGCCAGGCGGATACCATCGAAAGGCGGGGTTTCCCGCCTTTTTCTTTAAGTAAGCATGCAACTAACGGTCGCAAATTTTCGACGCCATCGATCGAGGCGACAGCGTGCCACGCACCATTTTTGTCAACAAAATGGCCTGGAGGGTATACACCGTGAGCGGCCAAGGACAAGCATGTGAGGCTTGTCGCGCCTGAATGGTGAGCGCCGCGCACCGATCTGGCACAGAGAAATGCACGCCGATTGTGCGCAATACGGGAAAAGAATTGTTGACAATCTTTATGTCCGTCCTAGGATGAGGACCATCACACGATGCAGAACATGAACGAGTCCGATACCCCCCCGTCCGGCGCAGCCGGTCCCGAAGCGATCGCCGAGCGGATCCGCACCGCGATCCTCGAGCATCGGCTCGCGCCCGGCGCGAAGCTGACGGAAGCGCAGCTCTGCGACGTGTTCGGCGTGAAGCGCGGGACGATTCGGCAGGCGCTCTCGCAGCTCGCGGCCGACAAGCTGGTCGATCTCGAGCCGAACCGCGGTGCGTTCGTCGCGAGTCCGACGCTGCAGGACGTGCACGAGGTGTTCGAGATGCGCCGGATCATCGAGCTGGCTGTGGTCGAGCGGCTCGCGACCGGGCCGGGCGCGAAGCGGCTGAAGGGCGTCGCCGCGCTGATCGACAAGGAACGCAAGGCGTTCGAGCGGCACGATTTCGCGGCCTGGATCCGTCTGTCGGGTGAATTCCATACGGCGCTCGCGGCGCTGACGGGCAATGCGACGCTCTGCGAGTGCCTCGACGGGCTCGTCGCACGCTCGACGCTGATGTCGGCGCTGTACGAATCGCACGGGCGCAGCCCGTGCTCGTGCGACGACCACGACGAGATCCTGACCGCGCTGGAAGCGGGCGATTCGAAGCGGGCGGTGACGCTGATGGCGCACCACCTGCAGCATGTCGAACTGAAGATGCTGGACCGGCCCGCGCAAGGGCAGGTCGATTTGCGCGAAGTGTTCGGCGGCGCCTGAGCGGCGACGCGAACCCGGCCGCGCGCCACACGACGAGAGCAATGCAGGCCGGCGGTTTGCGCCGCCGGCCGCCAGTCCGACTCCGGGCGATGATCCGGAGCGATATCGATGACGGTGGAGCGGCTGTCCGGCCGCGTCAAGGAGAAGTCATGGCTCAGTTCAGTGTGGCGCACGACAGCGCGTACCCGGCGGAACAAGGCGGCGAGGGCGGCGGCCCCGCGTTGCCGGACGGCTACAGTCAACGTCTGTACAACGAAGATTTGGCACCCCTAAAAAATCAGACATGGGGTTCGTACAACATCTTCGCGTTCTGGATGTCGGACGTGCACAGCGTGGGTGGCTACGTGTTCGCGGGCAGCCTGTTCGCGCTCGGGCTGACGAGCTGGCAGGTGCTGATCGCGCTGATCGTCGGCATCACGATCGTGAACCGGTTGTGCAACCTGATCGCGCGGCCGAGCCAGCAGGTCGGCGTGCCGTATCCGGTGGCGTGCCGCGCGACGTTCGGCGTGCTCGGCGCGAACGTGCCGGCCGTGATCCGCGGGCTGATCGCGATCGCGTGGTACGGCATCCAGACCTATCTCGCGTCCAGCGCGCTCGTGATCGTCGTGCTGAAGTTCTTCCCGCAATGGCTGCCGTACGCGGACGTGCATCGCTACGGCTTCCTCGGGCTGTCGGCGGTCGGCTGGGCCGGCTTCATGCTGCTGTGGGTGCTGCAGGCGTTCGTGTTCTGGAACGGGATGGAGACGATCAAGAAGTTCATCGACTTCGCGGGCCCGGCCGTCTACGTCGTGATGTTCATCCTGGCCGGCTACATGGTGTGGCGCGCGGGCTGGCGCAACATCGGCATCAACCTCGGCGGCGTCAAGTATCACGGCGCGGCAGTGATTCCGGTGATGATCACGGCCGTGTCGCTCGTCGTGTCGTACTTCTCCGGGCCGATGCTGAATTTCGGCGACTTCTCGCGCTACTGCCGCTCGTTTGGCGAAGTGAAGCGCGGCAACTTCTGGGGGCTGCCGGTCAACTTCCTCGCGTTCTCGCTCGTCACGGTGATCACCACCGCCGCGACGCTGCCGGTGTTCGGCGAGCTCATCACCGATCCCGTCGAGACGGTCGGCCGCATCGACCATCCGACCGCGGTGATCCTCGGCGCGCTCACCTTCACGATTGCGACGATCGGCATCAACATCGTCGCGAACTTCGTGTCGCCCGCGTTCGACTTCTCGAACGTCGCGCCGCGGCTGATCAGCTGGCGCGCGGGCGGGATGCTCGCGGCCGTCGCGTCGATCTTCATCACGCCGTGGAACCTGTTTAACAACCCGGCCGTGATCCACTACACGCTCGACGTGCTCGGCGCATTCATCGGTCCGCTGTACGGCGTGCTGATCGCCGACTTCTACCTCGTCAAGCGCGGCCGGATCGTGCGCGACGACCTGTACACGATGTCGGAGCGCGGCAGCTACTGGTACACGGGCGGCGTGAACCGCCGCGCGCTCGCCGCGCTGCTGCCGGCCGCGGTGATCGCCGTCGTCTGCGTGATGGTGCCGGGCTGGCAGGCCGCCGCGAACTTCTCGTGGTTCATCGGCGCGGGGCTCGGCTTCCTGTTCTACCGGCTGCTCGTGAGCACGAAGGCCTGAGGAGCGCGCGATGAAGATCAAGCTGATCAATCCGAACACGACGCAGCGGATGACTGACGCGATGGGCCGCTGCGCGCGCGAAGTCGCGGCCGCGGGCACCGCGATCGTCGCCGTGAGCCCGCCGATGGGGCCGCCGTCGATCGAAGGCTATTACGACGAGGCGCTCGCGACGCCCGGGCTCCTTGCCGAGATCGCGCAGGGCGAGCGCGACGGCTTCGACGCGTACGTGATCGCGTGTTTCGGCGATCCCGGCCTGTATGCGGCGCGCGAGGTCGCGCGCGGGCCGGTGATCGGGATCGCCGAGGCGGCGATGCACGCGGCGAGCGTGCTCGCGCCGGGCTTCTCGGTCGTCACGACGCTGGCCCGCACCTGCGGGATGGCGTGGCATCTCGCGGAGCGCTACGGGATGAAGCGGTTCTGCCGCAACGTGCGCGCGACCGACGTCGCGGTGCTCGAGCTCGATCGGCCAGGCTCGGCCGCGCGGCGGATCATCGTCGACGCATGCCGGCGCGCGCTCGACGAGGACGGTGCCGACGCAATCGTGCTCGGCTGTGCCGGGATGGCCGAATTCGCGCACGAGATCGAGCAGCAGATCGGCGCGCCGGTGGTCGAGGGCGTCACGGCGGCCGTCAAATGGGCCGAGGCGCTCGTGGCGCTGCGGCTCGCGACCGCGAAGCGTGGCGACTATGCGCGGCCGCTGCCGAAGCGCTACGACGGCGAATTCGCGCGTTTCAGCCCGCCGGACGACGCGTCGCCGGCCGTGCCGGTCGCCACCACGGCGCGCAGCGGGATCACCGCATCGGAACCGGTCCCGAATTTGCCGCAACCGCACATACACTCCGTCTGACATGCACTATCTGCGCCGCTGTATGGGCGCGTATGAACGTTTTCGCTACACTGGGCCGTCATCGCATCAGCCCGCGCGGCCGGCCTCCGACAGCCGCGCGGGGCGATGCGAACCCATTATTTCAGCAAGCTTTCGTCGCCCTTCGAACCATGTCACTCGATCCCAACTATCCTCGCGACCTGATCGGCTACGGCCGCCATCCCGTTCAGGCGAACTGGCCGGGGCGCGCCCGCGTCGCCGTGCAATTCGTCCTGAACTACGAGGAGGGCGGCGAGAACTGCGTGTTGCACGGCGATCCGGGTTCCGAACAGTTCCTGTCCGAAATCGTCGGCGCGGCCGCGTATCCGGACCGCCACATGAGCATGGAGTCGATCTACGAATACGGTTCGCGGGCCGGCGTGTGGCGCATCCTGCGCGAATTCGAGAAGCGCGGGCTGCCGCTGACGGTATTCGGCGTCGGCATGGCGATCGAGCGCCATCCGGAGCTCGCGCGCGCATTCGTCGAGCTCGGCCATGAGATCGCGTGCCACGGCTGGCGCTGGATCCACTACCAGAGCATGACGCCCGAACTCGAGGCCGAGCACATGCGCCTCGGGATGGAAGCGATCGAGCGCGTGACGGGCGAGCGTCCGCTGGGCTGGTACACCGGCCGCGACAGCCCGAACACGCACCGTCTCGTCGCGGAATACGGCGGCTTCCTGTACGACTCCGACAACTACGGCGACGACCTGCCGTTCTGGATGGACGTCGCAGTGTCGGGCGGCAGCACGTCGCCGCAACTGATCGTCCCGTACACGCTCGACACGAACGACATGCGCTTCGCGACGCCGCAAGGCTTCAACACCGGCGATCACTTCTTCGACTACCTGCGCGACGCGTTCGACGTGCTGTACGCCGAGGGCGACGAGGCGCCGAAGATGCTGTCGATCGGCATGCACTGCCGCCTGCTGGGCCGGCCGGGACGTTTCCGCGGGCTGCAGCGTTTCCTCGATCACATCGAGAAGCACGATCGCGTATGGGTGACGCGCCGTGTCGATATCGCGCGTCATTGGCGTGAACATCATCCGTATCAGCCCAATCATCGAAACGAAGGGAAAGCATGAAGGCGATGCGTTACACGTTGGAGCAACTGAACACGATGGCGCCGAGCGCATTCGTCGCGGCGCTGTCGGGGATCTTCGAACATTCGCCGTGGGTGGCCGAGGTCGCTGCGGGCGAGCGGCCGTTCGCGAGCATCGACGCGCTGCACCAGAGGATGTCGGGTGCGGTGGAGGCGGGCGGCGAAGTGCGCCAGCTCGCACTGATCAACGCTCACCCGGAGCTGGCCGGCAAGGCCGCCGTGCGCGGCGAGCTGACGGCCGAGTCGACGCGCGAGCAGAGCGGCGCGGGCCTCGACCAGTGCACGCAGGAGGAGTTCGACAAGCTGCTGACGCTGAACCGCACGTACCGCGAGAAGTTCGGCTTCCCGTTCATCCTCGCGGTGCGCGGCTATGACCGGCACGGCATCATCGCGAACTTCGAATCGCGCGTGAATCATTCGCGTACCGAAGAACTGCGTGCGAGCCTCGACCAGATCTACCGGATCGCGCGCTTCCGCCTCGACGACCTGATCGACGCCTGACTCCGCAAGACGGCCTGCTGCGTGGCAGCGGCCTGATCGCATCACTGAAACAAGGAAACATCATGGCTGTTCCGCTTCTCGATCCCGACGCACCCGATTTCACGCGGCGCTACGTGAACCTCGCCGACCCGCGTCTCGGTGCGCAGGCGCTCGAGGCCAGCGACGACTTCTTCGCGCCGAAGGACCGGATGCTGAACCCCGAGCCGGCGGTATTCATCCCCGGCAAGTACGACGACCACGGCAAGTGGATGGACGGCTGGGAGACGCGCCGCAAGCGCACGACGGGCTACGACTGGTGCATCGTCAAGCTCGCGCGGCCCGGCGTGATCAAGGGCTTCGACATCGACACGAGCCACTTCACCGGCAACTTCCCGCCGGCCGCGTCGATCGAGGCCGCGTTCGTAGCCGACGGCGCGCCGACGCACGCGACCGAGTGGGTCGAGGTCGTGCCGTCGACGACGCTGCAGGGCAACAGCCATCACTACGTCGCGGCGAGCGATACCCGTGCGTTCACGCACCTGCGCGTGAACATCTATCCGGACGGCGGCATCGCGCGCCTGCGCGTGTATGGCCAGCCGCAGCTCGACTGGGCCGGCGCGAGCGCGACCGAGCAGTTCGACCTCGCGGCGATGGAAAACGGCGGCTACGTGGTGGCCGCGAACAACCAGCACTTCGGCGTCGCGTCGAACCTGCTGCTGCCGGGCCGCGGCGTGAACATGGGCGACGGCTGGGAAACCCGCCGCCGCCGCGAACCGGGCAACGACTGGGCGATCATCGCGCTCGCGCAGCCGGGTGTGATCCGCAAGATCGAAGTCGACACCGCGTTCTTCAAGGGCAACTACCCGGATCGCTGCTCGATCCAGGCCGCGTACGTGTCGGGCGGGACCGACAGCTCGCTGATCACGCAGTCGATGTTCTGGCCGGTGCTGCTCGGCGAACAGAAGCTGCAGATGGACAAGCAGCACTATTTCGAACAGGACATCGCATCGCTGGGCCCGGTGACCCACGTGCGCCTGAACATCATTCCGGACGGCGGCGTATCGCGCCTGCGTCTGTGGGGGACGCTCGACAAATGAAGACGCTTGCAATCGAACCACTGACCAAGGAAGCGTTCGCGCCGTTCGGCGACGTGATCGAAACGGAAGGTGCGAAGCAGATTCCGATCAACCTCGGCACGACGATCCGCTTTCACGATCTCGCGCAGGTCGACGTGACGGATGAAGACGGCCGCACGCTCGTCAACCTGTTCCGCGGCCAGCCGCGCACGCTGCCGTTCGAAGTGAAGATGCTCGAGCGCCATCCGCTCGGCAGCCAGGCGTTCGTGCCGCTGAACGACCAGCCGTATCTCGTCGTCGTCGCGCCCGCGGGCGATCTCGATCCGTCGAACATCCGCGCGTTCGTGACGAGCGGGTGGCAGGGCGTCAACTATGCGAAGGGCGTGTGGCATCACCCGCTGATCGCGCTGGGCGGCGTCAGCGACTTCATCGTCGTCGATCGCGGCGGCGATGGCCTGAACCTGAACGAGCAGGACCTGCAGGAATCGCTTTGGCTCACCGAGGACGCGCTCGATGCGCTGACGGCCTGAGCGGCATTTCAGCCATTGATGTCGAAGCAACCCGCGCGATTTGCGCGGGTTTTTTTATGCCCGCTGCGCGGGCAGCATGGCGCGGTGTGCTCGCATATCGCGGCTGGCTCGCAGACGAAGTCGCGCCGGCGCGTGCTATCGTGCCCGCATCGCCACCGCACGACGCCCGGTTCCGGGCCCGTTCCCACGATGAGCCAACCTGAAAACGACCTCACGATCCTGCTGCGCACGATGCAGCCCGAGCTGCATCGCGGTGCGTTCGCCTTCGTCGTGCTACCGGTCGATGCAAACATATCGTTATCCGAAGCGATTGCAACGTTCCGCGAAGCGGAGGGCATGACGGTCGTGGTCGATGAGGAGACGGCCGGGCGGCGCGGTTGGCCGGTGCTGTTTCGCGCCGCGTGGATCACGTTGACCGTGCACTCGGACCTGGCAGCGGTCGGCCTGACGGCCGCGTTCGCACGCGCCCTCGGCGCGGCAGGCATCAGCTGCAACGTAATGGCCGCCGCATATCACGATCACATCTTCGTGCCATTCGACGACGGCCCGCGCGCGCTCGATGCGCTCGTCGCGCTGCAGCGCGACGCGCTGCGCGGCTAGCAGGCGAGGCATTCCGGACAGGCAAAAAAACGGGCCCGTTTCCGGGCCCGCGAACGGAGAGGATTGCGCCGGCAACCGACACCCGGCGCACGGCGGCTTACTTGGCCGCACCACCCTCGAACCAGGCGGCGAGCTTCACGCGCTCGTCGTCGGTCATGTGCGTGACGTTGCCGATCGGCATCGCCTTCAGGCGCACGGCCTGTTCGTAGATACGCTGCGCGTTCTTCGACACTTCGTCCGGCGTGTCGAACATCACGCCGGCGGGCGCGCTGCCCATCAGCGTCGGCTTCGCCGAGTGGCACTCGACGCAACGCTGCTGCAGGATCGGCATGATGTCGTTGATCACGATCTTCGGCGCGTTCGCGGCCTGCGCTTCCGGTGCGACCGGCTTCGGCATCGTCCACACCAGTGCGCCCGACAGCAGCGCGACGCCGCCGATCGGCAGGTACCACAGCTGCTTGCCGCGGTGACGCATCACGAAGAACTGACGAATCAGCGCGCCGGCCAGCATGATCAGCACGAGCACGATCCAGTTGAACTTGTTCGTGTACGTCATCGCATAGTGGTTCGACAGCATCGCGAACACGACCGGCAGCGTGAAATACGTGTTGTGCACCGAGCGTTGCTTGCCGCGCTTGCCGTAGATCGGGTTCGGTTCTTCACCCTTGAGCATCTTGTCGACCATCTTGCGCTGGCCGGGGATGATCACGAAGAACACGTTCGCCGACATGATCGTCGCGAGCATCGCGCCGACGATCAGGTACGCCGCACGGCCCGAGAAGATGTGGCATGCGAGGTACGCGGCGACGACGACGTAGATGCCGACGCAGATGCCGAGCACGCGATCGTTGGTGCCGAGGAGGCGGCACAGCGAGTCGTAGACGATCCAGCCGGCCGCGAGGAAGCCGAGCGCGGATGCGACGGCGACCACCGGGCCCATGTCGAGCACGCTCTTGTCGATCAGGTACGTGTTCGGTGCGAGCAGGTACAGCACGAAGAACAGCGAGAAGCCCGACAGCCAGGTCGTGTACGACGGCCACTTCGACCAGTGCAGGTCATCCGGCATTTCCGGCGGGGCGACCGTGTACTTCTGCATGTTGTAGAAACCGCCGCCGTGGACGTGCCACAGTTCGCCGAACACACCGCGCTTGCGCTGGTTCGGGTCGGTGGGCGGTTTCAGGCTGTTGTCGAGCGCGACGAAATAGAAGGACTCGCCGATCCACGCAATGGCGACGATGACATGCAGCCATCGCAGCGCGAGGTTCAGCCAGTCGGTGATGAAGCCTTCCATGAAACTCCTCCAGACTCAAATCGTTTGTTTGATGCGGGCGCTGATTCGAATGTCAGCTGCCGCGATAGGTGCTGTACGACCACGGCGACACGAGCAGCGGCACGTGGTAGTGCGATGCGGTGTCGGCGATGCCGAAGCGCAGCACGACGCGGTCGACGAAGCGGGGTTCGGGAACCTTCACGCCGAGCGACGCGAAGTAGTCGCCGGCATGGAATACGAGCTCGTACTCGCCGGCGGCGAGCGCAGCGCCTTCGAGCAGGGGTTCGTCGCAGCGGCCGTCGCTATTGGTCAGCACGGTCTTGATCGCGCGGCGCGATTCGCCGTCCAGCGCGTAGAGGTCCACCTTGATGGCAGCGCCGGGACGACCGTGCGCCGTATCGAGTACGTGGGTAGTGAGCTTTCCCATTCGCAATTGTCCTTGTGTGAATGCGAGGTTCGGCGGCGACTCGATCCATTGACTGTGCGGCGGATCGAGGCTCCACGTCACGTGGCTACATACCCGTCGGCGAGATTGAAGCGAGCGCCGTGCAGGCATTGTAAAAAGGTTCCCCGCGCAAATACGGGCGCGATATCAAAGATAATGCGCCGCGCATGAACCGCTGTCGACGGCACGCCGGACGCGGCTTCCGGCGGGCTTTCAGGGGCCCGGCGGGGGCCTGCGCGGCGTACCATATCGGAACCCTGAAGCGCGGTATTCCGGATCGCGCATTGTGTGCGGCGCGCGCTTGGGCGATCCTCCCGCCGTGCGCGTCGGCCGATGGCCGGCGCGTACCCCGAAGACGGCGAGCACGCCGGGTAACCGGGCCAGGGCGTTCGAACGGACGCAGGCACCGGGGCGTGCCGCGATTCAGCGTTCGAACGGCTGTGTGACCGCCTCCAGGACAGCCCCTGGGGGCAGACCGACGCGGAGAACGCATGAACCTCGAGCAGCACGCTGGCGCACGCGCGCCGAACACTTCCTCATCCCGCCCGAAAACCCTGCTGGTCAAGCACGCTGACGTGCTCGTGACCATGGACGACACGCGCCGCGAACTGCGCGACGCGGGGCTCTATATCGAAGACAACCGGATCGTCGCGGTCGGCCCGAGCGCCGAGCTGCCCGATCACGCCGACGAAGTGCTCGACCTGCGCGGCCACCTGGTGATCCCGGGGCTGGTGAACACGCACCACCACATGTACCAGAGCCTCACGCGCGCGGTGCCCGCTGCGCAGAACGCCGAGCTGTTCGGCTGGCTCACGAACCTGTACCGGATCTGGGCGCACCTGACGCCCGAGATGATCGAGGTGTCGACGCTGACCGCGATGGCCGAGCTGCTGCAGTCGGGCTGCACGACGTCGAGCGATCACCTGTACATTTACCCGAACGGCAGCCGGCTCGACGACAGCATCGGCGCCGCGCAGCGGATCGGCATGCGCTTTCACGCGAGCCGCGGCTCGATGAGCGTCGGTCAGCGCGACGGCGGGCTGCCGCCCGATTCGGTCGTCGAGCGCGAGCCCGAGATCCTGCGCGACACGCAGCGCCTGATCGAGACCTATCACGACGAAGGCCGTTACGCGATGCTGCGCGTGGTGGTCGCGCCGTGCTCGCCGTTCTCGGTGAGCCGCGAGCTGATGCGCGACGCGGCCGTGCTCGCGCGCGAATACGGCGTGTCGCTGCACACGCACCTGGCGGAGAACGTCAACGACATCGCATACAGCCGCGAGAAGTTCGGGATGACGCCGGCCGAATACGCGGAAGATCTCGGCTGGGTCGGCCACGATGTGTGGCACGCGCACTGCGTGCAGCTCGACGATGCGGGAATCGGCCTGTTCGCGCGCACCGGCACCGGTGTCGCGCACTGTCCGTGCTCGAACATGCGGCTCGCGTCCGGCATCGCGCCGGTGAAGAAGATGCGCCTCGCGGGCGTGCCGGTCGGCCTCGGCGTCGACGGTTCCGCGTCGAACGACGGTGCGCAGATGGTCGCGGAAGTCCGGCAGGCGCTGCTGCTGCAGCGGGTCGGCTTCGGGCCCGATGCGATGACCGCGCGCGAGGCGCTCGAGATCGCGACGCTCGGTGGCGCGAAGGTGCTGAACCGTGACGACATCGGTGCGCTGAAGCCGGGCATGGCCGCGGATTTCGCCGCATTCGACCTGCGCCAGCCGCTGTTCGCGGGCGCGCTGCACGATCCGGTCGCGGCGCTCGTGTTCTGCGCGCCGTCGCAGACGGCGTACACGGTGGTGAACGGGAAGGTGGTGGTGCGGGAAGGGCGGCTCGCGACGCTCGACCTGCCGCCCGTCATCGAGCGCCATAACGCGCTGGCGCAGGCGCTCGTGGAGGCGTCGCGCTGACGCGCCGATATGAAGTGAAGGTCGCGCCGCGCGCTGCGGATCGGGCGCGCGCGGCGGCTACGACTCGAGTCACCACACGCCGCGCATCACACGCATCACACCGGGCCACTGCGCAACGGCGGGCCCGGCCCGCGCGTCGCGCGCGATTACGGCTCGATCAGCGTGCGGGTCGCTTCCGCGACAAGGCTGCGCAGCCAGCGCACTTCGTCGGAGTAATGGCAGCGTTCGTGCCACAGCTGGTAGTACTGCATCGGCGGGAAGTCGAGCGGCGCCGGCACGACCGACAGCGGCAGGAACTTCGCGTAATGATCGGCGAACAGGCGCGTCGTCGTGAAGATCAGGTCCGATTTCACCAGCACGTACGGCGCGAGGTTGAAGTACGGCAGCGTGACGACCACGTGGCGCTTGAGCCGCTCGCGCGCGAGATGCACGTCGATCGCGCCGCGCTGGCCGACCGAGTACGGCGTCGGCGCGAGATGCGGTGCGTTCAGGTACTGGTCGAGCGTGAGCCCGCCGCGCTTCGCGAACGGGTGCGTGTTGCTCATCAGGCAGACGATCTCGTCGACGAACAGGTTCGACAGGTGCAGTTGCTCGGGCGGCTCGGGCCAGTTGCCGACGACGATGTCGAGCTTGCCGTCTTCCAGCGCGAGCTCGTAGTCGAACGCGGGGCCGAGCGAGTGGAACTCGAGCGTTGCATTCGGCGCGGCCTGGCGGAAGCGTTCGACGACGGTCGGCACGAACAGCACGTTCAGGTAGTCGGGGCAGCCGATCCGGTAGCAGCGGATCGATGTGGCCGGGTCGAAATTGTGCTGCTGGAACTTGATGCGCTCGATTTCACGCAGCGCATTCTGCACGGGCTCGAGCAGACGCAGCCCGTATTCGGTCGGGACCATGCCGGACTTGCCGCGCACCAGCAGCGGGTCGCCGGTGATGTCGCGCAGGCGCCGCAGCGCGGCGCTGATCGCCGGTTGCGACTGGTTCAGTTTGACGGCCGCACGCGTGACGCTGCGCTCCATCAACAAGGTGTGCAAGACGCGCAAGAGGTACGTGTCGATCGCCTCGCGTTGCTGACTCATGATATCTCCGTTTTATATGTCTGGGCTGATCGAGGGGCGGGTTGGGTATATGATTTTTAATATGAACCAACGCCTGCGTCAAGAGATGGATACCCGCAGACGCCCGCCGGCCGGGCCTCGACAAGGGGGCCGAACGGGGTGTAATGCTGGAGTGCGCGGTGCCGCGCGGACGCGCGTTGCACGCATCCGGTGGTCAGGGCACCGCGCGTGACGGGTCAGTCGTCGATGCGCATGCCGACTTTCAGCGTGACCTGCCAGTGGACGACCTGGTCGCCTTCGATGTGCCCGCGCGTTTCGGTCACCTGGAACCAGTGCAGGTTGTGCAGGGTCTTGCCGGCTTTCGAGATCGCGTTGCGGATGGCGTCGTCGCACGATTGCTGTGACGAGCCGGTCAGTTCGATCAGCTTGTAGACGTGGTCGCTCATGATGCGCTCCCTGGGACGTCGGTATGGCCGGCGCAAGCCGCGGGCCCGAAGCGGTGCCGCGCGTGTCCGGCTTCTTGAGTGATAGGTATGATGGGCGGCAAGTGCAACCCCAATTGGAGACGAGGAACATCGTGGAAGTCGGATTTTGCGGACCGGGATTGATGGGCGCGCCGATGATTCGGCATTTGCTGGCGGCGGGCCACCGGGTCAGCGTATGGAACCGGACGCGCGGCAAGGCCGAGGCGCTCGAGCAGCACGGTGCGCAGGTGGTCGACACGCCGCGCGAACTGGCCGAGCGGGTCGACACGGTGTTCGTGTGCGTGCTCGACGGTCGTGCGGTCGGCGATGTCGCGTTCGGCGAGCACGGGCTCTTTGCCGGCGATGCGAATGCACGCCGCTTGCGGCGTATCGTCGATCATTCGAGCATTCCGCCTGCCACGACGCGCGACTATGCGGCGCGCGCGGCCGCGCTCGGCGTAGGCTGGATCGATGCGCCCGTGTCGGGCGGCGTGCCCGGCGCGCAGGCCGGCACGCTCGCGGTGATGGCGGGTGGCGGCGCGGCCGACCTCGACACGGTGCGGCCATTGATCGACACGTATGCGTCGCGCATCACGCACATGGGCGAAGCGGGCGCGGGACAGACCGCGAAGCTGTGCAACCAGGCAATCGTCACCGCGACGGTGACCGCGATTGCCGAGGCGGTCGGCCTCGCGCAGGCGAGCGGCATCGATGCCGCGCGTCTGGCGGACGCGCTGGCCGGCGGGTGGGCCGATTCGGTGCTGCTGCAGACGTTCGTGCCGCGCATGACGTCGGGCGGTCACGCGCCGATCGGCGCGCTCGCCACGTTCCAGAAGGATGTCGATGCGATCGCCGACGCGGCGCGCGACACGGGCGCCGTGATGCCGGTGTCGGCCACCGTGCAACAGGTGCTGCGGCTCGGCGCCGCACAGGGGCTGGCCGGTGCCGATTTCGCCGCGTTCATCGACATCGTCCGGCCCGGCAACGGGCGCGGGACGGTGCAGTGATCGCGCAGTGAAGATGAAACGGGAAGCCTGAATGACCGATGGGCCGCCAGGAGGCGGCCCATCGTGTCGGTGTCGGTTCAGCCGAGGGAGCGCGGCGTCGTGTCGCCGGCGTTCTGGCGTCCGAGCCCGCCACGCAGGCTCGCCTTCGTGCCCGCACCAAATTCGGGCAGGATGCGCGCACGGGCGCGGCTCGCGAACACGAGGAAGCCGAAGCCGTTCGCCTCGTACCAGTACCCGCCGTTCTCGAGGCCGTCGAGCGGCTGTTCGAGCGCATTGGCGATCGATTCGATGCAGCGCTTGCGCAATTCGGCAATGGCCGGATAGGGCGGCTGTGCGCCGCGCACGCTGCACAAGAGCACGTCGAGGCCGGGCAGCACATGCGCGTAGAGGACGGGTTCGTCCTGCGCACGGGCGCGGGCAATCTTGGTGTCGAGTTGCGCGAAAGGTTTCGAGTGGCGCAATACCGCAAGGAATGACTCCTGGCCATCCTGTTGCGCACGTCGACGTTTTTTCGGGAAGGACATAAACACTCGCCTCAAAAACAATTGCAAGAAATGCGGCACTTTCATGCGACCCACTCCCGGCTATGTACGCCGCATGTCGATCCTTTATAGCACACGAAAATGCTGCGCTCGTGCGGTACCGACGATCAATGTCTCCCGTCGACCCGCATGCCACGATGATCGACACAGCCAGCGTCTTGGCGCCCGTACTGTCGTTTAGTCTCCATCATAGACCTGCTTTTCCCGCGCGTGCATTCGGTCGTCACAAAAAAGTGCGATAGGCCTCGCGCGACGGTGCGCGGCGCGCGCGCATGAAAAAGGCCCGCACATGGCGGGCCTGGCAGATGCGGCGTGGCACGGCGCTCAGCGTTGCTTGAGCGAATCGCGGATCTCGCGCAGCAGCACCGTGTCTTCCGGCGTCGCGGCCGGTGCGGCTTCTGCCGGCTTGCGCAGCTTGTTGATGAATTTCACCATCAGGAAAATGATGAACGCCAGGATGATGAAGTTGATCGCCACCGTGATGAACGAGCCGTAGCCGAACGCGGCGATGCCCGCGGCCTGCAGGTCCTTGAACGAATCGGGATTACCCTTGAACGTCGGGGGAATGGTGCCGAGCAGAACGAACTTGTTCGAGAAATCCAGACCGCCCGTCAGCACGCCGATGACCGGCATGATGAGGTCTTTGACAACCGAGTCGACGATCTTCGAGAATGCGCCGCCGATGATCACGCCGACGGCGAGATCCATCACGTTGCCTTTGACGGCGAACTCCTTGAATTCCTTGATTATGCTCATGAGCGGCTTTCTCCTGGTTGGGCGAGGGGAGGCGTGCCGCGACGCGCAGGGCTGCGAAGCGTCTGATGGGTCGGATGGGATCGGAGGCACGCCGATGGCCGCATGATAGCGAACGTACCCCATTGCCGGTAGCCCATCTTGAAATGATTAACAAATGCGCGTACCGGCGCGAGCAAAACTGAAAGGCAGCGTGCGGGCGTCGCGATGCGTCGCGCCCGCACGCGCGATGCTCAGGTGTTGTCGTCGGTCCAGCCGTCGTCGTTACTGCCGAGATCGACACCGCCGCCGCCACTGCCGTCGCTCCAGTTCGAATTGTCGCCACGGCCGAGGTCGAAGCCCGGGTCGCCGCCTTGCCGGCGGCGCTGGTCGTCGACGATCACGTCGTGTTCGACCACGCGCTCGCGGCCGCCGGACATCGCTTCGCCGAGCAGCACGCCGGTCAGCAGCCCGCCCATTCCACCGCCGAAACCGCCGCCTTGCTGAACCACGACGGGCGGCTGTTGTTGCGGATACGGTTGCGGCGGGTACGGTTGCTGCTGATACGGCTGGCCTTGCATGCCGGTGACGCGATCGGCTTCCTGCGCGTAGACCGAGCCGCTGCCGTTCGCCGGCGCCGCGGGTTGCGCGCTCGGGTCGGGGCGTCCTTCGACGCGCGCCTTCACGCTCGCATGACGCTGTTCGAGTTCGTCGATGCGATAGGGCGGCACCGGGTTCTTGCCGTTCGACAGCGCTTCGACGAGCGAGCGTGCATCCGTCTCGATGCCTTCGAGTTCACCCGTGAGCGCGGCAGCACCGGGCGCCGTCGACAGCTTGGCGTCGAGTTTCAGCGGACGGATGTCGTTCAGCACGTCGGTCGCGCGCTTGAGCTGCGTGCGGCGCTCGTCGTCGGCGCGGCTGTCGTCGGCCGAGCGCGCGCGTCGCAGCGTCCAGCGCAGTACCAGCGCGATGATCACGACGATCAGCCCGAGGCCGATCCACATGCCGGTCGACGGACCGTGTTTCGCGGCGGGTGCGGCGGGCGCGAGCGACGATTGCAATGAACCGGTCTGGGTGGCCGACGGTGCGGTGCCGCTCGTGCGCGCGGCATCCGCGCGGATGCGCGATTCGGTCTGCGCGAAATGCGATGCGTCGGTGAAGCGCAGTTGCGGATCGAGCGACTTCGCCTGTTGCAGTTGCGCGAGCGCGTCGGCTGAGCGGCCTTCGCGATCCAGCACCTGTGCGTACAGGTAGTGCGCATGCGCGTTGTTCGGATGGGCGTCGATGACTTGCGACAACTGCGTGTCGGCGCGCTGCCAGTCGCGTTGTGCGATCGACTGCTGGACTTGCTGCAGCGACGGTACCGCAAATGCGGCGGACGACAGCAGCATCAGCGAGAGGCCGAGTGCGGCGAGAGATTTCTTCATGGTCGAACCGGGCGCGAGCGCCCGTCTCCTGACGATCGGTGCGCGCCGCGAGCCCGGCGGGCCGCGGCGCGATTGCCGTTACTGCGCGGGCGTGTCGAGCTGCTTCTTGAGCGCGGCGAGGCGATCCTCGACCGACGGGCCCTTGTTCAAGGCGGCGAGCTTGTCGTCGAGCGCCTTGCCGCTCGACGTGTCTGCCGAATTCAGGCGTGCGTCCGAGCGCGCGTTCTGCAGCGCGACCTTGTCCTCGAGCTTCTGGAAATCCTCGGACAGGTTCTTGCCGCCGATGCCGCCCAGCGCGCTGGCCGCGACGTCCTTCGCCTGCGCGATTTCCTGTTTGGCTTGCAGGATGTTCGAGCGTGCGTTCAGGTCGTTGCGGCGTTGACGCATGTCGGTGATCTGCCCCTTCAGCTTGTCGACCGACGGTTCGAGCGTCGTCAACTCGGCCGCGAGTGCGTTGCGTTCGGCTTCCGCGTTCGACTGCGCGGCGAGCGCCTCGCGCGCGAGCGCTTCGTCGCCGGCCTGCAGCGCGCGCTTCGCGCCGTCCTCGTACTTCTTCACCTTGTCGTCGGCCGCATCGCGCTTGCTGCGCTGGGTCGCGACTTGTGCCTCGATCTCGATCAGCGAATTCTCGGCACGGCCGATGCTGTCGTCGAGCTCCCGCACGATCTGCCGTGCGTCGCGCGACGGATCCTGTACCGAGTCGGCCGCATCGTTCAGCAGGCCTTTGATCGTGCGCGAAACAGAGTCGAAAAGCGACATGAAATCCTCCGTGGTTGAAAGGTGCCGCGTGAGCGCGGCCGTGCCCGCTGCGAATCGGTTCCGACCCGCGTGAGCTGGCGGATATTACACCGCCGGCCCCTTAAATACGGCTTAAGCGCTGGAGTTCAAGCGGCTCGCGTGCGCAGCATCCGA
Source organism: Burkholderia cepacia GG4 (assembly GCF_000292915.1). Lineage (NCBI taxonomy): Bacteria > Pseudomonadati > Pseudomonadota > Betaproteobacteria > Burkholderiales > Burkholderiaceae > Burkholderia > Burkholderia cepacia. Next base: position 1,602,638 of record NC_018513.1, read on the forward strand.
ACCTTTCGCGCCTGAAAGAAATGCATGCGGCACGCGCCGGGCTGCGTGTCCATGATAGGCGGAGCATGCCGCCAATACGTTCCGCAATTCACGGGCATGCGGGAATTTTTACAAAAAATCGCGAAGTCAATCGGGCGATTTCATTAAAATGCGCTGTCACGTCGCGGGAACGGATCGCCGCGCGGCGGGGTCTGTCGACGTGACAGTTGCCACGATGCACCTACTCTGATTCATCCGCTTGCATTTCCGCATGCGTCCGAGGGCACCACGTCCGCCCGCCATTCCGACATGCCAATTATCAAACGACCGTCTTCTTCTTCCGACCGGAACGAACCCCACTACACGTTGCGCCGCTCGCCGTCGGGAGCCTATTACGCCGATGACGACAACCGCGACGACGATCGCCGCGCGCCGCGCAGCGGAGGCGGGGGCGGAGGCCGCCGCTCGTTCGGTTCGCGCGTCGCGTTGTGGTTCGTCGGCCTGTTCGCGACGCTCGCGATCGTGGGTGCGCTGATCGTCGGCTACGCACTCGTCGTGATGGCGCCGCAACTGCCGTCGCTCGATGCGCTGACCAACTACCAGCCGAAGGTGCCGCTGCGCGTGTTCTCGGCCGATCACGTGCTGATCGGCGAATTCGGCGAGGAGCGCCGCAGCCTCGTGCGCTTCCAGGACATTCCGGACGTGATGAAGAAGGCGGTGCTCGCGATCGAGGACTACCGCTTCTACGAACACGGCGGCGTCGACTTCCTCGGCATCCTGCGCGCGGGCGTGGCCGACCTGATGCACGGTGGCGCGCGCCAGGGCGCGAGCACGATCACGATGCAGGTCGCGCGCAACTTCTTCCTGTCGAGCGAAAAGACCTACACGCGCAAGATCTACGAGATGCTGCTCGCGTACAAGATCGAGAAGGCCCTGACGAAGGACCAGATCCTCGAGCTGTACATGAACCAGATCTATCTCGGCCAGCGCTCGTACGGCTTCGCGGCCGCCGCGCGCGTGTATTTCGGCAAGGACCTGAAGGACATCACGCTCGCGGAAGCGGCGATGCTCGCGGGGCTGCCGAAGGCGCCGTCCGCGTATAACCCGGTCGTCAATCCGAAGCGCGCGAAGGTCCGTCAGGAATACATCCTGAAGCGCATGCTCGAGATCGGCTACATCACGCAGCCGCAGTACGACGAGGCGGTGAAGGAAGAGATCCACGTGCGCACGCCGGGCAACCAGTACGCGGTGCACGGCGAATATGTCGCGGAGATGGTGCGGCAGATGATGTACCAGCAATACAAGGACGAGACCTATACGCGTGGGCTGACCGTCACGACGACGATCAACTCGGCCGACCAGGAAGCGGCATACCAGGCCGTGCGCCGCGGCATTCTCGACTACGAGCGCCGCCACGGCTATCGCGGGCCGGAAGGTTCGATCAACCTGCCGGCGGCCGGCGACGACCGCGACGAGGCGATTGACGATGCGCTCGCGGATCACCCGGACAACGGCGACCTGCAGTCGGCGGTGGTACTGTCGGCCGCGCCGAATGCGCTCGAGGTGCAGTTCGTCGGCGGTGCGACGACGACGCTCGGCCCGGCCGGGCTGCGCTTCGTGGCGGCCGCGCTGGGTCCGCGCGCAAACGCCGCGCTGCGGATCAAGCCGGGCTCGATCGTGCGCGTGCTGAAGGACGGCAAGACGGGCTGGCAGGTCGTGCAGCTGCCGCAGGTCGAAGGCGCGCTGGTCGCGATCGCGCCGCAGGACGGTGCGATCCGCTCGCTCGTCGGCGGTTTCGATTTCAACAAGAGCAAGTTCAACCACGTGACGCAAGCGTGGCGCCAGCCGGGTTCGTCGTTCAAGCCGTTCATCTACTCGGCGTCGCTCGACAAGGGCCTCGGGCCGGCGACGATCATCAACGATGCGCCGCTGTACTTCCCGCCGAGCGTGCCGGGCGGCACCGCGTGGGAGCCGAAGGACGACGACCAGCCTGACGGCCCGATGGCGATGCGCACCGGCCTGCAGCGTTCGAAGAACCTCGTGTCGATCCGGATCCTCGCATCGATCGGCACGCAGTATGCGCAGCAGTACGTGACGCAGCGCTTCGGCTTCGATCCGGCGAAGACGCCGCCTTACCTGCCGATGGCGCTCGGCGCCGGCCTCGTGACGCCGCTGCAGCTCGCGACCGGCTACGCGGTGTTCGCGAATGGCGGCTACAAGGTCGATCCGTACCTGATCGCCGAAGTCGATGACGCGCGCGGCCAGCCGCTGCAGAAGTCGCAACCGGTGGTCGCGGGCGGCACGGCGCCGCGCACGATCGAAGGCCGCAACGCGTACGTGATGAACAGCCTGCTGCACACTGTCGCGACGGCCGGCACGGGCGCGGGCACCAATGCGCTCGGCCGCAGCGACCTGCAGGGCAAGACGGGTACGACGAACGATGCGAAGGACGGCTGGTTCGCCGGCTACCAGCAGTCGCTCGTCGCAGTCGCGTGGATGGGCTTCGACCAGCCGAAGAGCCTCGGCAGCCGCGAATTCGGCGCGCAGCTCGCGCTGCCGATCTGGGTGAACTACATGCGTACCGCGCTGAACGGCGTGCCCGAGCAGCAGATGCCGATGCCTGACGGCCTGACGTCGATCGACGGCGAGCTGTACTACGCCGACCGCACGCCGGGCAACGGCTTCGTTGCGAGCGTCGACATGAACCCGGTCGAGAACGCGATCAGCGCGAACGATGCGCTCGGCTCGGCCGGCGCGGCGGGGCTGGCACCGCCGCCCGTCACGCAGCAGGAGAAGCAGCAGATCATGGACATGTTCGAGAGCAAGTAAGCGAAACGCGGATCTGTCGCATGCAACGGGCGCCTTCGGGCGCCCGTTTTTCGTTGCGTTGTCGCGCGACAGCCGTGGAAGGCGAGTCAGAACGGCGCACCGGCCGGCACGCGTGTGATGGCGACCGACTGCTGCCGGAAGCGCCCGCCGTACGCGTGCCGGATTGCGGCGAGCCGCGCGTGCGTGTCGGCGGTATCGTCGGCGACGATACGGATCATCAAGCCCGGTTCGCGGACGATCCGGCCGGTGGCGCGGTCGCGCCATTGGCCGTGAGTGTGTCTCAGTACGTGAAGCTGTCCGGAAAGCGTGGCGTGACGACGTCGGCGAGGAAGGCCGCGCGTTCCGCATCGGTGACGGGGTCGCGTCCCGCAATGTCGCGCCCGAACAGCAGGTCGGCCTGCAGCATCCGGTGCGCGTCCGGCTGCACGCAGGCCGCCGCAGCGTCGACGACGGGCGAGGGCGGGGCCGCGCAACCGGCCAGCAGCGCGATGGCGGCAGCGCCGATCATGGGCAGTGCGGGCAGCCGCCACGTCGCGGCACGTGGGATCGGCGGCCGCATCTGCCTATTTCGCGTCCGGGGCCCTTCGCGCGCACAAAACCCTGCGCGCTCAACCACTTGCGGGTTTGTTCGGCGGGTTATCAACAGGGCTGTCAACATAAACTGGGGATAACCCTGAGTACCCCGCTGAGGCTCAGCGCTGCAGCGTCGCGTGCGCGAGATGCATGCCGAGCGTGGCGGGGTCGGTATTGGTGCCCGATAGCAGCACGCCGACCCGCTTGCCCTGCAGCGTTTCGCGCAGCGGGCCGAGCAGCGCCGCGAGCGGCGCCGCGCACGCCGGTTCGACCGACAGCTTCAGGTGCGAGAACAGGAACAGCATCGCCGCACGCAGCGCGTCGTCGGACACCGTGACGATGCGGTCGACGTGGCGCCGGCACAGCTGGTAGCTGTATTCCTCGGTGTGGGGCGCCATCAGCGAATCGGCGATCGTCTGCATCGCGCTCATCTTGATCGTGTGATTGGCCGCGAAGCTGCGGCTCATCGCATCGGCGCCTTCGGGTTCGACGCCATACACGTGCACGCGCGGATTCGCGAGCCGCAGCGCGGTCGCCATGCCGGCCGCGAGCCCGCCGCCGCCGATCGGCACGATCACCGCGTCGAGATCGGGGGTCTGCGTCGCCCATTCGTAGCCGAGCGTCGCGGTGCCGAGAATCGTGTGATAGCCGTTGAACGGATGAATGAAGAAGCGGCCTTCCTCGGCCTCGATCCGCCGCACGAGGTCGAATGCCTGCGACGCGCTGCCGGCGAGCACGACTTCCGCGCGGTACTGCTTGCACTGCGCGATGCGCGTCGCGCTCGCGGTATGGAACATCACGACCTTCGCGCTGCTGCCGAGCCGCATCGCCGCATACGCGACGGCCGCCGCGTGATTGCCGGCCGACACGCAGGTGACGCCGGCATTCTTGCGCGCCTCGTCGAGCGCGAGCAGGTTCGTGAACGCGCCGCGTACCTTGAAGCTGCCGCTCGCCTGCAGCAGCTCGAACTTGAAGTTGACGTGCGTGCCTTCGAGGGAAGGCAGGTCGGCGCGCTCGAACACCGGTGTGCGCGCGACCCACGGCGACAACGCGAAATGCTGCGCGGCGATTTCGTCGAGCGTCGGAATCGGCTCGCCGTCGATCGTCGTATGGGCATGGCCCTGTGATTCAGTCGACATGACGTGGCGGGTGGCGGGAGTGGGCTGGCCCGCACACGCGGGCCGGCGTGGCGGGGGCAGTCAGTGCGCGTCGACCGACATGCTGCGGATGAACTTGCGCAGGAACTGCTCGCAGCCGGCGAGCTGCGCGAGCTCGACATACTCGTTCGGCTTGTGCGCCTGTTCGATGTTGCCGGGCCCGCAGACAATGCTCGGGATGCCCGCGCGTTCAAACAGGCCGGCCTCGGTGCCGTACGCGACCTTGCGCTTGTCCTGGTCGGCCGTCAGCGCGCGCACGAGCTGCGTGATCGCAGCCTGTTCGGTCGCGTCGAGCCCGGGGGCCGCGGCGATCTTCGAGAACTCGATCGCCGCGTTCGGATGCTCGCGACGCATCTGCGGCAGCAGCGTTTCCTGCGCATACGCTTCGATGCGCGTGAAGATCTGCTCGGGATCGAGCGTCGGCAGGTTGCGGAACTCGAAGTCGAAGCGGCATTCGGCCGGCACGGTGTTGATCGCGTTGCCACCCTGGATCGTGCTCGTCTGCGCGGTCGTGAACGGTACGTCGTACAGATCGTCGAACGGGCCTTCGGCGCGGAAGCGGTCGGCGATGTCGCGGATGTGGCAGATCAGGCGCGCCGCGTATTCGATCGCGTTCAGGCCCTTCGGCGTCAGCGACGAGTGCGCCGCGTGGCCGCGCACGCAGCAGCGGTATGCGTTGATGCCCTTGTGCGCGATGATCGGCCGCATGCTGGTCGGCTCGCCGACGATGCAGCCGGACGGCTTCACGCCGCGCTTGACGAGATCGGCGATCATCAGCGGCGCGCCCGCGCAGCCGATTTCCTCGTCGTAGGACAGCGCGAAATGGATCGGCTTCGCGAGTTTCGTCGCCTGCATCTCGGGCAACAGCGCGAGCGCCGTGCCGATGAAGCCCTTCATGTCGCACGTGCCGCGGCCGTACAGGCGGCCGTCGCGGATTTCCGGCGCGAACGGGTTGCTGTCCCATTGCTGGCCGTCGACCGGCACGACGTCGGTGTGCCCCGACAGCACGATGCCGCCGTCGGTCGAGCCGTCGTGCGCGGGCACGGTCGCGAACAGGTTCGCCCAGCCCTCGCGCGGATCGTGCGTAAGCGTCGACACGATGCCCTGCGCGGCGAGCGCGTCGCGCACCGTTTCGATCAGGCCGAGGTTCGGCACGCGGCTCGTCGTGTCCATCGACACCAGCTGCTTGATCCAGGGCAGGCCGACGAGCGAAGCGTCGCCTTGGTCGGCGGCGGACGGCGCCGTCGCGTCGAGAGTGGACATGGCAAAACTCCGTCTGATGAATGGGAAAATCATACTCAAAAACGCGTCGGCACGCCTGCGCCGGCCGCGATGCGGTGCAGCATCGCGGCCGTGCCGTCAGCGTGCCGCGCTCGTCGCGCCCGGACGCGGCGCGAGCGCGCGCAGCGTATCCTTGATCGTCGATACGCGGATCGCGAGGTCGGGCGAGCGCGTCTCGATGCGCAGCTTGTCCTGTCCCGCGAGCTTGATGTGCCGGTGCTTCTGCACCATCTCGATGATCCGCATCGGATCGATCGGCGGGTTCGGCTCGAACTGCAGCCCGATCGCGACTTCGCTCGCGTCGATCTTGACGATGCCGAGCGGCTTCGCGGCCAGCCGCAGCCGGTGCGTCTCGACGAGCGCGTGCGCCTGCGGCGGCAACTTGCCGAAGCGGTCGATCAGCTCCTCCTGGATGCCGTCGATCGCGTCGCCGTGCTCGCAGTTCGCGAGCCGCTTGTACAGCGACAGCCGCTCCTGCACGTCCGCGCAGTAGTCGGCCGGCAGGATCGCGGGCGCATGCAGGTTGATTTCCGTCGTCGCGGCGAGCGGCGCGGTGAGGTCGGGCTCCTTGCCGTTCTTCAGCGCCTTCACCGCGTCGTTCAGCATGTCGGTGTAAAGCTGGAAGCCGATCTCGTGGATCTCGCCCGACTGCTTGTCGCCGAGCACTTCGCCGGTGCCGCGGATCTCGAGGTCGTGCATCGCGAGATAGAAGCCCGAACCGAGTTCCTCCATCTGCTGGATCGCCTCGAGCCGGCGCTGGGCCTGCTTGGTCAGCGACTGTGGATCGTGGACCAGCAGGTACGCATAGGCCTGGTGGTGCGAACGGCCGACGCGGCCGCGCAGCTGGTGGAGCTGCGCGAGGCCGAACTTGTCGGAGCGATGCATGATGATCGTGTTCGCGCTCGGCACGTCGATGCCGGTCTCGATGATGGTCGTGCACAGCAGCACGTTCGCGCGCTGCGCGACGAAATCCCGCATCACGCGTTCGAGTTCGCGCTCGTGCATCTGGCCGTGCGCGATCGCGATGCGCGCCTCGGGCACGAGTTCCTCGAGCATCGCCTTGCGGTTCTCGATCGTCTCGACCTCGTTGTGCAGGAAGTACACCTGGCCGCCGCGTTTCAGCTCGCGCAGCATCGCCTCGCGGATCACGCTTTCTTCCTCGCGGCGCACGAAGGTCTTGATCGCGAGCCGCTTCTGCGGCGCGGTCGCGATCACCGAGAAGTCGCGCAGCCCCTCGAGCGCCATCCCGAGCGTACGCGGGATCGGCGTCGCGGTGAGCGTCAGCACGTCGACTTCCGCGCGCAGCGCCTTCAGCGCTTCCTTCTGGCGCACGCCGAAGCGGTGCTCCTCGTCGATGATTACCAGGCCGAGGCGCTTGAACTGCACGTCCGACGACAGCAGCTTGTGCGTGCCGATCACGATGTCGACGCTGCCTTCGTTGATCTGCGCGATCGCCGCATTCACTTCCTTCGCGGTCTTGAAGCGCGACAGCTCGACGATCCGCACCGGCCAGTCCGCGAAGCGGTCGGCGAAGGTCTGCGTGTGCTGCTCGGCGAGCAGCGTGGTCGGCGACAGCAGCGCGACCTGCTTGCCGCCCATCACCGCGATGAACGCGGCGCGCAGCGCGACCTCGGTCTTGCCGAAGCCGACGTCGCCGCACACGAGGCGGTCCATTGGCTTGCCGCTCGTCATGTCGCCGATCACGGCCGCGATCGCCGCGGCCTGGTCGGGCGTTTCCTCGAAGCCGAAGCTTTCCGCGAACTTCACGTAGTCGCGCGGCTCGAGCGCGAACGCATGGCCTTCGCGGGCCGCGCGGCGCGCGTACAGGTTCAGCAGCTCGGCGGCCGTGTCGCGGATCTGCTGCGCGGCCTTGCGCTTCGCACGTTCCCACTGGCCCGAGCCGAGCGCGTGCAGCGGTGCGCTGTCGGGATCGGCGCCGCTGTAGCGCGAGATCACGTGCAACTGCGCGACCGGCACGTAGAGCTTGCTGTCGCCCGCGTATTCGAGATGCAGGAATTCGGTCTCGCCTTCGCCGAGATCCATCGACACGAGGCCCATGTAGCGGCCGATGCCGTGCTGCGCATGGACGACCGGATCGCCGACCTTCAGCTCCGACAGGTCGCGCACCATCGCGTCGACGTTGCTGGCCTGCTCCTGGCGGCGGCGCCCCGCACGGCGGCCGAGCGCGCCGTACAGCTCGGTTTCGGTGACGAGCGCGTAGCCTTCGCCCGGCACCGCGAAGCCGCTCGCGAGCGGCGCGACGCCGAGCGCGAAGCGCGCATCGCTCTCGAGCCAGCCCGCGAAATGGTCGTTCGACGTGGGCCGCAGGTGATGTTCGGCGAGCAGCTGCAGGATCGTTTCGCGGCGGCCGGCCGATTCGACGGTCAGCAGCACGCGCTTGCCCGACGTTTCGACGAACGTGCGCAGCGCAGCGAGCGGATCGTCGGCATGGCGATCGACCGTGAGTTCGGGCAGGCCCGTCGCCCAACCGCCGGCCGGCTGCGCGGGCAGCACGACGCGCGCGAACGGCTTCGCGAACGCGAAGAAATCCTCGTCGGACAGGAACAGGCGCTCCGGCTCGAGGATCGGCCGCTCGCGATCGTGCGCGAGGAACGCGTGGCGCTGCTTCGTATCGGCCGTGAAGCGGCGGATCGAAGTCTCGAGATCGCCGGCGAACACGAGGTGCGCGTCCTGTGGCAGGTAGTGGAACAGCGTGGCCGTCTCGTCGAAGAACAGCGGCAGGTAATACTCGATGCCGGCCGACGGCACGCCGTTGCCGATGTCCTTGTAGATCGGCGCGCGGCTCGGGTCGCCTTCGAAGGTTTCGCGCCAGCGGCTGCGGAAGGCCGTGCGCGCGGCTTCGTCGAACGGAAACTCGCGGCCGGGCAACAGGCGCACGTCGCGCACCGGGTAGAGGCTGCGCTGCGTATCGGGATCGAACGCGCGGATCGAGTCGACCTGGTCGTCGAACAGGTCGATCCGGTACGGCAGCGGCGAGCCCATCGGGTACAGGTCGATCAGCGAGCCGCGCACGCAGTATTCGCCGGGCCGCACGACCTGGCTCACGTGCTCGTAGCCGGCCAGCGTGAGCTGCGCCTTCAGCTTCGCCTCGTCGAGCCGTTCGCCCTGCGCGAACGCGAAGGTGTACGCGGCCATGAACGACGCGGGCGGCATCCGGTACAGCGCGGTGGTCGCGGGCACCAGCAGGATGTCGCAGCGGCCCTCGCCGAGGTCGTGCAGCGTCGCCAGGCGCTCGGAGACGAGATCCTGGTGCGGCGAGAAAGTGTCGTACGGCAGCGTTTCCCAGTCCGGCAGCAGGCGCACGCGCGCATTCGGGGAGAAGTAGCGGATTTCCTGCGACAGCCGCTGCGCGTCGACCGCGTTCGCGCAGATCACCGCAAGGAGCGGGACCGCGTCGCGGTGGTCGGCGAGATAGCGGGCGATGGCGAGTGCGTCGGCGGAGCCGTGCGCGCCGTCGAAGGCGAACCGCTGGCCCGGTTTGACGCGGGCGACGGGCGAGGCGAACGGGGTGGAAGCGTTGTCTGGCATAGGGACGGCAGGGGTGGCGGGCACGGGCGCATCGCGGTGCGTCGGTCGAGACGAAAGACCTATTATAAAATCCGCTTCTCGATTTCATCTTTCCGGCGTTTCCCTTTCGTGACTCCCCGACTTTTCGCCCTGATTCCTTGCGCCGGCACGGGCAGCCGTTCCGGTTCGGCCGTGCCGAAGCAATACCGCACGCTGGCCGGCCGCGCGCTCCTGCATTACACGCTCGCCGCGTTCGACGCGTGCAGCGAATTCGCGCAGACGCTCGTCGTCCTCGCGCCCGACGACACGCACTTCGACGCGCGCCGCTTCGCGGGCCTGCGCTTCGCGGTGCGCCGCTGCGGCGGCGGCTCGCGCCAGGCGTCGGTGCTGAACGGGCTGCTCGAACTGGCCGAATTCGGCGCGACCGACCACGACTGGGTGCTCGTGCACGACGCCGCGCGCCCCGGTATCACGCCGGAGCTGATCCGCACCCTGGTCGCGACGCTGAAGGACGACCCGGTGGGCGGCATCGTCGCGCTGCCGGTGGCCGATACCCTCAAGCGCGTGCCGGCCGGCGGCGATGCGATCGCGCGCACCGAGTCGCGCGACGCGCTGTGGCAGGCGCAGACGCCGCAGATGTTCCGCATCGGCATGCTGCGCGACGCGATCCTGCGCGCGCAGCGGGAAGGGCACGACCTGACCGACGAGGCCAGCGCGATCGAATGGGCCGGCCATACGCCGCGCGTCGTGCAGGGCAGCCTGCGCAACTTCAAGGTCACGTACCCGGAAGATTTCGCGCTCGCGGAGGCGATCCTCGCGCGCCCCGCGAACGCTTCCTGACTTTCACCTCATCTCAACCGGAATACGCATGGATTTCAGAATCGGACAAGGCTACGACGTGCACAAGCTCGTCCCGGGGCGCCCCCTCATCATCGGCGGCGTGACGATTCCGTACGAGCGCGGCCTGCTCGGCCACTCGGACGCGGACGTGCTGCTGCACGCGATCACCGACGCGCTGTTCGGCGCGGCGGCGCTCGGCGACATCGGTCGTCATTTCTCCGACACCGACGCGGCGTTCAAGGGCGCGGACAGCCGCGTGCTGCTGCGCGAGTGCGTCGCCCGCGTGAAGGCGGCCGGCTTCACGATCCAGAACGTCGACAGCACCGTGATCGCGCAGGCGCCGAAGCTGGCGCCGCATATCGACGGGATGCGCGCGAACATCGCGGCCGATCTCGGGCTGCCGCTCGAGCGCGTGAACGTGAAGGCGAAGACCAACGAGAAGCTCGGCTATCTCGGCCGCGGCGACGGCATCGAGGCGCAGGCCGCCGCGCTGCTGGTGAAGCAGGGCGCTTGAGCGCTTGATGCTGGTGCGACGCCGGTTTGATGCCGGCGCGAACCGGCGCGCAGGTTGCGCCGCCGGAATGAAAAATGCCACGCGCTTGCGTGGCATTTTCGTTTTGCGGCCCGGAGCGGTGCAGCGCGGCGTCGATCGGCTGCCGCGCCGCGCCGTGCTGCCGCCGCTGCCGCCGGTTACGCGCCTTCGGCGGCGATCACCTGCGCGGCGGCGTTGATCACCGACGCGATGCGGCCGACGTCACGCAGCTGCGTCGTCGTCATCCCTTGCTCGTCCTTCAGCAGCGCATAGTGCGACTTCACGCAGAAGTGGCACTTGCCGACGATCGACGCGGCGAGCGCGTACATCTCGAACCGGCGCTTGTCGACACCGCCGTGCGACGCATACGCGCCCATCCGCAGCTCGGCGCGCTGCGTCTTCAGGTCGGCGTCATCGGCCATCTCGACATACGGATACCAGGTGTTGTTCATCCCCATCAGCGCGGCCGCCGTCAGCACGGCGTTCGTCTCTTCGGGCGACAGCACGCCGGCTTCACGGATCGTCTTCACGAGCACCGTGCTCTTGGCCGCGACCGCCGCCGCCAGCGCGACGCCGACCGCATCGGTGCCTTCGAGCGACGAGCGCGAGATCGTGCCGTCGAGGTTCAGGCGAATGTCCTTCGCGTAGTCGGGGATACGTGCCTTAATCGAGTCGATGAATTCCATTGATATCTCCTATGGGTTGGCCGTTAAAAAAGCCCGCAGGCAGGACGTGCGCCGCGGGCTTCGTGCATCGATGCGCTTACAGCGTTGCGCCGCCGACAGAGCGGTTGCACGGGCACAGTTCGTCCGTTTGCAGGCCGTCCAGAATGCGCAGGATTTCGTCCGTGTTACGACCGACGTTCAGGTTGTTGATCGAAACGTGCTGGATCGTGTTGTCCGGATCGACGATGAACGTCGCGCGCAGGGCCACGCCGGCTTCCTTGTCGCGCACGCCGAGCTGGTCGATCAGCTCGCCCTTGACGTCGCCGAACGAGTAATGGTTCAGCTTGTTCAGGTCCTTGTGCTCACGGCGCCATGCGAGCTTCACGAATTCGTTGTCCGAGCTGCCGCCGAGCAGGATGGCATCGCGCTCTTCGAACTGCTTCGTCAGCTTTGCGAACTCGACGATTTCCGTCGGGCACACGAACGTGAAATCCTTCGGATAGAAGTAGATGATCTTCCACTTGCCCGGGAACGACGCTTCGGTGATGGTCTCGAACGCCGACTGGCCGTTTTCCTCGTGATTGTTGAAGCCCGGCTTCGCGGCTACGACGGTGAATGCTTCGAGTTTATCGCCCACGGTTTTCATGCGGATACTCCTGTATGAGTTGGGAAGAAGACTGAGTCAAGCTACCTCGGTGCTGCAACGTTGATGTGACAGCATGGGAAACACTATAACACTATTAGCAATGCGCTTCAATAGATTTTGGCTAACGGTTCCCATAGTTTTTTTCAACCGCGGCGATAGTGTGACGCGCACGAGCCGTGCGCGAACGCGTCACGCCGTCGCACGCGCCTTGCCGGCGCCGGGGAATTCGAGGGTGACTTCGAGGCCCGCTTCGGGGCTGCGGTTGCGCAGGCGCAGCGCGCCGCGATAGCGGCCGACGAGGCGCAGCACGATCGCCATGCCGAGGCCCGTGCCGTCCGCCTTGGTGCGCGCCGTGTCGACGCGGTAGAACGGCCGCATCACGAGCGGCAGCTGGTCCTCGGGGATGCCGGGACCCTCGTCGCTCACCGACAGCTCGACGCGCGCATGCGTCACGCGCGTCTCGAGCGTGATGCGCGACACGCCGTCGTGCCGGCTCTGCCCGTATTTGCGCGCGTTCTCGACGAGGTTGCCGATCACGCGGCGCATGTCGGTTTCGTCGGCTTCGATCACGGCGGTCGGCGCGAGCTGCGTGCGAATCTCGACGCCGTCTTCGCCCGCTACGCGTGCAGCGACTTCCTGCACGATCGACGACAGGTCGACCGGCTCGGGCTTGCGCTGCGTCGGGCGCGCATAGTCGATGAAGGCCGCGATGATGCGGTCCATCTGCTCGATGTCGTCGACCATCGCGTCCTTGGTCGCCTGGTCGGACGGACTCATCTCGGTTTCGAGTCGCAGTCGCGCGAGCGGCGTGCGCAGGTCGTGCGAGATGCCCGCGAGCATCAGCGCACGATCGGCCTCGAGCTGTTCGAGGTCGCGCACCATCTGGTTGAAGCTGCGGTTGGTGTCGGCCGCGACGCCCATCCCGCGCTCGGGCAGCAGCTCGGGTGTCTGGCCCGAGCCGATCTGCCGTGCGGCGAGCGCGAGCCGCGAGAACGGCCGGTTCACGAGGCTCGTGATGAACGCCGAGCCGAACAATGACAGCGCGAGCGCGAACAGGCCCCAGCCGGCCCATTGCAGGCCCGTGACGCTGTCGAGCTGGTCGCGGTCCAGCGCGACCCAGTAATCGTCGTCGTCGATCTTGAAGCTGATCCACACGCCCGGGATGTCGTTGACCGACTGCGCGATCACGGTATCGTCGCCGAGACGGCTGCGGATGTCGTGTTCGATCAGGCGGTTCAGCGATTCGTCGGGCTGCAGCTTGAACTTGTCGGTTTTTTCGCGCGGGTAGACGCGCACGCCCTCGTTGCTCTCGAGATCCTGCAGCAATGCGCGCCGCAAATCGGGATCGGAATAGAGCAGGGCGGTGCGCGTGAGCTTCACGATCGCGACGAGCTGGAGCGCGACACGCTGCGCGCGCGGCTCGCGCTCGATCACGCGAAAGCTCTGGAACCACGCGGCGAGACTGACCGAGATCAGCAGCGCGATCAGCAGGAAGGTGCGCCAGAACAGCCCGCCGAACGCGAGCTGCAGGAGGCGCCGGTCGATACGCATGGGACGGGCCGTGGACGGGCGAAACCGGAAAGGAAAAAGATCAGGCGGCGCCGTCAGGGATGAACACGTAGCCGAGGCCCCAGACGGTCTGGATGAAACGCGGGCTGCCCGGATCCGGTTCGATCAGCTTGCGCAGGCGCGAGATCTGCACGTCGAGGCTGCGGTCGAACACTTCGTATTCGCGGCCGCGTGCGAGCTCCATCAGCTTCTCGCGCGACAGCGGCTGGCGCGGATGACGCGCGAACACCTTCAGCACCGAGAATTCGCCGGTGGTCAGCGGAATTTCCTGGCCGGACTTCGTCAGCGTGCGCGTCGCGAGGTTCAGCGAGAACTCGCCGAACTCGAATACCTCGGTGGTTTCCGACGGCGCGCCCGGTAGTTCGGCCGGCGCCTGGCGGCGCAGCACCGCGTGGATGCGCGCGACGAGTTCGCGCGGGTTGAACGGCTTCGGCAGGTAGTCGTCGGCGCCCATCTCCAGGCCGACGATACGATCGACATCCTCTCCCTTCGCGGTGAGCATGATGATCGGCGTGCGGTCGTTGCTGCCGCGCAGGCGGCGGCAGATCGACAGGCCGTCTTCGCCCGGCAGCATCAGGTCGAGCACGAGCAGGTCGAAGCGCTCGCGCACCCAGAGCTTGTTCATCGCGGTCGCGTTCTCCGCGACGTACACGTTGAAACCCTGCTCGCCGAGATAGCGGCGCAGCAGATCGCGCAGGCGCGGGTCGTCGTCGACGACGAGAATCTTGGAGGGGTTTTTCGTTTCCATGAGTGGCATCTTATCGCGAATGGCAAATCACACACGGTCGCGCAATTTCATGCGTTACAGTCCGTTACAAAATTTACCCGTAGTGTCGCGCGGAGTAAAGGCAGGCTATAGAGATTCCTTTACTCGAAGCCGAAATTCGGTAGATACTCCCCTGCACTCCATCTTTCATCTTTGTACACCCGAATTCCGCAGGGTTTTTCAAGTACCAGAGGTAACCGGTTGCCGCGTGACGAAGGGAACAAATCGACCAAAGAAGCGAGGACGGTCATGCGATCTGCCCGGATTGCACTGATGCTGACGATCGCACTTGCCGGTCCATATGCGTCGAACTTCGCGTATGCGCAGCGCCCCGAGCAGGGCGCATCGTCGCGCAAGCTGCCGCGCGGCAAAGCGCCGCAGTCCGATCGCGCCGCCGACATGGTGGTCCGTTCCGCCGTGCCTCCCGATCTCGAACAGCACCGCCGCGACGGGCACATGACGCCCGAGGAACGCCACCTGCTGCGCCAGCACATCGAGGACGCCGTTCGCGAGTTGTACAAGCGCTGACACCAGGCGCTGACACGCGCGGTCTTTCGCATCATGCGGAAAGATTCCGTAGCAATTTTTCCGTCAACTTTCGCACGCGTCCTGCCGTTGAACCGGCATCCGCACCACCGGTGCGTTCCGGGAGTCCACGACGATGAAAGCGAACGCTGCCGCACCGGCATCGCCCGCGATGCAGGCGCCGCTCGACGCCGACGATGCACTGTTCTTCCTGAGCCGTACCGGCTTTTCTCCCGCGCCGGCCGAGGTCGCCCGCGTCGTCGGCATGACGCGCGCGCAAGTCGTGGCCGAGGCGCTCGGCAACGTGCGCCGCGAACCCGTGACGACCTGGCCCGACTGGCTCGCCGAGCTGCCGCCGACTCGTGCGCAGCGCCAGGCGCTGACGCCCGACATGCGGCGCGACGAGCAGCGTGAACGCAATCGCCGCTACGATGCGTTGCGCGCGGCGTGGATCAACGAGATGGTCACGACGCCGTCGCCGCTTACCGAGCGCATGACGCTGTTCTGGCACGCGCACTTCACGTCGGGGCAGGACAAGGTCCCGTATCCGCAGACGATGGCCGCGCAGAACGCGCTGTTCCGCCGCGAGGCGCTCGGCAACTTCGGCGTGCTGCTGCATGCGGTCGCGAAGGATCCGGCGATGCTCCAGTATCTCGACGGCGCGAGCAATCGCAAGGAGCGCCCGAACGAGAATTTCGCGCGCGAGGTGATGGAGCTGTTCACGCTCGGCGAAGGGCATTACACGCAGCACGACGTGACCGAGGCCGCGCGCGCGATGACTGGCTGGAGCGTCGATCCCGATACGCTGCGCTTCGCGGTGCGGCCCGAATGGCACGATGCGGGCGACAAGACGATTCTCGGCGAGACGGGGCCGTTCGACGGCGACGGTTTTCTCGACATCCTGCTGAAGCGGCCTGACACCGCACGCTTCATCGCGGGCAAGCTGTGGCGCGAGTTCGTGTCCGATGTGCCTGACGCTGGCGCACTCGATGCGGTGGCTGAACGGTTTCGCGCGAGCGGCTACGACATACGCGCGGCGCTCGCCGCGCTATGGTCGACCGACGCGTTCTGGGATCCGCGCAACCGCGGCGTGCTCGTGAAGTCGCCGGCCGAATTCGTCGTCGGGTCGGTGCGGCTGTTCGATGTCGCGTACAGCGATCCGCAGATGCTCGCGAACACCGTGCGCACGCTCGGGCAGAACCTGTTCTATCCGCCGAACGTGAAGGGCTGGCCGGGTGGCGCGCTGTGGATCAACAGCACGACGCTGCTTGCGCGCAAGCAGTTCGTCGAGCAATTGTTCCGTGCGACCGAGACGGCCGGCATGCGGCAGCCCGTGCACGCGATGGCGCCGCCGTCGTCGAGTGCCGGTGCGCAAGCGATGCCGGTGGCGGACACGGCGTCCGCGGCCGGCATGCGCGGCGCGCCGGCCAAGCCCGCGCGCGGCGGCTTGCGGTTCGACCTCGAACGCTGGCTCGCGCAGTTCCGGACGCGGCCGCAGGCGATCGCGGGACTGTCGGCCGAGCTTCAGCTGCAGCACGCGGTGCTGCCGGTGTCGCCGGTCGCGGCAATCGACACGGACTCGACCGGCAGCGCGTATCTCGAGGCGCTGCTGATGGATCCGGCCTATCAACTGAAGTGATTCAAACGAACCCGAATCGGGTTGGCGGCGCGGCACAGGTGCCGGGCGGTGAACCAAAGGATGCGCGATGAACCGACGTGATTTTCTGACGCTGACGGGCGCCGCGGCTGCGGCGGGCGTGTCGTTGTGGCAGCCGCCCGTGGAGGCGGCATCGGTGGCGGCGGCAGGGCGGCAACCGGCGGCCGGCTACGCGAACGTGCTGATCCTCATCGAGCTGAAGGGCGGCAACGACGGTCTCAATACGGTGGTGCCGTATGCGGATCCGCTCTACTACCAGTTCCGCCGCAGCATCGGCATCAAGCGCGAGCAGGTGCTGCAGCTCGACGCGCATACGGGGCTGCATCCGTCGCTCGCGCCGCTGATGCCGCTGTGGCGCGACGGACAGGTCGCGATCGTGCAGGGCGTCGGCTATCCGCAGCCGAACCTGTCGCATTTCCGCTCGATCGAGATCTGGGATACCGCGTCGCGCTCGGACCAGTACCTGCACGAAGGCTGGCTCACGCGCACGTTTGCGCAGGCGCCGGTGCCGCCCGGCTTCGCGGCGGACGGCGTCGTGCTGGGCAGCGCCGAGATGGGGCCGCTCGCGAACGGCGCGCGTGCGATCGCGCTCGTCAATCCCGCGCAGTTCATCCGTGCGGCGCGGCTTGCCGAGCCGTCGTCGCTGCGCGAGCAGAACCCGGCGCTCGCGCACATCATCGACGTCGAGAACGACATCGTGAAGGCGGCCGACCGGCTGCGCCCGCGCGGCGGGATGCGCGAGTTCAGGACGGCATTTCCGGCCGGTGCGTTCGGTACCTCGGTGAAGACCGCGATGCAGGTGCTCGCCGCATGCGAAGCGTCCGGGCCCGGTGCGCAGGACGGCGTCGCGGTGCTGCGGCTCACGCTCAACGGTTTCGATACGCATCAGAACCAGCCGGGCCAGCAGGCCGCGCTGCTCAAGCAGTTCGCGGAAGGGATGAGCGCGATGCGCGGCGCGCTGATCGAACTCGGGCGCTGGAACCAGACGCTGGTGATGACGTATGCGGAATTCGGGCGGCGCGTGCGCGAGAACCAGAGCAACGGCACCGATCACGGCACCGCCGCGCCGCATTTCGTGATGGGCGGCCGCGTGGCCGGCGGGCTGTACGGCGCGGCGCCGGCACTCGGGCGGCTGGACGGCAACGGCAACCTGTCGGTCGCGGTCGATTTCCGCCAGCTGTATGCGACCGTGCTCGGCCCGTGGTGGGGGCTCGATGCGACGCGCGTGCTCCAGCAGCGCTTCGACACGCTGCCGTTGCTGAAGGCGTGATGTGTGCGTGGGTTGCGGGGCAGGTCAGCGGCGGCGCGCGGCGCGCCACGCGATCCACAGCTTGCGGATCGGCGTCAGCGCGATGCGCTGGTGCAACACCTGGTAGCCGTCACGCTCGATTTCGTCGAGCAGCGCACCGGCCAGTGCGAGCTGCGCTCGCAGCGTGCGCTGCGCGCGACGTTCCGATGCGGGGATCGCCGCATCGGCGGCCGTGAGCGCTTCGCGTGCGCGGGCCGTCTGAAACTGCAGCAGCTCGGTGAAGGCCGGGCTGTAGCGGCCGTTCAGCAGATCGGCCGCGGTCACGTTGTAGCGCTGCAGTTCGTCGATCGGCAGATAGATGCGGCCGTGGCGCGCGTCGTTGCCGAGTTCCTGCACGAACTGCGCGAGCATCAGCGCGCGGCCTGCGTCCGCGGCCCACGGTTGCGGGTCGGCCCGATTCGCGGCGCTCGCACGTGCGACCAGCGATGCGAAGGTGCCGCCGACTTGCGCGATGTAGCGCTGCAGGTTCGTGAAATCCAGGTAGCGCGCCTGTTCGAGGTCCATCCCGTAACCGTTGACGAGCGTGCGCAGCGGTTCGGCTTCGGCCGCGATCGACGGATGATGTTGCGCGAGTGCCTTCGTGACCGGGTGCGACGGCTCGCCGGCGGCGAGTGCCGCGAGTTCCTTGTGCCACCACGCGAGCTTCGTGTGTCCGACGGTCGGGTCGCTGGTTTCCTTGACGGTTTCCTCGAGTTCGCGGCGCAGCGCGAACAGGGCCGTCAGGCGCGGTTCGGCGGCGAGCGGTGCCTGACGCAGCGCGTAGTAGACGCTGGAGCCCGCGGGGGCGGCCTTTTGCTGACAGTAGTCGTCGAAGTTCACGGGTGGGAGCGTGGCGGAGGCGGGTTCGGGGGCGGGCGCCGGCGCGTGGCCGGCACGTCGAGCGCGGCATTCTAGCACCGCTCTCCGACGGGCGCCGGCGGGGCGAGACAATGCTGCGCAGATCGGGTAGAATCTCGCGCTCGCCTGATCGGGCGTGCCGGCCGCGAGCCGGCATGAAGAGTGCCCGGGCGCGTGGATAACGCATCTTGCGTGCCGCGCGGTCAGGTGACGGAAATACGCGTGAGTGGCGAAATTGGTAGACGCACCAGGTTTAGGTCCTGACGCCCGCAAGGGTGTGCCGGTTCGAGTCCGGCCTCACGCACCAGAAGTCGAACGTGCCGCCTGACGGCCGTTCCCGAACAAGCGCTGCCGGTCGGCTGACCCGCAGCGCTTTTTCGTTGATGGCCTTCAGCCGGGATGATGCCGTTCGCGCTGGCACGGTAAACCGGCTACGTATAATATGAACAATGCCTTTCATACACGCGGGCTGTTCAACCGGGGCCGTCGATGACCAACACCATCCGCATGTCGATCGCCGTTCTGGCGCTGATGCTGGCAATGCCGGCTGTCGCGGCCACGCCCGCCGACAACGTCGCGTGGAGCGCAAGGCCCGAGCCGACCACCCGGAAGCCGCTGGACTGTTCCACTGCCACTTCTGCGGGGTGGCGGATCGCGGGCGGTGAGCGTCCTTCCACGGAATCGGTGCTGAAATCGGTCGGTACGGTGCTGGCTGTTTCCGCGCTCAGTGTTGTATCGAAGGGCAGCATGCAACAATCCGCGAACGCATGCCGGCCTGCAAATGGCTCGTAGATGAGCGCTGCGTCGTTCGACAAGCAAGCGCCGCGCGTCGACCGACCGCGGCGCTTTGTCGTTTCAGGCGCGCCTAATCCCAGAAACTCCTCACTGCGACCGCCACGATCACCGGTACCGAAAACACCAGCGGAATCGCGAAATACTGCGCTTCGCGATCGACGATCCAGCTATAGATCACCCACGCCGCGCCGATCGCGAACGTGACGAGGCCGACCAGCACGGCGGCGATGTTCAGTGCCAGCTTTGAGGGCTGGCGGCGCGCTTTGTCGTTGGTGTCGGGTTCGCGCGGAGACGATTTCATCTGAAGAGAGGCCTGGCAGGTGTAAAAGCACAGGAAACCCCATCCGCACCGATCGCGCAAGGGCCGGCGCACGCCGGCCCGGTATCGTTTGTCAGCGCGCGTTACAACCCGAACGACACGGCCAGTTCGTCGAGCAGTTCGCGCTGGAACGTGACGAACCGCTCGCCCGGCTGCTGCGCGATCGCGAGGTCGAGCATCGGATCGGCAACCTCGGTGCGCAGGCCGGCCAGTTCCTCGACGATCGCGAGCCCGCAGAACGGCACATAGGCCTCCGAATAGCCGCCTTCGTGAACGATCACGAGCCGCCCGCCGCAGTGGCGCTGCGCGGCCTTCTTCACCGCGCGCGTCATGAACCGGTAGCTGTCGGTATGGAGTTGCATGCGCGCGAGCGGATCGACCGCGCTCGCATCGAGGCCGCTCGCGACGATGATCAGCTCCGGGCGGAACTGTTCCAGCGCCGGCAGCACGATCCGCTCGAATGCGTAGCGGTATGCGTCGTCGCCGCTGCCCGCGAGCAGCGGCACGTTCAGGTTCGCACCGACGCCCGCGCCTTCGCCGCGGTCGCCGCCGCCGCTGTAGCCGGGCGGGAAGCAGCGGTCCTGATGCAGCGAGATCGTGAGCGTGTCAGGATCGTCATAGTAGATCGATTGCGTTCCGTTGCCGTGGTGCACGTCCCAGTCGATCACCGCGACGCGGTCGATGCCATGCTGCGCGCGCGCGGCCTCGATCGCGATCGGGATGTTCGCGAGCAGGCAGAAGCCCATCGGGCGATCGCGCAGGCAGTGATGACCGGGCGGCCGCGATAGCGAGAACGCGTTGGCCGCGCGTTCCGTGACGACCGCATCGACCGCCGCGATCGCAAGGCCCGCGGACAGCGCGGCGATCTCGTAGCTGCCCTTGCCGAACGGCGCGAGATCGCCGAGATCGCCGCCGTTCGCGTCGCTGAGCGCGCGAAAGGCGTCGAGATAGCTCGCAGGATGAATGCGCAGCAGATCGCCGGTCGTGGCCGGCGCTGCGCCGCGCATGTCGAGTTGCGCGGCGAGCCCCGACGCCTGAACGAGCGACAGGAGGCGGCGCTTCGAATCGGGCGATTCCGCGTAGCCGGCGCTCGACGGCGGCTGGACCCAGCCGCCG
The DNA here is from genome assembly GCF_000292915.1 of Burkholderia cepacia GG4. Taxonomy (NCBI): domain Bacteria; kingdom Pseudomonadati; phylum Pseudomonadota; class Betaproteobacteria; order Burkholderiales; family Burkholderiaceae; genus Burkholderia; species Burkholderia cepacia. Next base: position 1,623,561 of record NC_018513.1, read on the forward strand.
ACCGGGAAGAACAGCGCGTGCGTGCCGCCGGTGTGCCAGAAGGTGCGTTCGTCGGTGAAGAAGGCAGTGCGATTCAGATTCATGGATGTGCTGGACCTGTCACGGTTGGGAGGAAACGGAAGCCGCGACAGTACGCGCGCGGCGATCGATATGGCGCAGTGCGGCGAACGACGCGATCGCGACGGCCGTCGCGGCCGCGAACAGCGCATGCATCGTGCCGCCGGCATCGAGCATCAGCCCGGCGAGCAGCGGGCCGGCCGCGAGGCCCGCGCCGATCACGAAATTGAGCGTCGCGACGAGACGCCCGGACGTGTCGATCTGCGCGACGGTCGCGAGAATGAACGGCAGCACGAAGGTCCACGCGAACTTGAACGCGAAGATCGCGGCGCTGTAGCCGCTCGCATGCGACATCGCGGCGAGCGCAACCAGCGCCGCCGCGAGCAGCGCGTAACCGGCGGCCAGCATCGCGCGCCGCGCAAGCCGGCCGCCCGCACACGACGCGAGGGCCGCGCCGGCGATCCCCATCACGCTCGCGATCGCGAGCACGTTGCCGGTCGACTGCGGATCGAGTCCGGCCTCGGCTGCGGCGCGGCTCGCGAAGGTCCACACGCTGCCGATCGCGAGATAGAACGTCAGCACCGCGCCGATCGCGAGCGCCACGAAGTGTCGCGGCGTATGCGTCGCGGCGCCGCGCGCGGCTTGTACCGACACGGTCCGTGCACCGAGCGTCGCCGGAAAGCCGCGCGACAGCGGTGCCGCAAGCAGCGCGAGCGCAGCCAGCGCGACATACAGCGCACGCAGCCCGAACGCGGCGAACACGTGAGGCAGCACGAACAGGCCGATCGCACCTGCGATCAACTGGCCGACGACCCACAGCCCGTACACGCGGTCGCTGTTCTCGCTCGTGGCCGCGCTGGTCATGCAGAGCACCATCAGCGAGCCGCCGCCGAGCGCGGTGACGGCGCGCAGCGCGAGCAGCGCGACGAAACCCGGCATCCACAGCGCGGTCAGCAGGTTGCCCGCGCCGAACAGCGCAATTGCGCATGCGGCGACGCGACGCGCGTCGACGCGGCCGAGCCACAGGTACGACGGTACGGTCGCGAGGCTGAACGCGCCGAGTTCGACGAAGAAGTAAGTGCCGATCTGCGACGCTGACAGCCCGAGCTGTGTCGCGAGCTGACCGGCGACGGCCGGCGCGACGAGCAGCAAGAGCGGCGTGATGGCCGCGAACACGACGAGCGCGACGAGCGTCGAGCGTGCGAAAGTCGACGCGCGGCCGTCGGACGGCAGCGCGGCATCGGAGCAAAGGGTTTTCATGGCGGGATCTCGCTGGAGGGAATCAGAACAGGTGGTACATGCCGACCATCGCGCCGAACTGGGACGCACCGGCGAGCGGCGTCGGGTCGTATTCGTAGACGGTCTGCGAGCTCTGGCCGCTGTTGCGCGCATAGCCGAGGTTCACGTACGCGACGGTGCGTTTCGACAGCGCATAGGTGGTGCTCGCAATGAACAGCGTCGGATGGCCGATCGCCGGCGTGTGCGAATTGGTGTGATAGACGCCCGCGTTCAGCCCGATTCCACCCGCCGTCAGATACCGGGCGCCGCCCCAGACGATCGTGCGTGCCGCGTCGAGGTCACCTGTCAGGCGCTCCACGCCCGCGTAGACGGTGAGCGGCAGCGTCGCAAAGGCGTAACGCGCGGCGAGCGTGCCGAGTTCGCGGCGGCGTGCGGACGCGTCGTCGGCTGCCGATGCGTCGCCGTGCGCCTGATGCAGTACCGCGCTGACCGACAGGCCGTTGCTCGTGTACTGGCCACCGAGTTCGAGCACGCGTCCGGCGCGGGTATTGCCGGCGACGCCGGCCGTCGCGGCGAGCGCCTCGACGTCGAAGCCGGCGAACGTCGGCGACTGGTACTTGACCGAGTGGTCGATGAAGTTCGCCGTGATCGGCACGATCACGCCCTGGCCGCTGTACGACGCGTACCACAGCGGGTCGTAGAACAGCGTCTTGTCGAACAGCACGCTGAACTGCCGGCCGAGCGTGACGGTGCCGACCGGGCCCGCGACACCCACGTACGCGCCGCGGAAGAATGCAAAGCCGGGGACGGTCGCGGTGCCGTCGTTGACGTTGAGGCCCTGTTCGAGCCTGAACAGCGCGCGCCAGCCGCCGCCGAGATCCTCGTGACCCTTGAGGCCGATCTGCGACGGCAGGATGCCGTAGTTCTGCAACTGCACGGCCGCGTGCCGTCCGTCGGCATGCGTCAGATACTGCACGCCGGCGTCGAGCGCGCCGTACAGCGTGAGCGTCGATTGCGCGTGCGCGGCAGCGCTGCACGCGGCGAGCGTCGCGGCGGCCGCGGCCGCACGGATCAAGCGGGGTTTCGTCACGTCGGGTTCTCCATACCGTCCTGCATCGGTTTGTCGTTGGTGTTGTCGCGACGCAGTGTCCGTAGCGGGAAAGCCGCCGAACAGTCGTGCAGATGAACGGTATGGAAAACCCGCGGTGAGCGGCATGGACGTGCCGCCACGCCGCAGCGCGGCGTGCTGCGCAGCAGCAACGCGTCGCGCACCGTTCAAATGGATGGGGTTGCCGCGGGGTCCGGTAGCGGGACCCGCCAAAAATGCCGGTCGCTATAATCGGCCGGTCTGCGTTGCGCGCATCAGCGGCCCGATCGGGCAGGGGAGCGGAAGGTGAGGATCACGACGGATATCGGGCAGGATCTCGACGCGCTGCGCGACGTGCCGGCCGCGATCGTGCTCGACGAATCCGCATGGCGGCCGCTGCCGCCCCGCCGTGCCGATTTCGACGGCGTCACGCGCGGTGACGCATCGCGGCGCGAACTCGGCCTGATGTTGCTCGATCTGTATGCGGTGGCCGCGCAGTCGGGCATCGGTGAGTTCGAGGGCCGTTTTTTTTCGCTGCTGCAGGCGCTCATCCCGTTCGACGCCGCATGGACCGGCGTCGCGACGCACGCGGCGACCGGCCCGGTGATGCACAACAGTTTCCTGTACCGTCTCCCGCATGCGTTTTTCGGCGACTGGAAACGCGTGCGCGACTGCGATCCGCTCGCGCATCGCACGCTGCTCGGCGCGCACGGCCGCGCGGTCCGACTGTCGGTCGTCGAACCGGGGTTCGACGCGCGGTTTCGCGACTGGTGCGTGAAGTACGGGCTGGCGCAGTTGATGTGCGTGTGCACGCTCGATCGCCGCTTCGGGCTGACGACGTTCATGTCGATCTACCGCCAGGGCCTGAATCGCCCGTTCAGCGACGACGACGCGAGCCGCTTCGAGGAAGTGATTCCGCATCTCGCGGCCGCGCTCACGATTAATCGCGCCGCGCAGCTCACGCGCGAGCGCGGCGATGCGGTGGCGCCGGCGGCGCGTGCGCTGTGCGACAACTTCGGCGTGCTGCATCACGCCGATCACGGCTTCGACGACGTGCTGCGGACCGAATGGCCGGCGTGGACGGGCCCGCGCGTGCCGGCGCCGCTGGTCGCGCATGTGCGGCGCCAGGCGGGCCAGCCGTTCATCGGCGATGCGTTGCGCATCCAGTGCGTGCCCGTCGCGGGGTTGTTCCAGATCGAGGCGCGGCCGCGCTCGCTGCTCGACCGGCTGAGCCCGCGCGAGCTGGCAGCGATCCGCTTTTACGGCGCCGGGCGTTCGCACAAGGAGGTCGCGCAGCAGATGGCGATTTCGCCGACGACGGTGCGCCACTACCTGCGCTGCGCGTACCGCAAGCTCGGCATGCATGACAAGAGCCAGATTGCCGGCGTGCTGGGTGCGACGGGCAGCGCGTCCGACGACGAGCCGGCAGAGGCGAGCGGTGCGCCGCGTTGAATCGCTCATGCGCGCACGTGCCGCGGGCGCTCGCACACATGGTTGTGTCCGCAACCATTGAGCGTTATGCTCGTCAGCTCCCAGCAGACGGAATCCCATCATGAACGACACGAATTCAGGGTCGGTGCGCGCGGCGGTGGTCGGCGTCGGCGCGATCGGCGGGTTGCTCGCGGCCGCGCTGTCGCGCGCCGGCATGACCGTGAGCGCATACGCGCGCGGCGTGACCCTCGACGCGCTGAACGCGCACGGCGTGCGCGTGATCGACGAGACGGGCGCCGTGTCGTCGGTGCCGGTGCGTGCGAGCGACGACGCAGCCGCGCTCGGCGTGCAGGACTACGTGGTGATCGCGCTGAAGGCACAGGCGTTGCCGGCGCTGGCCGCGCGCATCGCGCCGCTGGTCGGGCCCGACACGGTGATCGTCGCCGCGATGAACGGGCTGCCGTGGTGGTTCACGCACGGGCTCGCGGGGCCGATCGACGGCGTGCCGCTCGACGCGGTCGATCCGGCCGGCGCGGTGTCGGCGGCGCTGCCGCCCGCGCAGGCGATCGGCTGCGTCGTGCACCTGTCGTCGAGCACCGACGCGCCGGGTATCGTGCGCCGCGGACGCGGCAATCGGCTGATCATCGGCTCGCCCGATCCGCGGCTCGACGCGCCGACCGCGCGGTTCGCGGCAGCGCTCGCCGCGGGCGGCTTCGACGTCGAGTCGACGCCGGCGATCCGCACCGAGATATGGGCGAAGCTGTGGGGCAACATGAACATGAATCCGCTGAGCGCGCTGACGGGCTCGACCGCCGAGCAACTGCTCGACGATCCGTTCACGCAGGATCTCGCGTTGCGGATGATGGAGGAGGCTGCCGCGATCGGCGCGAAGCTCGGCCTGTACACCGGGATGAGCGGGCCGGAGCGGATCGCGGTCACGCGCAGGCTCGGCGCGTTCAAGACATCGATGCTGCAGGATTTCGAGGCCGGGCGACCGCTCGAGACCGGGCCGATCCTCGGCGTGTTTCCGGAACTGGGCCGCAAGCTCGACGTGCCGACGCCGTATTGCGACGCGGTGCTCGGGTTGCTGCGTCAGCGCGCGGCGAACAGCGGGTTATAGCGCAACGGTGTGCGGGCACGCGCAGTGTGATGAAGTGCGACGGGAAGTCGCCCGGTGCGTGCCCGGCGGGGGGTAATCCGGCGCGCAGCCCCGGCACTCGCGCAACCCGGGCGGCCCGCCGAATTCGTCGGAATAAAACCGGGCGCGCCGGATCGCTGGTGATGGGTTGGTGCGGCCGTCACGATGCGGGCGCGGTGCGGGATTGGCCTCGCGCCGCGACTCAGTCGTCCCGTTCGGCGGCGGTCGCGACCACCTTGTCGAGCAGTCGCTCGAACGTCTGGCGCTCGCTGTCGGACAGGCACGCGAGCAGGCCTTCATTCCACTTGCGCACGATCGGCATGATCTTGCGATGCAGCGCGCGGCCGTCGGTGGTCAGTGCGATCAGCACGATTCGGCCGTCTTCCTCGCTCGCGCTGCGCTCGAGCAGCCCCTGGCGCAGCAGCGCTTCCGCCGCGCGGCTCGCCTGGCTCTTGTCGAGATTGGTGTGGCGCGCGAGATCCATGATCGAAAACGGACCGAAGGCGCCGACGGCGGCGATCACGCGCGCCTCGGGCAGCGAGATGTCCAGCTTGTGCCGGTACACCTCGGCGATCCCGCGGTCGGATCGCTTCGTGAGCGCATGGAGGCGATAGGTCAGAAACTGATCGAGCCCGGCTTGACGGCCTTTCATGTCGAATCCTGAAAAAAAAGGGCGGGCCCGATTGTTCCTGTATCGCGCGCTCGGGTCAACGGTCAGTGTGCGCCGTACTTCAGCCGTGTCAACTGCTCGGCCTCGTTTGCGAGCAGGTTGGCCGCGTCGCGGATCGCGACGTCGAGCGTGATCGGACCGGGCGCGGGCGAGAAGCAGCCGGAAAAGTGTTCGGCCAGGCGCGGCAGCGCGGCCGGGTCGACCGCGCCCGACAGCAGCGACGCGGGCACGCCGGCGACCCGTGCATGACGGCAGGCGATGAACGGCGCCTTGCCGTGCAGCGTCTGCACGTCGGAACGGCCTTCGCCGGTGATCAGCCAGTCGGCGCCGGCGAGCGCCGCATCGAGCCCGACCTGTCGTGCGACGACTTCCGCGCCGGCTTCGAACTGCGCGCCCAGCATGTGCAGCGCGAAACCGAGGCCGCCCGCGGCGCCGGCACCCGGCAGGTCGCGGCTCCGGCGGTCGAGCGCTGCCTCGAGCAGGTCGGCGAAGCCGGCGAGTGCGGCATCGAGGGTGGCGACCTGCTCGGGCGTCACACCCTTTTGCGGGCCGAACACCGCGGTCGCGCCATGCGGGCCCGTGAGCGGGTTGTCGACGTCGGACATGCCGATGAATTCGGCTTCCTTCAGGCGCGCGTCGAGCCCCGACGCGTCGATTCGCGCGATGTCGGCGAGTCGCGCCGGGACGGGTTCGACCGGCTGGCCGGCCGCGTCGAAGCACTGCAGGCCGAGGCCCGCGAGCAGCCCGGCGCCCGCGTCGTTGGTGCTGCTGCCGCCGAGCGCGACGAAGAAGCGGCGTACGCCTTCGTCGAGCAGCGTGCGGATCGCTTCGCCCATCCCGCGCGTGCTGCGCGCATCGACCGGCACGCTCATGCCGACGGCGTCGGTGATGCCGACGATCTCGGCCGTCTCGACGATCGCGGTGCGCGCGTCGATCACGCCGACTGCCGCGTCGCGGGCCGCGAGCGACGCGCCGGCGACCCGCAGCGCGCGCCGCGTGCCGCCGCCCGCCAGCATCGCGTCGAGCGTGCCCTCACCGCCGTCGGCCATCGGGCAGCAGCGCACGACCGCATCGGGCCGGGCACGGCGGATGCCGGTGGCGATCGCGTCCGCGACCTGCTCGGCGGAAAGCGAGCCTTTGAACGAATCGGGCGCGATGACGACGACAGGCGCGGACGGGGGTTGCGGCATGGTGTCTCCGGAAGGCGTAATTGGTGTGAGGAATCGGGGCCGCGACCGCGGCGCACCTCAATTGCAGCTTACAGGATGGTGGCCCCGTGGTGGATACGGCGTTCGGCATAGCGACGATCCGCGTCCACAACCCTGCAGGGGAGCGGGCGGGTACGGCGGGTGGGCACCTATGTCGCGCCGATCTGGCGGTATCAGGAAGATTGTTTGCTAGAATAGTCGATTCTTCCGGCCAAAGCCGTGCTCCGAGCCGCTTGCGCTAGCCATCCGGCGCGTGCAGGGATGGCGTGGCGCTCCGGCGCGGCGTGTGGATCCGACGCAACTCATGCGACGCAACTCACGCCGCAGGCAGGCACGGCAAGGAAAACCCGATTCGCTCGAATAATTTTAGGACGATTGAAGCCATGGCTAACGTTGTTGAGAACCTCGGCAAGCTTGAACGCCGCGTGACGATTTCCCTGCCGAAAGACACCGTGCAGAAGGAAATCGACGCCCGTATCCAGAAACTCGCGAAGAACGTTCGCATGCCGGGTTTCCGCCCGGGCAAGGTGCCGCTGAAGATGGTCGCCCAGCAGTACTCGGGTCAGGTCGAAGCGGAAGTGCTGAGCGACAAGATCGGCCAGGAATTCTTCACGATCAGCCGCGCGGAAAACCTGCGCGTGGCCGGCCAGCCGAGCTTCGAGCCGAAGCAGGAGCAGGCAGAAGATGCGTACGCGTTCGACGCGACGTTCGAGGTCTACCCGGAAGTGAAGATCGGCGATCTGGCGACGGCTGAAGTCGAGCGCTCGACGACGTCGATCGGCGACGCCGAAATCGATCGCACGCTGGACATCCTGCGCAAGCAGCGCGTGCACTTCCACGCACGCGGCGAAGCCGGCGAACACGGCGACGGCGGCGCGGACACCGCAGCGAAGAACGGCGACCGCGTGACGGTCGACTTCGTCGGCAAGATCGACGACGTCGCGTTCCAGGGCGGCACGGCCGAAGACTTCCCGTTCGTGCTCGGCGAAGGCCGCATGCTGCCGGAATTCGAAACGGCAGCACTCGGCCTGAAGGCCGGCGAAGCACGCACGTTCGACCTGAAGTTCCCGGATGACTACCACGGCAAGGACGTGGCGGGCAAGACGGCGCAATTCACGGTCACGATGAAGAAGATCGAGTGGCCGCACCTGCCGGAAATCGACGGCGAATTCGCGAAGTCGCTCGGCATCGAAGACGGCGACCTGACGAAGATGCGCGGCGAGATCAAGGACAACCTCGAGCGCGAAGCGAAGCGTCGCACGCAGTCGATCGTCAAGAACCAGGTGATGGACGCGCTGCTGAAGATTTCCGAACTCGACGTGCCGAAGGCGCTGATCGAGCAGGACCAGCAACGCCTCGTCGAAATGGCTCGCCAGGATCTGGCGCAGCGCGGCGTGCCGAACGCGAAGGACGCACCGATCCCGGCCGAGATGTTCGCCGAGCAGGCAGAGCGTCGCGTGAAGCTGGGCCTCGTGCTGGCCGAGCTCGTGAAGTCGAACAGCCTCGAAGCGAAGCCGGAGCAGATCCGCGCGGAAGTCGACGAGTTCGCGAAGAGCTACGAAGACCCGAAGGAAGTGGTCCGCTGGTATTATTCCAACCAGCAGCGCCTCGCCGAGATGGAAGCGTTCGTCGTTGAAAGCAACGTCGTCGACTTCGTGCTGGGCAAGGCAAAGGTGACGGACAAGGAAGTGAGCTTCGAGGCACTCGCGAGCGCATCGGCGCAAGCGTAAGTGTCGCTCTAGCGGCGTGCCGGCTGTCGGAGCGACGGCCCGCACGCCGTTTTTACGTCAAGCGCACGGTTGCCATTAATATGGCGATTGAGCGGGCGGCTTCCCTCCGTTCAATTTTCCATTCGAACAAGGTTCATTGAATGATCACTCGCGCTGAATTGCTGGACATGCTTGCTTCGAACGCGCCGCAGGGTTTCGAGGCGCAAGCGCTGGGGCTGGTGCCGATCGTCGTCGAAACGAGCGGCCGCGGCGAGCGTTCGTACGATATCTATTCGCGTCTCCTGAAGGAGCGCCTGGTGTTCATGGTCGGCGAAGTGAACGACCAGACCGCCAACCTCGTGGTCGCGCAACTGCTGTTCCTCGAGAGCGAGAATCCCGACAAGGACATCAGCCTCTACATCAACAGCCCGGGCGGCTCGGTGTCGGCCGGCATGGCGATCTACGACACGATGCAGTTCATCAAGCCGGACGTATCGACCCTCTGCATGGGCCTCGCGGCCAGCATGGGCGCGTTCCTGCTCGCATCGGGTGCGAAGGGCAAGCGCTTCGCGCTGCCGAACTCGCGCGTGATGATTCACCAGCCGCTCGGCGGCGCACGCGGCCAGGCTTCCGACATCGAGATCCAGGCGCGCGAAATCCTCTACCTGAAGGAGCGGCTGAACAACCTGCTCGCGCAGCACACGGGCCAGGACGTCGAGCGCATCGCGCGCGACACCGACCGTGATAACTTCATGTCGAGCGAGGACGCGAAGGCGTACGGGCTGATCGATCAGGTGCTGTTGAAGCGCCCGTAAGTTTAAGTGGGGTGCCGCCCCGATTTGCGCGGCGCCCCGGCCACGTCCCGAGTGCCTTGAGCATCTGCGGCAAGCGCATCCAGCCGGCTCCGGTCGCGCCCTAGGCGCGGCGTTCGGAGCATTCGGCGTATCATGTCATCTACCTGTCCGGAGGCTCTACATTCATGGCGGACAAAAAAGGTTCGAACAGCGAGAAGCTGTTGTATTGCTCGTTTTGCGGGAAGAGCCAGCATGAGGTGAAGAAACTCATCGCGGGCCCGTCGGTATTCATCTGCGATGAGTGCATCGACCTCTGCAACGAGATCATTCGCGACGAGGCGGCTGCCGCCGGCGTCGAGGCCAGCCTGTCCCGGTCGGATCTGCCGAGCCCGCAGGAAATTCGCGACATCCTCGATCAGTACGTGATCGGCCAGGAGCGCGCGAAGAAGATCCTCGCGGTGGCCGTGTACAACCACTACAAGCGCTTGAAGCACCTCGACAAGAAGGACGACGTCGAGCTGTCGAAGAGCAACATCCTGCTGATCGGCCCGACGGGCTCCGGCAAGACGCTGCTTGCGCAGACGCTCGCGCGGTTGCTGAACGTGCCGTTCGTGATCGCCGATGCGACGACGCTGACCGAAGCCGGCTACGTCGGCGAGGACGTCGAGAACATCATCCAGAAGCTGTTGCAGAACTGCAACTACGAGGTCGACAAGGCTCAGCGCGGGATCGTCTACATCGACGAAATCGACAAGATCAGCCGCAAGTCGGACAACCCGTCGATCACGCGCGACGTGTCGGGCGAGGGCGTCCAGCAGGCACTGCTGAAGCTCGTCGAAGGCACGATGGCGTCGGTGCCGCCGCAGGGTGGCCGCAAGCACCCGAACCAGGATTTCATCCAGGTCGACACGACCAACATCCTGTTCATTTGCGGCGGCGCGTTCGACGGTCTCGAGAAGGTGATCACCGACCGCACCGAAAAAACCGGCATCGGCTTCGGCGCGACGGTCAAGAGCAAGCAGGAACGCGACGCGGGCGAAGTGCTGCGCGAAACGGAACCGGAAGACTTGATCAAATTCGGTCTGATCCCCGAATTGATCGGCCGTCTGCCGGTGGTCGCGACGCTCGGCAAGCTCGATGAAGCCGCACTGATGAAGATCCTCGTCGAGCCGAAGAACGCGCTCGTCAAGCAGTATCACAAGCTGTTCGCGATGGAGCGCGTCGAGCTGGAAATCCGGCCGGGCGCGTTGCAGGCAGTCGCCCGCAAGGCGATCCGCCGCAAGACCGGCGCGCGCGGTTTGCGTTCGATCATCGAACAGGCGCTGCTCGACGTGATGTACGAGCTGCCGGCGATGAAAGGGGTCAGCAAGGTCATCATCGACGAGAACGTCATCGATGGCGACGGCAAGCCCCTGCTGATCTATGAGGACGCGCCGAAGGTGGCGGGTTCGAACTGACCGGCTTGCCGACGATGTTCTGCGAAAAAGGCCGTTCATGAGACCGTGGGCGGCTTTTTTTCGTTTATCTTGTGGGTAACTCTGACTCGAAACGCGGTGGTTACTTTCTTACCGAATATTTCCCGCACTTGAAGGCTTGCAATTCGTTGTGGCGGCCTCAATTACCGAACAATTGATTCCACTCATGGGGAAATGAAATGTCAGGCACCCAACTTCTCCCGCCGGAACGCATCACGCTCCCGCTGCTGCCGCTGCGGGACGTCGTCGTTTTCCCGCACATGGTCATTCCGCTCTTCGTAGGCCGGCCGAAATCGATCAAGGCCCTCGAAGCAGCGATGGAAGGCGGCAAGCACATCATGCTCGTCGCCCAGAAAACTGCAGCCAAGGACGAACCGACCGAAAAGGACATGTACGAGGTCGGTTGTATCGCCAATATCCTGCAGATGCTGAAGCTGCCGGACGGCACCGTGAAGGTGCTCGTCGAGGGCCTCCAGCGTGCGAAGGCATTGTCGATCGAAGAGCAGGAGACGCAATTCTCCTGCGAAGTGATGCCGCTCGAGCCCGATCACGCCGACAGCGCGGAAACGGAAGCGCTGCGCCGCGCCATCGTGTCGCAGTTCGACCAGTACGTGAAGCTGAACAAGAAGATCCCGCCGGAGATCCTCACGTCGCTGTCGGGCATCGATGAAGCCGGTCGCCTCGCCGACATGATCGCCGAGCGTCTGCCGCTGAAGCTCGACCAGAAGCAGCACATCCTCGAGATGTTCCCGGTCATCGAGCGCCTCGAGCACCTGCTCGCGCAGCTCGAAGCCGAGATCGACATCCTGCAGGTCGAAAAGCGCATCCGCGGGCGCGTGAAGCGCCAGATGGAAAAGAGCCAGCGCGAGTACTACCTGAACGAACAGGTCAAGGCGATCCAGAAGGAACTGGGCGAAGGCGAAGAGGGTGCGGATCTCGAGGAACTCGAGAAGCGCATCAACGCCGCGCGCATGCCGAAGGACGCGAAGAAGAAGGCCGATGCCGAGCTCAAGAAGCTGAAGCTGATGTCGCCGATGTCGGCGGAAGCGACCGTCGTGCGCAACTACATCGACACGCTGATCGGCCTGCCGTGGCGCAAGAAGAGCAAGGTCAACAACGATCTGTCGAACGCCGAACAGGTGCTCGACGAGGATCACTTCGGCCTCGAAAAGGTGAAGGAACGGATCCTCGAGTATCTCGCGGTGCAACAGCGCGTGGACAAGGTCAAGGCGCCGATCCTGTGCCTCGTCGGGCCCCCGGGCGTCGGCAAGACCTCGCTCGGCCAGTCGATCGCCCGTGCGACGAACCGCAAGTTCGTGCGCATGGCGCTGGGCGGCGTGCGTGACGAAGCCGAGATCCGCGGCCACCGCCGTACGTACATCGGCTCGATGCCGGGCAAGATCCTGCAAAGCCTCACGAAGGTCGGCGTGCGCAATCCGCTCTTCCTGCTCGACGAAGTCGACAAGATGGGCATGGATTTCCGCGGCGATCCGTCGTCGGCGCTGCTCGAAGTGCTCGATCCGGAACAGAACCACACGTTCGCCGACCACTACATCGAAGTCGACTTCGACCTGTCGGACGTGATGTTCGTCGCGACGTCGAACTCGCTGAACATCCCGCCGCCGCTGCTCGACCGGATGGAAGTGATCCGTCTGTCGGGTTACACGGAAGACGAGAAGGTCAGCATCGCCCAGCGTTACCTGCTGCCGAAGCAGAAGAAGAACAACGGTCTGAAGGAAGGCGAGATCGAAGTCACCGAGCAGGCGATCCGCGACATCATCCGCTACTACACGCGCGAAGCCGGTGTGCGTTCGCTCGAGCGGGAAGTGTCGAAGATCTGCCGCAAGGTCGTGAAGATGCTGCTGCTGAAGAAGGCATCGGGCGCGATCAAGGTCGATGGCGAGAACCTCGATACGTTCCTCGGCGTGCGCAAGTACGACTTCGGCCTCGCGGCGAAGGAAAACCAGGTCGGTCAGGTGACGGGCCTCGCGTGGACGGAAGTCGGCGGCGACCTGCTGACGATCGAAGCCGCGGTGATGCCGGGCAAGGGCAATGTAATTCGTACGGGTTCGCTCGGCGACGTGATGAAGGAGTCGGTCGAAGCTGCGCGTTCGGTCGTGCGTTCGCGTTCGCGCCGTCTGGGTATCAAGGACGAAGCGTTCGAGAAGCAGGATATCCACATCCACGTGCCGGAAGGCGCGACGCCGAAGGACGGTCCGTCCGCCGGCGGTGCGATGACGACCGCGCTGGTATCGGTGCTGACGGGTATCCCGGTGCGTGCCGATGTCGCGATGACGGGCGAGATCACGCTGCGTGGCGAAGTGCTGCCGATCGGCGGGCTGAAGGAAAAGCTGCTCGCAGCGCATCGCGGCGGCATCAAGCTCGTGCTGATCCCGGAAGAGAACGTGAAGGATCTCGCCGAGATTCCGGACAACGTGAAGAACGCGATCGAGATCGTGCCGGTCCGCTGGATCGACAAGGTGCTGGAACTCGCGCTCGAGCGTTCGCCGACCCCGCTGCCGCCGGAAGAAGAGGCGAAGGCGGCGGCACCGGTCGCCGATGCGGCGAAGGATGCCGGCTCGACGGAATTCGTCAAGCACTAAGCATCGCGACACCGTTCTTCCTGACGGTTGTTCACGAAACCCGCGGCGTAGCCGCGGGTTTTTTTATGCGTATCGGAATCGTGCGCGCGAGCGTTAAAAATATTCGCGCCAGGGCTTTGCAAAATGATCGGGGATGAATTAAACTTGCGGGCTCGCTGGTTGTTGATGCCGAAACGCAGATCGCAGCCAGAACGAATCGGAAACGGGTGCTTAGCTCAGCTGGTAGAGCGGCGCCCTTACAAGGCGTAGGTCGGGGGTTCGAACCCCTCAGCACCCACCAGTTTCCTGATTCAGCCAGACCAAGGAGCGGTAGTTCAGTCGGTTAGAATACCGGCCTGTCACGCCGGGGGTCGCGGGTTCGAGTCCCGTCCGCTCCGCCAAAAAAATGAAAAAGCCCGCCTTGTGCGGGCTTTTTCATTTGTATCGTTGATCGCGCCCGCTTGCGGGCGCGTGACTGCGGCGCGGAGGAAGCCGCCTGCGCGGCTTCCGGCGGGACGCGAAGGGCTGCGCTTGCAAGCGCAGCCGCGGCCTGCAGGATGTAGGCGAGTCCCGTCCGCTCCGCCAGAAAATGAGAAAGCCCGCCTTGTGCGGGCTTTTTCATTTGCGTCGCCGGTTGCGACCGCTCGTTGCGCGCCTGCTTTTTTCCCGTCCCACCCCGTATGTTGTAATATCGGTCGTTTTGTCCAATTTTCCCGTCACGCATGCTCGATTTCTTCCGTAATCACCAGCGCCTGATGATGGCGCTCCTGCTCCTGATCGTATTGCCGGGGCTGGGTTTCGTCGGGATCCAAGGTTTCCGCGGCTTCTTCGACGACAGTGCGAACGTCGCGGCGATCAACGGGCACAAGATCACGCGGGTCGAATTCGACGGCGCGTTCCGCCAGCAGATCGACCAGGCGCGCCAGGCGCTTGGCGGGCAGTTCGACATCAAGGCGTTCGACACGCCCGACCATCGCAAGCAGGTGCTCGATGGCCTGATCCAGCAACGCGTGCTGGCCGACGAGACGCAGCGTCTGCACCTGACCGCGTCCGACAACGCAGTGCGCGACGCGCTGATGAGCGACCCGATGATCGCGTCGCTGAAGAAGCCCGACGGTTCGATCGACGTCGAACGCTATGCGCAGCTGCTGTCGTTCCAGGGGATGACGCCCGAGCAGTACCAGGAGCGCGTGCGCTACAGCCTCGCGCTGCAGCAGATTCCGGCAAGCATCGTGTCGAGCGCGTTTACGCCGAAGAGCCTCGCGGAACGTCTGTCGGGGCTGGCCGCGCAGCAGCGTGAAGTGCAGGCGCTCGTGCTGAAGACGGGCGACTATGCCGCGAAGGTGCAGCCGACCGACGCGCAGCTCGCCGCGTACTACGACGCGCACAAGCAGAGCTTCGCGACGCCGGAGACCGCGACGATCCAGTATCTCGTCTATTCGCCGGCGGCGGCCGCCGCGAGCGCACAGCCGACCGATGCGGACATCAAGAAGTTCTACGACGACAACCCGACGCACTTCCGCTCGGAAGCGCAGGTGCGCGTGAGCCACATCTTCATCGCCGCGGCGAGCAATGCAAGCGCGGCCGACAAAGCGGCCGCGAAGGCGAAGGCCGAGCAACTGCTGGCCGACGTGAAGGCGCATCCGGACCAGTTCGCGCAGATCGCGCAGAAGAGCTCGCAGGACGCGCCGTCGGCAGCGAAGGGCGGCGACCTCGGCTTCATCACGCGCGGCTCGACGGCGGGCGGCAAGGCATTCGACGACGCCGCATTCGCGCTGAAGCAGGGCGACGTGAGCGGTATCGTGCAATCGGATCTCGGCTTCCACATCCTGAAGGCGACCGAAGTGAAGCCGTCGGTGATCAAGTCGTTCGCGGACGTGAAGGACCAGATCGCAGTCGAGCTGAAGCAGCAGTACGCAGCGAAGGCGTTCTCGGACAACGCGGAAGGCTTCACGTCGACCGTCTACGAAAAGGCGAAGACGCTGCAGCCGGCCGCCGACAAGTACAAGCTGACGATCCAGACGGCCAGCGTCATGCCGACGCCGAACCCGCAGCTGCCGCCGACGAGCCCGTTGAACAATCCGAAGTTCCTTGCCGCCGTGTTCGCGAACGACTCGGTGAAGAGCCAGAACAACACGCAGGCGATCGACGTGGGCAACAACACGCTGATCTCGGCGCGCGTCACCGACCACAAGTCGGCTGCCGTGCCGGCGCTCGACGCGATCAAGGACGTCGTGCGTCAGAAGGTCGTCGCCGAGCAGGCCGCGGAACTCGCGAAGAAGGACGGAGCGGCGAAGCTGGCCGAGCTGCAGAAGTCGAAGTCGGCCGATGGCTTCACGGCGGCGCAGAAGGTGTCGCGCACGCAATCGCAGGGCCTGACGCCGGCGGCGCTGAGCGCCGTCTACAAGGTCGATGCAAAGACGCTGCCGGCCTACGTCGGTGTCGATCTCGGTGCGGACGGCTACGCGATCTATCGCGTGAACGCGGTGATCGCGGGTTCGGCGGTCGATCCGCAGCAGCTCGCGGCCGCGCAGCAGCAGATGGCGCAGGTCGAAGCCCAAAGCGAAGGCGAAGCGTATCTCACCGCGCTGCGCGATCGCTCGAAGGTGAAGCTGTACGGAACGGCACCGAGCCAGTCGCAGGACGGCGGCAACTAAGCGCCGTTCACGGTTTCGCACGCAACAACGAAAAGCCCCGCTTCGAGCGGGGCTTTTTGCTTTCCGGCGCGGGGCGAGTCGTCAGCCGCGCGGCCTGCCGAGCAGCGGCTTCAGCGCCGGCCACACGTTATCGAGCAGGATGCCCTGCGCCTGCTGCGCGGGATGCATCTGGTCGGACTGGAACATCTCCGGCTTGTTTTCGATCCCGGCCAGCAGGAACGGCACGAGTGGTACGCCGAGCTCCTTGGAGAGCCGCGTATAGACCGCGTGGAATTTTTGCGTGTAGTCGGGGCCGTAGTTGGGCGGCACGTACATGCCGACCAGCACGACCTTCGCTCGTGCCTGACGCGCATCGGCGATGATGTCGCGCAGGTTCTGCTCGGTCGTCGCGAGCGGCACGCCGCGCAGCGCATCGTTTGCGCCGAGCTCGACGACGACGATCGACGGCTTGAGCCGCTGCAGCACCGCGGGCAGCCGCGCGCGGCCGCCGCTCGTGGTGTCGCCGCTGACGCTCGCGTTCGCGACGCTATAATCGATTCGCTCGGTTGCGAGCCGTTGCCGCAGCAGCGCAACCCAGCCGGTGTCGCGCGGCAGCCCGTATTCGGCTGACAGGCTGTCGCCGAGCACGACGAGCGCGGGCTGGCCCGATGTCGGGGTCGCAGCCGTCGCAGCGCGTGCGGGCACGGTTGATGCGACCAGGGTACCCAGCAGCGCGGCGAGCGCCGCGCGTCTTCTCCAGCGGAATGTCGTGTCCATGTTCAAGATTACCGATCCGATCATCGAAGTCCATGACGTGTGCAAGCGGGTCGCCGATGCAACCGGCGAGCTGACGATCCTCGACGGCATCACGCTCGCCGTGCAGCCCGGCAGCAGCCTCGCGATCGTCGGTGCATCGGGGTCGGGCAAATCGACGTTGCTCGGCCTGCTTGCCGGGTTGGACAGCGCGACGAGCGGTACGGTTCGCTTGCTCGGCCGCGCGCTGGATCAGCTCGACGAGGACGAGCGCGCCGCGCTGCGCAACGGCGCGGTCGGGTTCGTGTTCCAGTCGTTCCAGTTGATGCCGCATCTGACGGCGCTTGAAAACGTGATGTTGCCGCTCGAGCTGCAGGGCGGCATCAGTGCGCGTGACGCGGCCGATCGTGCCCGCGCGCTGCTCGTGCAGGTCGGTCTCGGCGAGCGCACCGCGCATTATCCGAAGCTGCTGTCGGGTGGTGAGCAGCAGCGTGTCGCGCTCGCGCGTGCATTCGTCACGCACCCGGCGATCCTGTTCGCCGATGAGCCGACCGGCAGCCTCGACGCAGCCACGGGCCATGCGGTCATCGACCTGATGTTCGAGTTGAATCGCACGCACGGCGCGACGCTCGTGCTCGTCACGCATGATGCCGAACTCGCGCGGCGCTGCGCGACGACGGTGACGATCGACGCCGGACGCATCGTCGCACCGCACGCGATGTAGCGCGACGCTGAATTTTCTTGCCGGACGCGCAAGGTCGATCGCCCTGTGCGTCCGGCATGCGCATGACGCTGTCGCGTCAGCGCTTGAGTGCTGCGCGCGCGCGTTCGATCAGCGCGGTGGTCGACGAATCGTGCTTCGCGGGATCGACCGACTCGGCCGACAGGTCGGCTTCGACGACCTTGCCGAGAATCTTGCCGAGCTCGACGCCCCACTGGTCGAACGGATTGATGTCCCACACCGTCGCCTGCACCAGCACCTTGTGCTCGTAGAGTGCGATCAGCGCGCCGAGCGTGCGCGGCGTCAGCGCATCGACGAGCAGCGTCGTCGTCGGGCGATTGCCGGGGAAGGTCAGGTGCGGCGCGAGCGCTTCCTTGCCGGGGCCGGCGACCTTGCGCGCTTCGTCGAGCGTGCGGCCGAGCATCAATGCTTCACTCTGCGCGAAGCAGTTCGCGAGCAGCTTCGGATGATGGCTCGCGAGCGGATGCTCTGGCGTCAGCACCGCGACGAAGTCGATCGGCACGATCGTCGGGCCCTGGTGCAGCATCTGGAAAAACGCGTGCTGGCCGTTGGTGCCCGGCTCGCCCCACGTGACGGCCGACGTCGGGTAGTCGACGAACGTACCGTCCAGGCGCGCTGACTTGCCGTTGCTTTCCATCTCGAGCTGCTGCAGATACGACGGCAGGTAGTGCAGGGCTTCCGAATACGGCGCGACGAGGTAGCTTTGCGAGCCGAAGAAGTTGCGGTACCAGATGCCGATCAGGCCGAGCAGCACCGGCAGGTTGCGCTCGAGCGGCGCTTCGCGGAAATGGCGGTCCATGTCGTTCGCGCCGGCGAGCAGTTCGTCGAACTGCTCGGGCCCGATCGCGATCATGATCGACAGGCCGACCGCCGACCACAGCGAATAGCGGCCGCCGACCCAGTCCCACATTTCGAACACGTTGTCGGCGGAGATGCCGAACTTCACGACTTCGGCCGGGTTCGCCGACACGCCGACGAAGTGCTTCGCGAGCGCGTCCTCGGGGCAGCCGCGCGCGATGAACCAGTCGCGCAGCGAGCGTGCATTCGTCATCGTCTCGAGCGTCGTGAACGTCTTCGACACGATGATCGCAAGCGTTTCTTCCGGGTCGACCTGTTCGAGCACGCGCGCGAGATCGGCGCCGTCGACGTTCGACACGAAGTGAGTCGAGATGTCCGGCGTCGCGACATGGTGCAGCGCGTGCGTGACCATCTTCGGCCCGAGATCCGAGCCGCCGATGCCGATGTTGATCACGTGGCGGATGCGCTTGCCGGTGTAGCCCGTCCACGCGCCGTCGCGCACGGCGCGCGCGAAGCTCGCCATCTTGGCGCGCTCGGCGCTGACCTGCGGATGGAACGGCGCATGCGGGTCGGTCGCGCGCAGTGCCGTGTGCAGCGCGGCGCGGCCTTCGGTCGGGTTGACGATCTCGCCGGCGAACATCGCGTCGCGGCGCGCTTCGACGCCCGCTTCGCGGGCCAACTGCACGAGCAGGCGCAGCGTTTCGTCGTTGATGCGGTTCTTCGAGAAATCGGCCGCGAGGCCGCCGCCCGGGATCGTGAAGCGTTCGGCGCGAGTCGGTGCGCGGTCGTTTTCCGGCGTGAACCAGTCGCGCAGCCGTGCATGGCGGATTTGTTCGAAGTGGGATTGAAGGGCAGTCCAGGCGGGGAGCGAATTCAGCGTCATGGCGGTTCGAGTGAAGCGTGAATCGGGAGGAATGCCGCGCCGGCGCATCGGGATCGGAAGGCCGGCGGACGAGCGGGCCCGCCGTGCGGCGGGGCACTCAGTATAGCGGCGTTATATGTCGGCGCGCGGCGACGGGTAAAAAAGGCGATTGATCAGCGTGCGCACCATCGGTGCGAGTTCGCCCGCGGTGAGACCGGCCGGCCCCGTGCCGCTCGCGGTCAGCGTGTCGGCCGCGAGGCCGTGCAGGTAGACACCCGCGAGCGCGGCTTCATACGGCGTGACACGCTGCGCGAGCAACGCGCCGATCAGGCCACCGAGCACGTCGCCGGTGCCGCCGGTGGCGAGCGCGGCATTGCCGGTCGGGTTGATCGTCAGGCGGCCGTCGGGAGCCGCAATCACCGTGCCCGAGCCCTTCAGCACGACGATGCTCGCGTAGCGGGCGGCAAGCGCCTGTGCCGCGGCCAGCCGATCGTGCTGCACCGTCGCGGTGTCGCTGCCGAGCAGTCGGGCTGCCTCGAGCGGATGCGGCGTCAGCACGCATGCATGGCCGCGCGCGCCGCGGGCGGCCACGGCGGCCGCGAGATCGGCGTGTGTCGCGACGAGGTTGAGTGCGTCGGCGTCGAGCAGCGTCGCGGCGTCGTGCGCAAGCATGCTGCGCACGAGGGTGGCCGCGGCCTCGCGTGTGCCCAGGCCGCAGCCGGCCGCGATCGCGGACATCGCATCGAGGTCGAGGTTGTCCGCCGGATGCAGCATCAGCTCGGGGAATGGCGGATCGTACGGCGGCGCGCCGGCGCCGAGAAAGCCGACGTGCACCTTGCCGGCGCCTGCGAACAGCGCGGCGCGCGCGGCGAGGATCGGCGCGCCGCACATGCCGGTGTCGCCGCCGAGCACCGCGAGGCTGCCGAACGTGCCCTTGTGCGACGCGAACGCGCGCGCGGGCAACGCGGCGGCGAACCGCGCCGGCTCGTTCAGCACGATGGCCGGCTCGGCGGGCGGCGCGACGTCGAGCGATGCGATGTCGATCTCGCCGGCAAGGTCGCGGCCGTCGCCGGTGTAAAGGCCCGGCTTCGCGCCGATGAAGGTGAGCGTATGCGTCGCGGCGACGGCGACGCCCGCGCCGACGATCCGGCCCGTGTCGCTGTCCAGTCCGCTCGGCACGTCGAGCGCGAGCACGCGGCCGCCGCTGCGGGCGTGCGCGGCGATGCGCGCTGCCTGCGCGGCGAACCGGCCGTCGAGTGCGCGACCGAGGCCGATTCCGAACAATCCGTCGACGACCCACGCATAGCCGTCGAGCGATGCGGGCGGGTCGGCCGATAGCGGCACGCCGGCCGCGCGCGCGAGGCCGAGCGCCCATTGCGCGTCGTCCGGCTTGACCGGCACGGGCAGCCACGCCTGTGTCGCGACGCCGAGCTGCTGGAGCTGTGCGGCGGCCACCAGCGCGTCGCCGCCGTTGTTGCCGGGGCCGACCGCGAACCAGACCGGACGCGCGTCGCCGGCGACCCGTTCGGACAGCCAGCGCGCGGCGGCGGCGCCCGCGCGGCCCATCAGCGTGTGCGGCGGCAGTTCGGCGGTCGCGGCGGCTTCGGCCGCGCGCAGGTCGGCAACGCGCAGCAGCGCGAGCGGGGCGGAGTCGGGGAGCAGGCGGGCAATCGTCATCGCGGGGTCATGGCGGCGGGGCGGTGGCCGCCCCGGGACGGGCCCGCGGCGGTCAGGTCGTGAAGCGCGCGGCGTTCAGCGCGGAGAGCGTGTCGGCGGGCCACTGCTGCGTGTTGCCGCCGAGGTAATCGGTCACCACTTTAGCAGACCCGCACGCGAGGCCCCAACCGGCCGGGCCGTGGCCGAAATTGACGAATACGCGCGGATGCGGGGTCGGGCCGACGACCGGCAGGCCGTCCGGCGACAGCAGTTGCATGCCTTGCCACGACAGGGCGGCGGAAATCTTCGCCGCGCCCGGCACCCAGTCGTGGACGGCCTGGCCGAGCAGCGCGAGCGCGGCCTCGGACAGCGGCTCGGATAGCGGTTTCGCCGTGTCGGCGAGGCTCTGCAGCACCGCGCCGCCGCCCACGCGCAGTCGCTGATGGGTGCGGGTGATCGAGATCCGCTTGATCGAATCGACGACGTTCAGGTGCGGCGCATGCTCTTCGTACGCGACCGGCGCGGTCAGCGTGTGGGTGCGGACCGGATGCAGCGGCAGCCGCCATCCGAGCCGTTCGAGCAGCGTCAGGCTGCCGGCGCCGGCGGCGACCACGATCGCGTCGGCCGAAATCACGTCGACCTCGCGCGCCTTCGTCGCGTGCCGTCCGCTGCCCGACGGTGCGAGCTCGACCGCGGCGCGGCCGGTGTCGATGCGGATCGCGGTGACGTCTGCGCCGAAGCGGAACTGCACGCCGTGCTCGTCGAGCGCCTGCTTGACCAGTTTCGCGAACAGCGGGCAGTTCCCGGTGCGCTCGGTCTCGAGCAGCACGCCGCCGGCGAAGCCGGGCTCGGCCGGCACCGACGGCTCGAGTGCCGCGCATTCTGCGGCGCTCAGCACGCGGTACGGCTGGTCGAGCGTGCGCAGCAGGTCGAGCGCCGGCTGCAGCGCTTCCCAGTCGCGCGGGTCGCGCACGACGTGCAGGATCCCGGGTTTCTGCTCGAATTCGAGTTCGAAGCGCGCCTCGATATCGGCGAGGGTTTCGCGCGACGCGTCGATCAGCGGGTGCAGCCGTGCGTACTGCGCGGTGAATGCATCGGGCTCGTGCAGCGCGGTGAGCTGCTTGACGAAGCGGCGTACGCCGCCGTTGAAGCCCGGCTTGTAGACGATGCCGGTGTCGCGCGACTGGCGCTGGCGCATGAAGGTCGGGCCGAACCAGACGTCGAGCGGGCTCGGCAGCAGCGTGCCGCCGTCGCCGTAGGTCGCGCCCTGCGCGACGGTCGCGTGGCGTTCGACCACGCACACGCGATGGCCGGCCGCGCGCAGCTGGTAGGCGGTGGCGACGCCGCTGATTCCGCCGCCGATGACGATGACATCCATGGATTGCTTCGATGACGGGCGGCGCGCACGCCGCCCGGTGAGGATTCGCTGACGGGCCCCGGCCCGGTGAACCGGGAATGATAGCGCCAAAATCGCGGAAACCGACGTCACGCGACCCCATCCTATTCCGCCGTCGTGCGGTCGCCGGCTGCCGGGGCCGGGCGAGGCGGCCCGGCGTGCGGCCGCGTGCGGCGGGTGCCGGTGCACCGTCGCGGTGCACGACGGGTGCCGATCGGCCGGTCTGGGATGACCGACTTCCGGGTATAATTGCGGCCTTCCTTTCGCCCCACGTCGCCACCTCGCGCGACTCATCGACGTCAGTCCAGCCCATGGCTCACTTCTCGTGTTTTCCCGGCGCTTCGGCCCTCTCCGATTTCCGTCAAACCCGTCTGCTCGACACGCTCAGGCAAATCGACGCCAACATCGTCGCGGTGCGCGGCCAGTTCCTGCACTTCGTCAATGCGGCCGAGCCGCTGTCGGCCGACGACAGCGTGCGCATCGGCGCGCTGATGCACTACGGCGCGCCGTTCGTGCCGGCGGCCGAGAAAGGGACGGCCGAGACCTTCGTCGTGCTGCCGCGCTTCGGCACGGTCTCGCCGTGGGCGAGCAAGGCGACCGACATCGCGCAGCACTGCGGCCTCACGCAGGTGCGCCGCATCGAGCGCGGCGTCGAATTCACGGTCACGCTGAAGTCGGGCCTGCTCGGCGGCAAGAAGGCGCTGTCCGACGACGCGCGCGCAGCGGTTGCGGCCGCGCTGCATGACCGGATGACCGAAAGCGTGGTCGCCGCGCGCGACGACGCGAAGCACCTGTTCGACGAACTGCCGGCCAAGCCGCTCGCGACCGTCGACGTGCTGGGCGTCGGCCGCGGCGCGCTCGAGCGCGCGAACGTCGAGCTGGGCCTCGCGCTCGCCGACGACGAGATCGACTACCTGGTCGACGCGTTCCGCAAGCTCGAACGCAACCCGACCGACGTCGAGCTGATGATGTTCGCGCAGGCGAACAGCGAGCACTGCCGCCACAAGATCTTCAACGCGCAGTGGACGATCGACGGCGAAGCGCAGGACATGTCGCTGTTCGCGATGATCCGCAACACCGAGAAGCTGAATCCGCAGGGCACGATCGTCGCGTATTCGGACAACTCGTCGATCATGGTGGGTGCCGAAGCCGAGCGCTGGTTCCCGCGCAACGCAGGCGCGGCCGGCGAGCCGGGTGAGCGTTATGGCCGCCACACCGAGCTCACGCACACGCTGATGAAGGTCGAGACGCACAACCACCCGACGGCGATCTCGCCGTTCCCGGGCGCGGCGACCGGCGCGGGCGGCGAGATCCGCGACGAGGGCGCGACGGGCCGCGGCGCGCGTCCGAAGGCCGGCCTCACGGGCTTCACGGTGTCGAACCTCGACCTGCCCGAGGCACGCCAGTCGTGGGAAAACGCACGCGACGCGGCGCAGCCGGTCGGCGAGCGCAACCCGAACGACGCGCACGGCCCGTACGGCCGCCCGGACCGCATCGCGTCGCCGCTGCAGATCATGATCGACGGCCCGCTCGGCGGCGCCGCGTTCAACAACGAATTCGGCCGCCCGAACCTCGGCGGCTATTTCCGCGTGTACGAGCAGAACGTCGGCGGGAAGGTGCACGGCTATCACAAGCCGATCATGATCGCGGGCGGCCTCGGCAACATCGCCGATCAGCATACGCACAAGCACGACGTGCCGGCCGGCTCGCTGCTGATCCAGATCGGCGGCCCCGGCATGCGGATCGGCATGGGCGGCGGCGCGGCGAGCTCGATGGCGACCGGCGCGAACACGGCCGAGCTCGACTTCGACTCGGTGCAGCGCGGCAACCCGGAAATCGAGCGACGCGCGCAGGAAGTGATCAACGGCTGCTGGCAGCTCGGCGCGGAAAACCCGATCCTGAGCATCCATGACGTCGGTGCGGGCGGCCTGTCGAACGCGTTCCCGGAAATCGTCGACGGCGCGGGCAAGGGCGCGCGCTTCGAACTGCGCAAGGTTGCGCTCGAGGAATCGGGCCTGTCGCCGCGCGAAATCTGGTCGAACGAAGCGCAGGAGCGCTACGTGCTGGCGATCGCGCCGGCCGACCTGCCGCGCTTCGAGGCAATCTGCGCACGTGAGCGCTGCCCGTTCGCGGTGGTCGGCGTGGCCACCGACGAGCGCGAGCTGCAGCTCGTCGACGACGAAGCGACGGGCACGGATGAATTCCCGGTCGACATGCCGATGGAAGTGCTGCTCGGCAAGCCGCCGCGCATGCATCGCGACGTCGCGCGCGTCGCGACCGAGCGCACGCCGGTCGACGTGACGGGCATCGCGCTGTCGGAAGTGGCGGTCGACGTGCTGAAGCACCCGACGGTCGGCAGCAAGTCGTTCCTGATCACGATCGGCGACCGTTCGGTCGGCGGCACGTCGGTGCGCGACCAGATGGTCGGCCCGTGGCAGGTGCCGGTGGCCGACTGCGCGGTCACCGCGCTCGACTACGCGGGCTTCAAGGGCGAGGCGATGACGATGGCCGAGCGCACGCCGCTCGCGGTGATCGATGCACCCGCATCGGGCCGCATGGCCGTCGGCGAGGCGATCACGAACATCGCGAGTGCGCCGATCGCATCGCTCGACAAGCTGAAGCTGTCGGCGAACTGGATGGCTGCGTGCGGCACGGCCGGCGAGGACGCCGCGCTGTTCGACACGGTCAAGGCGATCGGCATGGAGCTGTGCCCGGCCCTCGGGATCGGCATCCCGGTCGGCAAGGACTCGCTGTCGATGAAAACGAAGTGGGACGAGCAGGGCGTCGCGAAGGAAGTGGTGTCGCCGGTGTCGCTGATCATCTCCGCGTTCGCGCCGGTCGAGGACGTGCGCCGTCACCTGACGCCGCAACTGCGCCGCGTCGCCGATGCGGGCGACAGCGTGCTGATCGCGATCGATCTCGGCCGCGGCAAGAACCGGATGGGCGGCAGCATCTTCGCGCAAGTGACGCAGCAGGTCGGCGACACGACGCCGGACGTCGACGACGCGGAAGACCTGAAGCGCTTCTTCAACGCGATCCAGTCGCTCAATGCGCAGGACAAGCTGCTTGCGTACCACGACCGCTCGGACGGCGGCCTGTGGGCGACGGTGTGCGAAATGGCGTTCGCGGGCCATGCCGGCGTGTCGCTGAACGTCGACATGCTGACGCTCGACCCGAACCACGAATCCGACTACGGCGACGCGAAGGACTGGGCGAAGCAGACGAGCGGCCGTCGTGACGACCGCACGCTGCGCGCGCTGTTCTCGGAAGAACTCGGCGCCGTCGTGCAGGTGCGTGCGACCGACCGTGACGCGGTGCTCGGCGCGCTGCGCGAGTTCGGCCTGTCGGCGTGCTCGCACGTGATCGGCTCGGTCAACGACCGCGACGTGATCGAGGTGTACCGCGACGCGAAGAAGATCTTCGACGCACCGCGTACCGAACTCCATCGCGCGTGGGGCGAAGTGAGCTGGCGCATCGCGCGCCTGCGCGACAACCCCGCATGCGCTGATGCCGAATACGACGCGCTGCTCGACGCGGCCGATCCGGGCATCTCGCCGGTGCTGAGCTTCGATCCGGCCGACGACATCGCCGCGCCGTTCATCGCGACCGGCGCACGGCCGCGCGTCGCGATCCTGCGCGAGCAGGGCGTGAACTCGCACCTGGAAACGGCCTACGCATTCGATCGCGCGGGCTTCGATGCACACGACGTGCACATGAGCGACCTGCTCGCCGGTCGCGCGAATCTTGCCGATTTCGCGGGTGCGGTCGCATGCGGCGGCTTCTCGTACGGCGACGTGCTGGGCGCGGGCGAAGGCTGGGCGAAGACGATCCGCTTCAACGCGAACCTCGCCGACATGTTCTCGGCGTTCTTCGCGCGTCCGGACACGTTCGCCCTCGGCATCTGCAACGGCTGCCAGATGCTGTCGAGCATCGCGTCGATGATCCCGGGCGCGGAAGCGTGGCCGAAGTTCACGCGCAACAAGTCCGAGCAATTCGAAGCGCGCTTCTCGTTCGTCGAAGTGGAGAAGTCGCCGTCGATCTTCTTCGCGGGCATGGAAGGCTCGCGGATTCCGGTGGCGGTCGCGCACGGCGAAGGCTATGCGGACTTCTCGCAGCAGGGCGACATCGATCGCGTCGCGGTCGCGATGCGCTACGTCGACCACCGCGGCGAAGCGACCGAGCGCTATCCGTTCAACCCGAACGGGTCGCCGGCCGGCATCACGTCGGTCACGACGGCCGACGGCCGTTTCTCGGTGCTGATGCCGCACATGGAGCGCGTCCATCGCACGGTCACGATGAGCTGGCATCCGGAAGACTGGGACGAAGCGAGCCCGTGGATGCGCGTGTTCCGCAACGCACGCCGCTGGATCGGCTGATGTTCGATCCGCACGCACCGGTCGACGTCGTCACGCTGCGCGGCGAACGCGCCAGCGACGTCGATGCGATCGGTCGCGTGATCGTGGCCGCGTTCGCGGACGAGCCGCAGCACGGGCAGTTCGAGCGGCAGATCGTTGATGCGCTGCGCGTGGATGGCGTGCTCAGCGTGTCACTCGTCGCGGAGCGTGACGAGCGCCTGATTGGTCACGTCGCGTTTTCGCCGGTCTCGATCGGCGGTGAGCCGGCCGGCAGCCAGCAATGGTACGGGCTCGCGCCGCTCGCGGTGCGGCCCGAATGCCGGCGCCTGAGCATCGGTGCGGGGCTCGTGCGCACCGGGCTCGACGCGTTGCGCCGGCTCGGCGCGCGCGGCTGCGTCGTGCTCGGCGATCCCGCGTACTACGCGCGTTTCGGCTTCGTGCCGTCCGGCGATCTCGTGTTCCCGGCTGCGCCGCCCGGGTATTTTCTCGCGCTGGCGTTCGACGAAGCCGCACCGCCGTCGGGCGAGGTGCGCTATCACGACGTGTTTCATCCGGCATAGTGGTTCGCTGCGCCGCTCGCACGTGATCCTGCAGTCCTGAAAAAGCCGCATTCAAGCGGCTTTTTTTGCGCAGTCGCCGCGATGAATCGGCTGCGGTTTTGCGACCGTGTCCGCGTCGACGCGCTGGATCGAGACGAAGCCGGACCGCAAGCGCGCATGAAAAAGGCCGCTCCATGGAGCGGCCTTTGCGTGGGCGAGCCGACGTTACTGGATCTTCGCGTGCTGGCGCAGACCTTCCTCGAACGCCTGCAGCTTCTGCTGCACGAGCTGCTGCGCGATCTGCGCCTTCACCTGGTCGAACGGCGGCGGGGCGATGTCGCGGATGTCGTCGACACGGATGATGTGCCAGCCGAACTGCGTCTTCACCGGCTGGTCGGTCATCTGGCCTTTCTGCAGCTGCTGCGCGGCCGCCGCGAATTCCGGCACATACGCCTTCGGGTCGGACCAGTCGAGGTCGCCGCCGTTCTTGCCCGAGCCCGGATCCTTCGAGTACTGCTTCGCCAGATCCTCGAACTTCGCGCCGGCCTTGATCTTCGCGATCAGGTCCTTCGCCTGCTGTTCGCTGTCGACGAGGATGTGGTGCAGGTGGTACTCGCGGTTGCCGCCGGCACCCTTCACCAGGTCGTCATAGCGCGCCTTCACTTCGGCGTCGGTCGGCTGGTTCTTCTTCAGGAAGCTCTCGATCATCGAGCGCAGCACGACCGTCTGCTGAGCGACGGCAACCTGTGCCTTCACGTCCGGGCGGTTCGGGATGCCTTCGCGGATCGCTTCCTGCATCAGGATTTCGCGGTTCACGAGTTCCTGGCGCACGGCCTGCTGCAGTTGCGGGCTGTCGGTCTGGCCTTGCTGGACGAGCTGCGCAACCATCGCATCGGCGCGCGACTTCGGAATTGGCGTGCCGTTGACGACGGCGATGTTCTGGGCGAATGCCGGTGCCGCTGCAACAGCAGCCGCCGCGACCCACAGGCGGGGGGATTTCAGGATCATCGGGAATTCCTGTTGAGACTAGATTGAAGATTCGTTGAATTCTTCGGGCGTGTAAGCCACGATCGCGAGCGCGTGAATGCCGCGCTGCATCGCATCAGCGAGCGCATCATACACCAGGCGGTGCCGTGCGACGCGCGGCTTGCCCGCGAAGGCGGCCGACACGATCGTCACCGTGTAGTGGCCGCCGGCGGCCGCGCCGGCGTGGCCTGCGTGCTGCGCGCTGTCGTCGCGCACGGCGAGCGACAGCGGTGCGAGCGCCGCGGTCAGGCGCGCTTCGATCAGCGCGATGCGTTCGTCGGGCGACGCGTCGAGAAAGGTGTCGGTCATGTCATTCGTCCTTCAGGTACTTCGTGAGCCACAGGCTCTGCAGGATGATGAACACGACCATCGCCCCCGTCGTGCCGAACAGCTTGAAGTTCACCCACTGCGATTCGGTGTAGTTGTGCACCACGTACAGGTTCGCGACGCCGAGCACCGCGAAGAACAGCGCCCAGGCGACGTTCAGCTTGTCCCACACGGGGTGCGGCAGCGTGAGCTGCTTGCCCATCATCTTCTCGATCAGGTTGTTGCCGAACGCATAGCGCGCGGCGAGCAACCCGACCGCAAACAGCCAGTACAGCACAGTCGGTTTCCATTGAATGAATTTTTCGTCATGCAGGACGAGGGTGGCGCCACCGAAGACGACGATCACGCCGAGACTGACCCACAGCATCGTGTCGACCTTCCGGTGCCGGAAGGCGACCCAGGCGACCTGGGCCAGCGTCGCGACGATCGCGACGGCGGTGGCGGTGAAGATGCCCCAGACCTTGAAGGCGGCGAAAAACAGGATGATCGGAAACAGATCGAACAGGAATTTCATGGCGCTCGCAGCTGCGTGAAAGGCCGCATCGCGCGGCCTTTCACCGTTGTAGGGACCCGCCAGGCGCCACCGTCCGGGATCGGGGCAGCCGGGGAGGCTGGCCGACCGATCCGTCCGGTGCCGCTCATTCGTTTTCGGGTCGGGACTCGAAGTTTAACGCAGCCGAATTGATGCAGTACCGCAATCCGGTCTGGTCGCGCGGGCCGTCCTCGAACACGTGGCCGAGATGCGCGCCGCAATGGTTGCAGCGGACCTCGACGCGCACCATGCCGTGCGAGCGGTCGAGCTTCTCGTCGATCACCTCGCCGTTCAGCGGCTTGAAGTAGCTGGGCCAGCCGCAGCCCGAGTGGAACTTGGCGCCGGATTCGAACAGCGGCGTGCTGCAGACGATGCATTTGTAGATGCCGGCGTCTTCGGTGTCGGTGTATTCGCCGGTGAACGCGCGCTCGGTCGCCGCATGCTGCGTGACCTCGTATTGCATCGGCGTGAGCCGGCTGCGGAGTTCGGCGTCGTCCTTCCGGTACGGAAAGGTCTTGTCGTCGGAATCGTGTGACATGTGGGGGTTCTCCTGATCGGTCGGTCGGGTCGTGCGGGTCACGACGAGCAGCTCACTTCGAGCGACCCGGCCCAGTCGGGCGGCAATGCCGCATACGCTTCATGTTCCGGTTGTTCGTCGAACGGCCGGCGCAGTACCTGCGCGAGTCGCTCGACTTCGGAAAAATCCTTTTCCTTCGCGCGCCGGATCGCGACTTCGGCCAGATGGTTGCGCAGCACGTATTTCGGGTTCACGCGGTTCATCGCGGTGGCACGGGCCACGTCGTCGCGTGTTTCCTCGGACAGCCGCGCGCGGTAGAGGTTCGCCCACGCGTCGAACGCGTCGCGATCGATGAACAGGTCGCGCACCGGCGCGTCGCGGCTCGCGTCGTGCTTCGACAGCTGCGCGAGCCGGCGGAACGTCAGCGTGAAGTCGGCACGGCTCGCATGCATCGTTTCGAGCAGCTTGTTCGCGAGCTCCGCGTCGTTCTCGCGTTCGAGCTCGAGGCCGAGCTTCGCGCGCATCGCGCGCTCGAGCGCGGGGCCGAAGCGTTCCGGAAACTTCGCGAGCACGGCCTGCGCGTCCTCGACCGCGCGCTCGGCGCGCGCATCGTCGTCGGCGATCCCGTGCTGCAGCCCGATCAGCGGCAGCAGCGCCTGCGCGAGGCAGTAGCAGTTCCAGTGTGCGATGCGCGGCTGCATCCGGTACGCGTAGCGGCCGCTCGTGTCGGAGTGGTTGCAGATGTGGTTCGCATCGAACGCATCGACGAAGCCGAACGGGCCGTAGTCGATCGTCATGCCGAGGATCGACATGTTGTCGGTGTTCATCACGCCGTGGCAGAAGCCCACCGCCTGCCATTGCGCAACGAGGTCGGCCGTGCGCAGCGTCGCGGCTTCGAGCAGCGCGAGGTACGGATCGTCGGCGTCGCGGCATGCCGGATAGAAGCGGTCGATCACGTGATCGGCGAGCTGGCGCAGCAGGTCGGGGCGATCGTTCGAGAAGAAGTGCTCGAAGTGGCCGAAGCGCACGAAGCTCTCCGACACGCGCGTGACGACGGCCGACGTCTCGATCTCCTCGCGCACCACCGGCTGGTCGGAGCCGATCACCGTGAGCGCGCGCGTGGTCGGAATGCCGAGGTGATGCATCGCTTCCGAGCACAGGAATTCGCGGATCGACGAACGCAGCACCGCGCGGCCGTCGCCCATTCGCGAATACGGCGTGCGGCCACCGCCCTTGAGTTGCAGTTCGTAGCGCTGGCCGTCGGCGCCGGACAGTTCGCCGATCGTCAGCGCGCGGCCATCGCCGAGCTGGCCGGCCCACACGCCGAACTGGTGACCGGAATACACCGACGCATACGGCATCGCGTGCGCGGGCCAGTCGCGCGTCGGGTTGCCGGCGAACAGCTCGGCGAATCCGGGTTGTGCCGCGAGCGATGCCGGTAGTCCGAGCAACTGCGCGACTTCGTCGGAAAAGCCGACCACGTACGGCGCGGGTAGCGGCGCGGCCGGCAGCCGCGTATGAAACGCATCGCCGAGCTGCACGAACGCGCCTTCGGCTGGCGCGCCGAGCGTGGCGGCGAGGTCGGGGAGGGTGTCAGCCATAGCGGCTGCGCTTCGGGAAAACGACATGTTGAGCGCCTCTGGGTAAGCCGATATTGTAAGGCGGCGCCGCGCCGCCCGCATGGCGGCCCGCGCGCCGTGCGCCACAGCTGTCCGGGCCGTGGACAGGCGCGCCGCTCGCAGGCTGGTCACCGATTCGCGTCCTTCAGGGAGAACAAGACGATGGGTAAGCCGTTGCTGGGCCAGATGATGGACATGCCGTTGCTGGTGTCGTCGCTGATCGCGCATGCCGCGCGTTATGCGGGCGACACGGAGATCGTGTCGAAGCGCGTGGAAGGCGACCTGCATCGCTACACGTACCGCGACTGCGAGCAACGCGCAAAGCGGCTCGCGCAGGCGCTCGCCCGGCTCGGCGTCGAATCCGGCGACCGCGTCGGCACGCTGGCCTGGAACGGCTACCGGCACCTGGAGGCGTATTACGGGATCGGCGGGATGGGCGCCGTGTGCCACACGATCAACCCGCGTCTGTTTCCCGAGCAGATCGCGTACATCATCAATCACGCGGAAGACCGCTACGTCTTCTTCGACCTCAATTTCGCGCCGCTCGTCGACGCGATCGCGCCGCAGTGCCCGCACGTGCAGGGCTGGATCGCGATGACGGACGCCGCGCACCTGCCGTCCGGCGCGACGCCGTACCGGTGCTACGAAACGCTCGTCGAAGCGGAGGACGGCCGCTATGACTGGCCGCGCCTCGACGAGCTGCAGGCGTCGGGCCTGTGCTACACGTCGGGCACGACCGGCAATCCGAAGGGCGTGCTGTATTCGCATCGCTCGACCGTGCTGCACGCCTACGGCGCCGCGCTGCCCGACGCGATGAACCTGTCGGCGCTGGACGCCGTGCTGCCCGTCGTGCCGATGTTCCATGTGAACGCGTGGGGGCTGCCGTACGCGGTGCCGCTCACGGGCGGCAAGCTCGTGCTGCCCGGCAAGGATCTCGACGGCAAGTCGCTGTACGAACTGATGGAGGCCGAACGCGTGACGTTTTCCGCGGGCGTGCCGACCGTGTGGCTTGGCCTGCTGAACTACATGCGTGAGGCCGGCGTGCGTTTCTCGACGCTGAACCGTACGGTGATCGGCGGCTCCGCGTGCCCGCCCGCGATGCTGCGCACGTTCGAGGACGAATACGGCGTGCGCGTGATCCACGCGTGGGGGATGACCGAGCTGTCGCCACTCGGCACGCTCGCGAAGCTCAACTGGGCGCAGTCGCAGCGGCCGCTCGACGCGCAGCGCAGGCTGCTGGAGAAGCAGGGGCGCGTGATCTGCGGCGTCGACATGCGGATCGTGGGCGACGACGGGCGCGAGCTGGCGTGGGATGGCGTCGCGTTCGGCGAACTGCAGGTGCGTGGGCCGTGGGTGATCGATCACTACTTCAAGAGCGATACGTCGCCGCTGTCGGACGGCTGGTTCCCGACCGGCGACGTCGCGACGATCGACCCCGACGGCTTCCTGCAGATCACCGACCGCAGCAAGGACGTGATCAAGTCGGGCGGCGAGTGGATCAGCTCGATCGACATCGAGAACGTCGCGATCGCGCACCCGGGCGTCGCCGAGGCCGCGTGCATCGCGTGCGCACACCCGAAATGGACCGAACGTCCGCTGCTCGTCGTGGTGCCGCGCGAGGGCGCGAACCTGAGCCGCGACGTGCTGCTCGCGTTCTACGAGGGCAAGGTCGCGAAGTGGTGGGTGCCCGACGACGTCGTGTTCGTCGAATCGCTGCCGCACACCGCGACCGGCAAGCTGCAGAAGCTGAAGCTGCGCGAGACGTTCCGCGACTACGTGCTGCCGACGGCGGTCTGCGAGCCGTAAGCGCGAGGCCGGCGACGGCCCGCAGCACGATCGCCCGATCCGGCCCCCGGATCGGGAAAATTCAAATTGAACGATCGTGCTTTTTCGTTGTATGCTGCCTCCGTTCGATCCGGACATGCGGCCGTTCGACCGCGCACAATGAAGCGCAGCCACCCCGGCGCGCGATGCATGGAGGCAGGCAGATGGCAGTGGATTACTCGACTCGCGACGGCGTGGCCGTCATCACGCTCAACAATCCGCCCGTCAACGGGCTCGGCCTGTCGACGCGCCAGGGCGTCATGGACGCGCTCGATCGCGCCGCGCAGGATCCGTCGGTCACGGCGATCGTGCTGACCGGCGCGGGCCGCGCGTTCTCGGGCGGCGCCGACATCACCGAATTCAATACCCCGAAGGCCCTGCAGGAGCCCACGCTGCACACCGTGATCCGCGCGGTGGAGGCGAGCGCGAAGCCGGTCGTCGCGGCGCTGCACAGCGTCGTGATGGGTGGCGGGCTGGAGCTTGCGCTCGGCGCGCACTATCGCATCGCGGCGCCGGGTGCGCAGGTCGCGCTGCCGGAAGTGAAGCTCGGCCTGTTGCCGGGCGCGGGCGGCACGCAGCGGCTGCCGCGCGCGGTGGGACTCGAAACCGCGCTGAACATGATCGTGTCGGGCGCGCCGGTACCGTCCGAGCAACTCGCCAGCAGCGGGCTGTTCGACGAAATGGCAGACGGCGACCTGCTCGACGCGGCCGTCGCATTTGCGCGCAAGGTCGGCACGCAGAAGGGGCCGCATCCGCGCGTGCGCGATCGCAAGATCGTCCACGAGAATGCCGCGGGCTTCATCCAGTTCGCGCGCAATTCCGCGCAGGCCGCCGCGCCGAATTTCCCCGCACCGCACAAGTGCATCGACGCGATCGAGGCCGGCGTGCTGAACGGCTTCGACAAGGGCAGCGTCGCCGAACGCGACGGCTTCGTGGCGCTGATGATGACGCCGGAAAGCCGTGCACTGCGGCATGCGTTCTTCGGCGAGCGCGCGGCGAGCAAGATTCCCGACGTGCCGGCCGATACGCCGGTGCGCGAGATTCGTCGCGTCGGCGTGATCGGCGCCGGCACGATGGGCGGCGGGATCGCGATGAACTTCGTCAACGCGGGCCTGCCCGTCACGCTGCTCGAGACGAAGCAGGACGCGCTCGACCGCGGGCTCGCGACAATCCGCAAGAACTACGACGCGCAGGTGAAGAAGGGCAAGCTCACGCAGCAGAAGCTCGATGCGCGCATGGCGTTGATCACGCCGACGCTGTCCTATGATGACCTGAAGGATGCCGACCTGATCGTCGAGGCCGTGTTCGAGGAACTCGGCGTGAAGGAGCAAGTGTTCGGCCGGCTCGACGCCGTGGCGAAGCCGGGCGCGATCCTCGCGTCGAACACGTCGACGCTCGACGTCGACAAGATCGCCGCGTTCACGAAGCGTCCGCAGGACGTGGTCGGCATGCACTTCTTCAGCCCCGCGAACGTGATGAAGCTGCTCGAGGTCGTGCGCGGTGCGCAGACCGCGAAGGACGTGCTCGCGACCGTGATGGCGGTGGCCAAGAAGATTCGCAAGACGGCGGTCGTGTCAGGCGTGTGCGACGGCTTCATCGGTAACCGGATGATCGAGCAGTACATCCGCCAGGCGCTCTTCATGCTCGAGGAAGGCGCGCTGCCCGCGCAGGTCGATCGCGCGATCGAGAAGTTCGGTTTCGCGATGGGCCCGTTCCGGATGAGCGACCTCGCCGGCAACGACATCGGCTGGGCGATCCGCAAGCGCCGCTATGTCGAGCAGCCCGATCTGCAGTACTCGAAGATCGCCGACCGCCTGTGCGAGCAGGGCCGCTTCGGCCAGAAGACGGGCGGCGGCTGGTACGACTACGTGCCGGGCGAGCGCAAGGCGAAGCCGTCGGCGCTCGTCGACGAGATGGTCGTCGCGTATTCGAAGGAGCGCGGCGTCGAGCGGCGCAAGATCGGCGACGACGAGATCGTCGAGCGGCTCGTATTCGCGCTCGTCAACGAAGGCGCGAAGATTCTCGAGGAGAAGATCGCGTCGAAGGCGTCCGACATCGACATGGTCTATCTGACGGGCTATGGCTTCCCGCTGTGGCGTGGCGGCCCGATGCTGTACGCGGACATGGTCGGTCTTTACAACGTCGAGCGGGCGATCCGCCGCTATGCGGCCGCGCCGAACGGCGACGCATGGCAGCTCGCGCCGTCGATCGTCGAACTGGCAAAGGCTGGACGCGGATTCAACGGCTGACGGCGCGCGTGACAGCACGATCGGGCCTGCAAGGAGAAACGCAATGAAACGCACTGACGACGTGCTGCTCGTGATCGACGTGCAGTACGACTTCATGCCGGGCGGCGCACTCGCGGTGCCGGACGGCGACGCGGTCGTGCCGGTGATCAACGCGCTCGCGCAACGCTTCGACCAGGTCGTGCTGACGCAGGACTGGCACCCGCGCGAGCACGTGTCGTTCGCAGCGAACCATCCGGGGCGCAAGCCGTTCTCGACGCTCGCGCTGCCGTATGGCGAGCAGGTGCTGTGGCCCGTGCACTGCGTGCAGGACACTGAAGGCGCGGCGCTGCATCGCGACCTGGACATCCCGCACGCACGGCTCGTGATCCGCAAGGGCGGCGACGCGCAGGTCGACAGCTATTCCGCGTTCGTCGAAGCCGATCGCACGACGCGCACGGGACTCGCCGGCTATCTGCGCGAGCTCGGCGCGAAGCGCGTGTGGTGTTGCGGGCTCGCGACCGACTATTGCGTCGCGTGGTCCGCGCTCGATGCGCGCGCGGCGGGCTTCGAGGCCGTCGTGATCAACGACGCGTGCCGTGCGATCGACCTGAACGGGTCGCTCGCGCACGCATGGCAGCAGATGCAGGCGGCGGGCGTCACACATGTGACGTCCGCCGGCGCGCGCCCGACGGCGTAGCGCATTCCCATTCGATGCAGGACATGAAGCAGGACCGAAGGAGACTCGCATGACCGAAGCCGTAATCGTATCGACCGCACGCACGCCTCTGGCGAAATCGTGGCGCGGCGCATTCAACATGACGCACGGCGCGACGCTCGGCGGCCACGTGGTCGCGGCCGCGCTCGAACGCGCGAAGCTGGATCCGGCGCGCATCGAGGACGTGATCATGGGCTGCGCGAACCCCGAAGGCGCGACCGGCGCCAACATCGCAAGGCAGATCGCGCTGCGCGCGGGGCTGCCGGTGACCGTGCCGGGGATGACGGTGAACCGTTTCTGTTCGTCCGGGCTGCAGACGATCGCGCTGGCCGCACAGCGGATCATCGCCGGCGAGGGCGACGTGTATGTTGCGGGCGGTGTCGAATCGATCTCGTGCGTGCAGAACGAGATGAACCGCCACATGATCCAGGAAGGCTGGCTCGTCGAGCACAAGCCGGAGATCTACTGGAACATGCTGCAGACGGCCGAGAACGTCGCGAAGCGCTATGGAATCCCGAAGGAGCGGCAGGACGCGTACGGCGTGCAGTCGCAGCTGCGGGCCGCGGCCGCGCAGGAAGCCGGGCGCTTCCGCGACGAGATCGTGCCGATCACCGTGCGCGCGGGCATCGCCGACAAGGCGACGGGCCGCTTGTTCACGCAGGACGTGACGGTGTCCGCCGACGAGGGCATCCGGCCCGACACGACGCTCGAGGGCGTGTCGAAGATCCGTTCGGCCGTGCCGGGCGGCGTGATCACCGCGGGCAACGCGAGCCAGTTCTCGGACGGTGCGTCGGCGTGCGTGGTGATGAACGCGGACGTCGCGCAGCGCGAAGGGCTGCAGCCGCTCGGCGTGTTCCGCGGCTTCGCGGTGGCCGGTTGCGAACCGGACGAGATGGGGATCGGCCCGGTGTTCGCGGTGCCGAAGCTGTTGAAGCAGGCGGGGCTGAAGGTCGACGACATCGGCCTGTGGGAGCTGAACGAAGCATTCGCGGTGCAGGTGCTGTACTGCCGCGATACGCTCGGGATTCCTGACGACCGCCTGAACGTGAACGGCGGCGCGATCGCGGTCGGCCATCCATATGGCGTGTCGGGCGCGCGCCTGACCGGCCATGCGCTGATCGAAGGCAAGCGGCGCGGCGTGAAATACGTGGTCGTCACGATGTGCATCGGCGGCGGGCAGGGCGCGGCCGGCCTGTTCGAAATCATCTGATTTTGTTGCGTGCTGGCCGCCGTGGCCTGATTGGGCGGAAGCGGCGGCCGCGAAGTCAAAATCGGCGCTATCCGAACGCGATTCGTAAAAATGGGGAAGCAAACGGCGTGCGTTCAATGCTGCCGTTTCCCCTTACTTGTCAAACGAATTGCCGCACCTATACTTGCTCTGACATTTGCCTTTCGGCGAGATGGGCCAGTGCGTGTGTCGCACCGACGCGCGCGGCGCGTCTAGGGTAGCCGGTGCGGACGATGCATCGTGCGGTTCCGGTACCGTTGACGTTCAAACGACGCAGCAGACCGAACGGGGACCAAATTGAGCACGACCTATACAACCGGGGAGCCGCCGCGCGTCGTCAGCGCGGCCGCGAGGCTCTACGCAAAGTGCCTGCTGGTCGGATTCGCATTGCTGCCGGCCTATCTCATTGCCTATCTGTGGTTTTTCAGCGACCCGCACGTCGTGTTCGAGAGCCACGCATTCCATGAAATCGCGATCGCCGCCGCGACCCTCGAGGGCGCATTCGTCACCTATGTGACATGGGTCTGCTACCGGTCGTCTGGCGAGCCGCTGCTGCGCTGGCTGACGCTTGGCTTTCTCGGCTTCGCGATGATCTATGCGCTGCACGGCCTCTTCACCGGGATGGCGCACCACAATATCTGGCTGTTCCTGCTGTACGGGCCCGCGTCGCGGCTCGTGATGTCGATCCTGCTGCTGACGGGCCTGCTGTCGTATTCGCAACCGCCCGATCGCGCCGAGAAGCGCACGCGCGTGCGAACGTGGCTGCCGTGGATCGCGTTGTTCGCGATCATCAACGTGGCGGTCGCCTACATCGCATATTCGCCGATCGCCGGCGCGGTGGGCACGCGGATGTCGATGGAAGGCGGCGCGCTCGTGTTTTCGCTGTTGAACGTCGGCATGCTGCTCGCGCGGCGGATCCGTTCGCCGCTGATGGTGATCTACGGCGTGTCGATCATGGCGTTCGCGCTGTCGTCGCTCGCGTTCATGCTCGGCAAGCCGTGGAACCACATGTGGTGGCTCGCGCATGCGATCTTCGCGGGCGGGTTCTTCCTCCTCAGCTACGGCGTCGTGCAGGCGCTGCAGACGACACGCTCGTTCTCCGCGATCTACAGCCAGGAAGACCTGATGAGCCGCCTGTCGGAATCGATGGCGCGCGCCGAGAGCGCGCTGCAGGAGTTGCGGCGCACGAACCAGAAGCTCGAATACATGGCCGCGACCGATCCGATGACGGGCGCGTCGAACCGCCGCCAGTTCATCGCGCAGGTCGAGCGCGAGATCGTGCGGGCGGAGCGCGACGGCACGCCGTTTTGCCTGCTGGCGCTCGATCTCGACAACTTCAAGAACATCAACGACGCGTACGGGCACCAGATCGGCGACGAGGTGCTGCGCGGCGTCGTGCGCCAGTGCCTCGAGGCGATCCGTCCGGCCGGTGCGCTCGCGCGGGTCGGTGGCGAGGAGTTCATGGCACTGTTGCCCGAGATGCCGCTCGAAGGCGCCCGGATGACGGCCGAGCGCGTGCGTTCGTCGATCGCGAGTTCGCCGTTCGGGCTGGATTTCAAGCGCGTGCAGGTGACGGTCAGCGTCGGCGTCGCGCAGTACGGCGTCGACGGGAGCACGGTCGATGCATTGCTGCGGGCGGTCGACGAACGGCTGTATCAGGCAAAGCGGGACGGGCGCAATCGCGTGGTTGCGCATTGACGAGCGTGCGCCGCGGATTCGGCAAGGTGATATGCGCGGAGGCGCCGTCATGGCGCGATGCGCCCCCGGTTTCGCGCGGATACTGAATGAAGCCCCGCAGGCGGACACAACTGCGGGGCTTTCGTTTTACTGGCCCGCCATCCGAGACTCCCGTTCACCGGCTGCGCGGTATCGTTGAATCGCAGCCCGGTACCGCTGGTGCCGGCAGGAAACACGACGAGCAGGCGCGGCTTCGTCGACGAGCGAGCCAGCAGGTGCGCGGCGACCGAGTCCTGCCGGTAGAACGCATTGATCTGCCTGCCGGTGTCCCTGCGGAACGACAGTGCGGCGCTGGAAGCGGGCGGAGTAGCGCCCGACCGGACGTCGTCGTCGTTGCCGGCGAGAGCAGCTGGCGCATGAGGACCCGGGCGAGCAGGCGTAAAGAGCGGCCGCCGGTGGACTTTCGACACATCAGATTGCAGTCCATTCACGCCGGCAAGTTTGGTAGGCTTGTCGCCTGTCTTCGGTGGCCGGGTCTTGAGGCGGCACGTGGCACGGTGAAAAAGCGGGTATCGTCTTTCGTGAATTGAAGGGGTACCTGCTTGCTTGCCCGGCCAAGTGCGATTTCGAGCGAACGCAAGCGAACGGTGGAAGGGCGGACAGTGTCCGACTGGCAAGGGTGACAGGCAAATCGCCGAACCAACACGAACTGGAGCGAACGAAGTGATCAGACATATCGTCATGTGGAAATTGAAGGAATCGGCGGAAGGCGCGACGCGCGCGCAGAACGCGCTGAAGCTGAAGGAAAAGCTCGAAGGCTGCCGCGACCTCGTGCCGGGCATCCTGCAGATCGACGTCGGCGTGGCGACGCCCGGCCTCGATGCGACCTCCGACATCGTGCTCGTGTCCGATTTCACGGACAAGGCCGCGCTCGACGCGTACCAGGTGCACCCGGTTCACCAGGAATTGAAGAAGTTCGTCGCCGCGGTGGCCGAATCGCGCGAGTGTGTCGACTACATCGTCGACAGCGCACGATGAGCGACGCGGCATCCCCGACGGACGGCCCGTCGATCGAAAGCCCGTTCGTCGACCTGCTCGGCGTGCAGCTCGTGTCCGCGAAAGACGGGGCGAGCGAGATCGTGCTGCCGCTCGAGGAGCGGCACATGAACACGTGGAGCATCGCGCACGGCGGCGTGACGATGACGCTCGCGGACATCGCGCTCGCGATGGCGGCGCGCAGCCTGACCGACGACGGCGTCGGCGTCGTCACGGTCGAGATGAAGGTGAACTTCATGCAGCCGGGCCGCGGTGAACTGCGCGCCTACGGGCGCGTGATGCATCGCTCGACGACGATGGCCTACTGCGAAGGCGAAGTGCGCGACAGCGACGGCAATTTCGTCGCGAAGGCGCTCGGTACGTTCAAGTACATGCGGCGACTCGCGGTGGGCCGCGACATCAAGCGGCAACGCTCGCGCACGGTGCCGGACGCCCAACCCGGCCCGAGCGACGCGTAAGCGCCCGGACGCACGGCGGCCCTGCCTCTCCACAGGCAGGGCCGTTTTGTTTGACGGCACGGGATTCCGGCGCACCGCGCGCCTGACGCGGGCATGGCATCATGTGACGCTTGTCCGTTCACGGCGCCGCGCGCGCCGTCCTCACCGATGCCGCTGAATCCGAAGATCGCCCAGGTGCTCGACATGGTCGAGCGCGCGAAACGTCCGTCCTATCACCACCAGACGGCGCAGCAGGCGCGCGCCGCGTACGAGAAGAGCGCGCCGATCCTCGACGTCGCGCCGGCGCCGATGCATTCGGTCGAGGCCTGTGTCGTGCCGACGCGCGACGGCCGTACGATCGGCGCTCGGCTGTACCTGCCGGTCCAGCCGAGCCTCGCCGAACCGCTGCCGGCGCTCGTCTACTACCACGGCGGCGGCTTCACGGTCGGCAGCATCGATACGCACGACGCGCTGTGCCGGATGTTCGCGCAGGACGCGCGGTGCGCGGTGTTATCGGTCGACTACCGGCTCGCGCCCGAACACCGGTTTCCGACTGCGGTGGACGACGCCGACGACGCGTTGCGCTGGCTGCATCGCGAGGCCGCCGCATTCGGCATCGACGCCGCGCGGCTCGCGGTTGGCGGCGACAGCGCGGGCGGCACGCTCGCGACCGTCTGCGCGGTGCTCGCGCGCGATGCCGGCATCGCGCTTGCGCTGCAGATGCTGATCTATCCGGGCGTGACGGGCCACCAGGACACCGCGTCGCACGCGCGGTTCGCGACCGGCTACCTGCTGACGCAGGACACGATTCAGTGGTTCTTCACCCATTACGTGCGCGATCGGTCGGACCGCGACGACTGGCGCTTCGCGCCGCTCGACGGCACGCGCGACGCGCCGTCGTTCGCCGGCGTCGCGCCGGCTTGGATCGCGACCGCCGAATACGATCCGCTGAGCGACGAGGGCGCCGCGTACGCGGACAAGCTGCGCGCGGCCGGCAACAGGGTCACGCTGGTCCGCTATCCGGGCATGATCCACGAATTCTTCAAGATGGGCGGCTACGTCCCCGAGGTGCGTGCCGCGCATGCCGACGCGGTGGCAGCGCTCAAGGCCGCATTCGACGACGTGTGACGGCGGCGGCGCCCGACGCCGCACGGAGGAAGCGATGACGGACGGCTTGGTGGAAACGGGCGACTGGACGGTGCTGGGCGGCGATGCTGCGCGGATTCGCGACGCGGTGTTCGTGCGCGAGCAGCGGATTCCGCCGGAATGGGAGCTCGACGACGAGGATCCGCTGTCGCTGCATGCGGTTGCCTACCGGTTCGATGCGGCGACCGGCGCACGCCGTGCGATCGCGACGGGGCGGCTGCTGCGCTCCGGCACGATCGGTCGTGTCGCGGTGCTGGCCGACGTGCGCAGGCAGGGGGCTGGATCGGCCGTGCTGCACGCGTTGCTGGACGCCGCGCGGCACCGCGGCGAGCCGATCGTGCGGCTCTACGCGCTGGATGCCGCGGTGTCGTTCTATGTGCGGCACGGCTTCGCGGCGGTCGGCGAACCGTTCGTCGAAGTGGGCGTGCCGCACGTCGAGATGGCGCGCGCGCCGTAGCGCGGCACGCGCAGGCTCAGCGCGGCCGCGTTGCGTCGACGTCGAACGTGAACGCGCGCTCGAACGTGCCCGGCCGGACGGTGCGGTGCGAGCCGTCGTCGTCGCAGCGTTCCTTGATGTCGACCGTCAGCCGCACGCCTTCCTTCATCGACACGCGCAGCGCGGTCGTGCCGCGCGTACCGTATTCGGGCGTCTCGATGAACGCGGCCGACAGCGCACGCTCGCGCTCGATCGGAATGCCGGTGTGCGGCAGCGCAGCGTCGTCCGCGACATGTGGATCGCGCATCAGCTCGATCAGCTCGTCGAGCGACGGCGTCGGGTTGTCGGTCAGCAGCGTGCCGAGTTCCGCACGCTTGCGCACGACTTTCGGCCAGGGCGTGTCGAGCCGCCCATTCGACAGTGCATGCACGCCGGCGCTGATCGCGACCGGCGCGGCGACGCCGGCCTCACCCTCGGCCGCACGATTGCAGAACCACGCGAGCTCGCGCCGCTTCCAGTCGCCGACGAGCAGGTTGAAGCCGTTGTACACGGCCGCGTGCTCGGCCAGTGCGCCGAGGTAATCGAGCGGCGCGACGGACCGGCCGCCGAGGAAGTCGGAGACGAGCTTGCCGCGGGTCGGCGCGCCCGCGCGAATGTCGAACGGCGCGCGGTAGTTCGTCAGCGCCGCGAAGCGGCCGTCGCGCGAGACGCCGAGCCACGTGCCGCCCGCTTCGAGATCGCGGCCGGCCAGCACGCCCGGCACGTCCTCCCACCAGGAAAGCGGTGCACTCGTACGGCGAAAGAATTCGTCGCGGTTGGCGGTCAGGGTAAAGACGGGACCGGCGGCGGCATCGGGCTGCCAGTCGAAGGCAATCAGACACATCGGGCGAATCTCTCGCAGGAAACATCGGGCGCCGGCTGCAATGTGCGAACCGGCGCGCGAACGGGTTGTCAGTGCGTCACGCTTCCGTCGGCCACGCGTACGGCAGCGCGTCGAACGCGAGCGCCGGACCATCGGCCGAACCGAGGTGCACCGTGCCGCTGTCGAGCGCGGCCAGCTTGATCTCGACGAGCGCGTCGACGCCGCCCGCGGGCGCGGCTGCCGCGTTGACGATCATGCCGCACGGCTGGCCCGGGTCGTCGCTGTGGAACAGCTCGACGCCGGCATGCACGGTGTCGGTCTCGCCGGCGACGTGCGCGAGCGCGGTGCGGCGCTTGATCGTCCCGCGATACTGGCTGCGCGCGACGATTTCCTGGCCCGGGTAGCACCCCTTCCTGAAGTTAACGGCGCCGATCACGTCGAAGTTGACCATCTGCGGCACGAACTGTTCGACGGCCGGCTGCGTGATGCGCGGCTCGCCCGCGCGAACGTCGAGCCAGTCCCAAACGGCCGGCGACACGACCGGCAGCGCGCCGGCGAGCGCGGCGAGACGCGCGTCGACTTCCGCGCGCGGGCCGATCCACAGGTAGCGCTTGCGGCCGGCCGCGTCCGGCACGCGGATCAGCGTCCCGGCCGGGCCGTCGACCTTTACGTGCACGCCGTCCGGCAGTGCGTCGAAGATACCCGACAGCGCGTCGCGCACGTCGCCCGCGAAGCCGACGACCGCGAGCGCGTCGCTCGCGTCCGTGAGCTTGGCCTTCGAGCGCAGCACGAACATCGACAGCCGTTTCTGCACGGCGGCCTGCACGTCCTTCGAGACCAGCAGGCGCACGCCGTGACCGGCGCGCCACGCGAGGAACGATGCAAGCAGGCGGCCCTTCGGCGAGCAATAGCCGGACAGGCGCGCGCTGGCGGCATCGAGATGCTCGATGTCGTTGGTGAGCTGGCTGTGCAGGAACGTCGCGGCGTCGTCGCCGGCCACGTCGATCACGCCGAATTGTTCAAGCGGCATGCAGGCGCCCGGCGCATCGAAATCGGCGGCGGACGGGCGGGGGAACACGGGGAGCGAGGCGGATGCGGCCTGGGCAGCCGGTGATGCGAACGGTGTGCTCATGGAATGAGGGAACAGTCAACCCTGACTTTGACGAAGGCGAGCAAGTATTATATGGGTCTTACCTGAGTCTCGTTTCCATGTCCCTACTGAAGAAATGCGCCGCGACGGTCGTGGCGCTGGCCGTCGTTGTGGCCGCTGCCGGCGCGGGTGGCGGGTATTACTGGGCGACCCGGCCGCTGCTGCTGGGCGCCGCGTCGCTCGACGTCACGATCAAGCCGCGCAGCAGCGTGAAGAGCGTCGCGCTGCAGCTCAAGCGCGCGGGCGTGCCGGTCGAGCCGCTCGGCTTCGTCGCGATGACGCGCCTGCTCGGGCTGTCGAGCCGGCTCAAGTCCGGCAACTACGAATTCAAGACCGGCATCACGCCGTACGACGTGCTGCAGAAGATCGCGCGCGGCGACGTGAACGAGTTCGTCGCAACGGTGATCGAGGGCTGGACCTTCAAGCGGATGCGCGCGGAACTCGACGGCAATCCCGATCTCGGGCACGCGACGGCCGGCATGAGCGACGCCGAGCTGCTGCGCGCGATCGGCGCACCGGACAGCGCGATCCTGCGGGGCAGCGGCG
The DNA here is from genome assembly GCF_000292915.1 of Burkholderia cepacia GG4. Lineage (NCBI taxonomy): Bacteria > Pseudomonadati > Pseudomonadota > Betaproteobacteria > Burkholderiales > Burkholderiaceae > Burkholderia > Burkholderia cepacia. The sequence goes on from NC_018513.1 coordinate 1,668,014, forward strand.
AGGGGCTGTTCTTCCCCGACACCTACCTGTTCGACAAGGGCACGAGCGATCTGAACATCTACCGGCGCGCCTATCACCTGATGGAGACGCGCCTCGACGAGGCATGGGCCGCGCGCGCGCCGGGGCTGCCGTACAAGTCGCCTTACGAAGCGCTGACGATCGCGTCGATCGTCGAAAAGGAAACGGGCCACGCGGCCGATCGCGCGTTCGTCGCGGCCGTGTTCGCGAACCGGCTGCGCATCGGGATGCCGCTGCAAACCGATCCGTCGGTGATCTACGGCCTCGGCGACGCGTACGACGGCCGCCTGCGCAAGCGCGACCTGCAGGCGGACACTCCCTACAATACCTATACGCGCCGCGGGCTGCCGCCGACGCCGATCGCCCTGCCGGGCGTCGCCTCGCTGCAGGCGGCGATCAATCCGGCCCAGACGAGCGCGCTCTATTTCGTCGCGAAGGGCGACGGCACGAGCGTGTTCTCGGACACGCTCGGCGATCACAACAAGGCCGTGGACAAGTACATACGAGGTCAATAATGGCGAGCGGTAAATTCATCACGTTCGAGGGCATCGACGGGGCGGGCAAGACCACCCACCTGCAATGGTTCTGCGAACGCCTCCAGGCCAAGCTGGCCGCGACCGGCCGGCAGGTCGTCGTCACCCGCGAGCCGGGCGGCACACAGCTCGGCGAGAAGCTGCGCGAGATCCTGCTGAACCAGCCGATGGATCTCGAGACCGAGGCGTTGCTGATGTTCGCCGCGCGCCGCGAGCACCTCGCGCTCGTGATCGAGCCGGCGCTCGTGCGTGGCGACTGGGTCGTGTCCGATCGCTTCACCGACGCGACGTTCGCGTACCAGGGCGGCGGCCGCGGGCTGCCGCGCGACAAGCTCGAGACGCTCGAGCGCTGGGTGCAGGGCGGTTTTCAGCCCGACCTGACGGTGCTGTTCGACGTTGCGCCGCAGGTGGCGAGCGAGCGCCGCGGCGCGGTGCGCATGCCCGACAAGTTCGAAAGCGAGTCGGACGCGTTTTTCTCGCGCACCCGCGGCGAATACCTGAGGCGCGCGGAAGAGGCGCCGCACCGCTTCGCGATCATCGACGCGACGCAGTCGATTCCCGAGATCCGCCAGCAGCTCGAACGCGTGCTCGCCGCGCTGTAACACGCAAGGAACGCACCACATGATCTATCCGTGGCAGACCGACGACTGGAACCGCCTGCAGCAACTGCGTGCGCAGTGGCCCCACGCGCTGCTGCTGCATGGCCAGGCCGGGATCGGCAAGCTGCAGTTCGCGCAGCATCTCGCGCAGGGCTTCCTGTGCGAGGCGCCGCGGCCGAACGGCGAGCCGTGCGGCACCTGCGCGGCCTGTACGTGGTTCGCACAGGGCAACCATCCGGATTACCGGATCGTGCTGCCCGAGGCGCTCGCGGGCGAAGCGCCGGGCGCCGCCGACGACGCGAAGCCGGCCGACGCCGACGAAGGCGGCAAGAAGACGCGCACGCCGAGCAAGGAAATCAAGATCGAGCAGGTGCGCGCGTTGCTGGATTTCTGCGGCGTGGGTTCGCACCGCGGCGGCGCGCGCGTCGTCGTGCTGTATCCGGCCGAGGCGCTGAACGTCGCCGCGTCCAACGCGCTGCTGAAGACCCTGGAGGAGCCGCCGTCCGGCGTCGTGTTCCTGCTGGTGTCGGCGCGCATCGACCGGCTGCTGCCGACCATCATCAGCCGTTGCCGGCAGTGGCCGATGACCGTGCCGGCACCCGAGGCGGCCGAAGCGTGGCTCGCGGCGCAGGGCGTCGACGATGCGCGCGCCTTGCTCGCGGAAGCCGGCGGCGCGCCGCTCGCGGCGCTGGCGCTCGCGAGCGACGAGAACCGCCCGCTGCGCGATTTCACGCTCGGCCAGCTCGCGGCCGGCGCCGCGTGCGATCCGTTCGCGTGCGGCGAGACACTGCAGAAGCTGCCGGTGCCGCTGGTGCTCGGCTGGCTGCAGCGCTGGCTGTACGATTTGCTTGCGCAGCGGATGGCGGGCGCGCCGCGCTACTTCCCGATGCACGCGGCCGCGCTCGCGCGCTGCGCGGACGCGGTCGACGCGAATGCGTTCGCGCGCTTCATGAAGGCCGTGACGCGCCAGCGGACGGTCGAGAACCATCCGCTCAATGCGCGGCTCGTATTCGAGGAGCTGTTTCTCGGCTATCGGGACATGTTCGGGTGAGCGCGGACGGTTGTCGTCGGGTAGGGAACCGATTGCCGGCGAGCGCGTGAGCGCCCGCCTTACGTATTCAGGAAACACGATGTTCGTCGATTCGCATTGCCACATCAATTTCAAGGGTCTCGCCGACCGCCTGCCTGCCGTGCTGGAGAACATGCGCGAGCACGACGTCACGCACGCGCTGTGCGTGTCGGTCGACTTCGAGACGCTGCCCGACGTGCTCGCGATCGCGCAGGCGCACGACAACGTCTACGCGTCGGTCGGCGTGCACCCGGATCACGAGGACGCACGGGAGCCGACGCTCGCGGAACTGGTCGAGCTGGCCGCGCACCCGAAGGTCGTGGCGATCGGCGAGACGGGCCTCGACTACTACCGGCTCGAGGGCCGCTCGATCGCCGACATGGAATGGCAGCGCGAACGCTTTCGGACGCATATTCGCGCGGCGACCGCGACGATGAAGCCGCTGATCATCCATACGCGCTCGTCGTCGGAAGACACGCTGCGGATCATGGCCGAGGAGCGTGCGGACGTGCCGGGCGGCGTGATGCACTGCTTCACCGAGCCGTGGCCCGTCGCCGAGCAGGCGCTCGCGCAGAACTTCCATATTTCGCTGTCGGGCATCGTCACGTTCAAGAACGCGACCGACGTGCAGGACGTCGCGCGGCGCGTGCCGCTCGACCGGCTGCTGATCGAGACCGACTCGCCGTACCTCGCGCCGGTGCCGTATCGCGGCAAGCCGAATGAACCTGCGTACGTCAGCCATGTCGGACGCTTTATCGCATCCGAACGCGGGATCGCCGTCGAGGCGCTCGCCGATGCGACGACACAGAACTTTTTCCGGCTGTTCAAGATCGCCCGCTGATGACGCGCGGCCCAGCCGACAACCCAGGGAAGGAGCCCACAACAATGACGATGCCGACCAAATACCTGCCCAAACGCGCACTCGTGGCCGCCGCGCTGGTCGCGAGCGGGCTGTTTGCCGCCGCCGGCGCGCATGCCGAGTCGCTCGACGCGATCGTGAAGGCGGTCAAGTTCGACGATATCGCCGATATCGGCAAACAGCTGAAGAATGGCCTCGACCCGAACACGCTCGCGCCGAACGGCGATCCGCTGCTCGTGATCGCCGCGCGCGAGAAGTCCGACAAGGTCGCGGCGGCGCTCGCCGCGACGCCGAACGTCGATCTCGAGAAGGAAGACAAGGCCGGCGAGAACGCGCTGATGCTCGCGTCGCTGAACGGCGATGTCGGCCTCGTCAAGCTGCTGATCGACAAGGGCGCGGAAGTCAGCAAGAAGGGCTGGGCACCGCTGCACTACGCGGCGACCAACGGCCAGGACTCGGTCGTCAAGGTCCTCCTCGACCACGACGCGTACATCGACACCGCGTCGCCGAACGGCACGACGCCGCTGATGATGGCCGCGCGCGGCAACCATGCATCGACGGTCAACCTGCTGCTCGACCAGGGCGCCGACCCGCAGGTGAAGAACCAGCTCGGCATCACCGCGCTCGAGTTCGCGAAGCACTACAAGGCACCGGACGCGATCGACATCCTGAGCAAGCGGACGGTGCGTGTCGGCGCATCGGCGCCGGCAGATGCTCAAAAGAGTGCAAAATGACGGTTTTCGGTGCGGTGGCCGGGCGTCCGGCCGCCGCACCGGTCAGCGCAGTGCGCGGCCCGCGGGCCGCATAGACATAAGGAGCACCATGTTGCGGGCTATGTTTTGTGCCGCGGCGTTTGCCGTGCCGTTGTCCGCGGCGGCTTTCACGGGCGCGGATCTCGACCGGCTGTGCGCGAAGACGGACGTCAAGTCGCGGGCGTCGTGCGCGGCCTACATCGAAGGCGCCGCCGATGGCGTCTACAACACCATCGACGCGATCGGCGGCACCACCGGGCCGCGCGTCGGGCAGTATTTCTGCCTGCCGCCGGACATCCGGACGCAACAGATGACCGACGCGGTACGCAAGTACATCGCGGAGAACCCGAAGCTGGCCGACTACAACGCGAGCACCGCGGTGTCGCTCGGTCTCGGCAAGGCGTTTCCGTGCCGGGGCGGCAACTGATTTGACGCCGGGTCCGGGCGTGCGCGTCGCTCGGACGTCGCCGACGCATCCAGGACGAGGCCGCTGCGTCTCATAACCGAAGCATCCCGGGCGCCGATGATTTCAATCGAGGAAGTGCAGCGCATCGCCGATGCGCCGCTGCATACGTGGCTCGGCACGCTGTGCGTGTCGGTCATCGTCATACTCGTCGTCGTGATCGTGCACCGTCTCGGCGCACGCATCGTCAAGCGCGTCGCGCAGCCGTATCCGCTGATGAGCGCGATCCTGCGCTACATCGACAAACCGTCGCTCGTCACGCTCGCGCTGCTCGTGCTCGAATTCCTGTGGATCCAGGCGGACGAGAGCATGTCGTTCGTGAGCGGCATGCGCACCGCGGCCGCGGTCGGCTCCATCGTGTCGTTGACCTGGCTGCTGGTGCGGCTCGCGGCCGGCGTCGGCGACGCGATCATCCGGGCCTATCCGATCGATACGGCCGACAACCTCCACGCGCGGGGCATTCACACGCAGGCCAGGGTGCTCGTGCGGACCGTCATGGTGCTGATCGTGATCATCGGCACGGGTGCCGCGCTGATGACGTTCCCGAACGTGCGGCAGGTCGGCGCGAGCCTGCTGGCGTCGGCCGGCGTCGCGGGCCTCGTCGCCGGTATCGCCGCGCGGCCGGTGCTCGGCAACCTGATCGCCGGGTTGCAGATCGCGCTCACGCAGCCGATCCGGCTCGACGACGTCGTCGTGATCCAGGGCGAGTGGGGCCGCATCGAGGAAATCACCGGTTCGTTCGTGTCGGTGCGGCTGTGGGACCAGCGGCGGCTCGTCGTCCCGCTGCAGTGGATCATCGAAAACCCGTTTACGAACTGGACGCGCAGCAGCTCGGAGATCATCGGCACGGTGTACCTGTCGGTCGACTACCGCACGCCGCTCGCGCCGCTGCGCGAGGAGCTCGCGCGGCTCGTCCACGCGGCGCCCGAGTGGGACGGCCGCGTGCAGGTGCTGCAGGTGACCGACGCGACCGAGCGCACGATGCAGTTGCGCGCGCTCGTCAGCTCGGTCGATTCGTCGGCGTGCTGGGACCTGCGCTGCCGCGTGCGCGAAGGGTTGATCGCGTACCTGCAGGCGCGCTTTCCGCAATGCCTGCCGCGCAGCCGGATGGAGCTGTATCCGGACGAATCCGCGCCGGACGAGCCGAACCTCGAACGGCCGCACGCGCGGCCGCCGGCTGCCAGCACGGCGGCCAACACCGCGGCCGATCCGAAGGCCGCCGAGCGCCGCTGAACGCGCGCCTGTACCCGCCTCCCGCTCCCGTCCATGACCGCGCTGAAGACGCTCGCCATCGCCAATTACCGCTCGCTGCGCGAGCTGATCGTGCCGCTCGCGGCGCTCAACGTCGTCACCGGGCCGAACGGCAGCGGCAAGTCGAGCGTGTACCGCGCGCTGCGACTGCTTGCCGACACCGCGCAGGGCCGCGTGATCCCGTCGCTCGCGCGCGAAGGCGGGTTGCCGTCGACGCTGTGGGCCGGCCCCGAGCGCTTTTCGCGTTCGATGCTGGCCGGCGACACGCCGGTGACGGGCACGGTGCGCAACGGACCGGTGAGCCTGAAGCTCGGCTTCGCGTGCGACGATTTCGGTTATTCGATCGATCTCGGGCTGCCGGTGAAGAACGACGCGTCGATGTTTCGCCTGGATCCCGTCGTGAAGCGCGAATGCATCTGGGGCGGCGTGATGCTGCGCCCGTCGACGCTGCTGGTCGACCGGCAGGGCGCGCAGATTCGCGCGCGCACCGGGTCGGGCGACTGGCAGACGGTGCCGCAGCCGGTCGCGAGCTTCGACAGCATGATGACCGAGTTCGCCGATCCGACCGGCGCGCCGGAAATGATCGCGGTGCGCGAGCGGATCCGGTCGTGGCGCTTCTACGATCATTTCCGGACCGACGCGCAGGCGCCCGCGCGGCAGTCGCACATCGGCACCCACACGCCGGTGCTGGCGGACGACGGCGCCGATCTGGCCGCCGCGCTGCAGACGATCCGCGAGATCGGCGACGCCGCGGCGCTCGATGCGGCGATCGACGATGCGTTTCCCGGCGCGTCGATCGAGATCGACAATCCGGGCGGCCGCGGCCGCTTCGACGTGGTGATGCGTCAGCCGGGGCTGTTGCGGCCGCTCGCGGCGGCCGAGCTGTCGGACGGCACGCTGCGCTACCTGCTGCTGGCGGCCGCGTTGTTGACGCCGCGGCCTCCCGCGCTGATGGTGCTGAACGAACCGGAAACGAGCCTGCACCCCGATCTGCTGCCGGCGCTCGGCCGCCTGATCGCGCAGGCCGCCCAGCGTTCGCAGGTGCTGGTCGTGTCGCATGCGGCGCGGCTCATCGTGACGCTCGAACGCGAGGCCGGCTGCGCGTCGCTGGTGCTCGACAAGCAGCTCGGCGCGACCGTGCTCGTCGATGCGGACACGCGCGACCTGCCGCCGTGGAAGTGGCCGTCGCGCTGAGCGGCGGGACGGCACACGTGCGGCCCGTGGGTGGGGGGCGCGGCGGAAGGTAGCGGCGGTCCGGTTGCACCGATGCGGTGCGAACGCGCCCGCGGCGGAATGTATCCGGTCTGTAACAACGCCCATAAAATGAAAGGACGGCGCTTCCGGGCATCGGGATCGCGAATAATAATGAGATATTGCGCCGGCGCGACGCCGGCCGACCAAGGACACAGGCCGACCGAGGACACAGGAGACGTGGACCATGAGAATTGCCCAGATCGCCCCACTGACCGAATCCGTGCCGCCGAAGCTGTACGGCGGCACGGAGCGCGTCGTGTCCTACATCACCGAGGCACTCGTCGATCTCGGCCATGACGTGACTCTGTTCGCGAGCGGTGATTCGACGACCCGCGCGAAGCTGGAACCCGTATGGCCGCGCGCGCTGCGGCTCGACTCGTCGATCCGGGACCGGGTCGCGCCGCACATGCTGCTGATGGAGACCGTCGCGCGCCGTGCGAAGGACTTCGACGTGCTCCATTTCCACATGGACTACTACTCGTTTTCGGTGTTCAACCGGCAGGACACGCCGTTCGTGACGACGCTGCACGGCCGGCTCGACCTGCCCGAGCAGCAGCCGGTGTTCGACACGTTCAACACCGCGCCGGTGATCTCGATCTCGAATTCGCAGCGCCAGCCGCTGCCGCAGGCGAAATGGCTGACGACCGTGTATCACGGGCTGCCCGAGACGATGTACCTGCCGCAGCCGGTCGAGCCGCGCTATCTCGCGTTCCTCGGCCGCATCTCTCCGGAAAAGCGCGTCGATACGGCGATTCGCATCGCGCGCCAGTGCGGGCTGCCGATCCGGATCGCCGCGAAGATCGACGCGGCCGACCAGGAATACTTCGACCGGGAGATCAAGCCGCTCTTCGCGCTGCCGCACGTCGAATACATCGGTGAGATCGCCGATCACCAGAAGGCCGAATTCCTGTCGGGCGCGCATGCGCTGCTGTTCCCGATCGACTGGCCGGAACCGTTCGGGCTGGTGATGATCGAGGCGATGTCATGCGGCACGCCGGTGATCGCGTTCAATCGCGGCGCGGTGCCGGAAGTGCTGGACGAGGGCGTGTCGGGCTTCATCGTCGAGGACGAGATCAGCGCGGTGGCCGCCGTGAACCGGCTGCACCTGCTGCCGCGCGCACGCGTGCGGCAGCGCTTCGAGGAGCGCTTCACGTCGCGGCGGATGGCGCAGCAGTACGTCGACGTCTACCAGTCGCTGATACGCGCGCAGAAGCGCTCGCGCTTCAAGGTGATCGATTCGACGACCTGATACGCGACGCGCGCGGACAAAAAAACGGCGATGTCCTCGCGGACATCGCCGTTTGCACGTCACCTGCGCGCGATACGCACGGGCGCGCGTATCGCAGCGTCAGATCTTGAGCTTCGTGACCTTCGTGCCGTTGATCGACACGTCGCCCATCAGGCCCGCGTTCGTCAGCACGATGACCTGGACCGGTGCGGTGGCGGTGGTCGTGTCGACCGCGCCGTTCGCGCCCATCTTCACGAGCGCGACCGATGCGCCGGCGCCGGCTGCCCAGCCGTCCGAGCCGCGGAATTCGTCGAGCGCTTCCTGCGTCATGAACAGGAACACGATTGCCTTCGATTGCGCGCCGGCCTGCAGGCCGACCGATAGCGACGACGTGTTGTAGTAGCCGACCGTGCTGCCGCCGACGCGCAGTGCGCCGTTGCCGGACTGGCCGCCGACGATGAAGCCGGCCTGGATCACTTCGGGGAAGACCAGCACGCCGCGCGATTTCGCGACGAGTTCACGCGAACCCTTGACCGTGGAGTACATGCGCGACAGCGTGGCGTCGACGCTCGCGTCGATCGACTGGCGCTTCGACGCGTTGGTCGCGGCGTTGTCCGGCTTGTCCGGGGTGGTGGTACAACCGGTGAGCGCGAGGCTGCCGACGATGAGCGCGGCGGCGGCTTTCAGCACAAGATTCCGTTTTTGCATCGTTCTTCTCCATCGGATGACGTTCGGAGTGAGTCTCGCTCAAGGAGCAGATCACGTCGGCAGTTATATCACAGCGGATTACAGCCTCTTTTCGTCGCGGCTTGAAAAAGCGTCAAATCGTTTGGGGTGTCGCGGCGCGCCAACGGACGGATCGGCGCGCGCACGCCGGCGCGGCGTGCGCGCAGTCGACGGCGGGCGGAAAAGCGGGAAGCCGGCGCGGCGGGCCGCGTCAGTGCGTGACCGGCGGAACGGGGGGCTTGATCGGCGGCCGCCGCAGCGCGCGGCGGATCAGCGCGATCACGACGCCGCACGCGAACAGGAACGCGGCCGGCACGACCCAGTAGCCGACGAATGCGTGCCACAGGTAGCCGGCGAGCGTATTGCGGCGCACCACGTATTCGTCGCGGGCCGCCTGCTGGCGCGGCGCGTTGGCGGCCAGCACGTCGGCCGGGCAGCCGGACGCGCGCGCCGCGTCAGGATCCCCGTGGCACTTCGCGGCGGCGCCGGCCGCCTGCTGCGCGTCGGTGAGCTGCCAGGTGGTCAGCGCAAGCTGCAGATCGGCCTTGTTGTACGCCATTTCCTCGCGGATCTCGCGCACGGCGACGATCGCGACGGGCACGGCCCAGAACACGATCACGATCAGCCAGCGGCGGAACCAGCGGTGTTGTCTCCATGCCATCCAATGCCTCCGTTTGACGCGGCGTACGCGTCTGTCTCGAGGGCGGCCCGATGGCGCTTCTTGTACTTGGATGGGCCGCGTTGCAGCCATCATAGAAGAAATCGCGGCGAATTGCCGCACCATGTGACGGCATTCGCACGATGCGCCCGAAAAGAGGGCGGGGAAGGCGCGGGACGCAGCGCGGCGGCGCGGGCGCGCTCGGCAGGAGCCGGATGGCGCGGCGACCTATCCGGCGGTGTCGCGTGTCGATGCACGTCGATGCGCGTGCAACGAAAACAAAAATGCCGCGCCCGCCGAAGCGGTGCGCGGCATTTGCGCGGGAGCGCCGGAACTCAGGCGGCCGGCTGGCTGCTCAGGCAGCTCTTCATGAACGCCTTGCGGTCGTCGCCCTTCTTGTCGGCGGCCTGGGTGTTGCAGGCCTTCATCTTTTCCTGCTGCGACATCTTCTTCGCGGGCTTGGCCGACAGGCAGTCCTTCATGAACGCCTTGCGTTCGTCGCCCGTCTTGCCAGCGGCCTGGGTGTTGCAGGCCTTCATCTTGTCCTGCTGGCTGTTCGCCGCGAAAGCGGGGGAAGCCAGCACGCCGCCGAGAAGCACTGCGGCTACGAGCGATTGGATTTTCATTTCGACACTCCCATGGGGTGAATTGCGTTTTATATCGACGCCGTCACGAAGCCCGGCGCGACGTGAACAGGGTCGCATCGCGCCACGCGGTCCGATTATGGCAAATCAATGTGAAAACACCAAAACGGCATACCTATAACGCGGCGGACGGCGTGGCCGTTGACGACGCGCGCGCGCCGGCGATCGGGACAAACCATGACGCGGGGCGGCTGGCCCCGGCCGTGCGAGCGGGACCTACCGGATGCCGGCCGCGAGCCATTACAATCGCGGCCATGAATACTCCGAACCCCGCATCCCCTTCGTCCGCGCCGGCGCTGCCGCGCATCGCCGTACTCGCCACCGGCGGCACGATCGCCGGCGCCGCGCCGGACGCGGCCAGCACGGCCGGCTATCAGGCCGGCGCGCTCGGCGTCAATTTCCTGCTCGACGCGGTGCCGGCGCTCGCGTCGGTCGCGCGCATCGATGCCGAGCAGATCGCCAGCATCGACAGCAAGGATCTCGCGCTGCCGCTGTGGAACACGCTCGCCGCGCGCATCGACGCGCTGATGGCCGATCCGGCGATCGACGGCATCGTGATCACCCACGGCACCGACACGCTCGAGGAAACCGCGTACGCGCTGCATCTGGTCGTGACCGGCGACAAGCCGGTGGTGCTGACCGCCGCGATGCGGCCGGCCACCGCGCTGTCGTCCGACGGCCCGCTGAACCTGCTGAACGCGGTGACGGTCGCGGGCCATCCGGCCGCGCGCGGGCAGGGCGTGCTCGTCGCGTTCAACAACCGGATCCATGGCGCGCGCGACGTCGTGAAGTCGAGCACCTACGCGGTCGACGCATTCCAGACGCCGGAGCTGGGCGCACTCGGCTGGGTGCAGGACGGCCGCGTCGAATTCGCGCGCCGCGCGACGCGCTCGCGCGATGCGCAACTGTCGATCGCCGCCGCGTGGCCGCCGGTGGAAGTCGTCGCGAGCTATGCGGGCGTGACGCGCACGGCCGTCGACGCGCTCGTCGCGGCCGGCGTGCGCGGCCTCGTCGTCGCGGGCACCGGCAACGGGTCGATCCATGCCACGCTGCAGGCGGCGCTCGCCGACGCGGTGAGCGCGGGTGTCGCCGTGGTGCGCGCGTCGCGCGTCGGCTCAGGGCACGTGATGCACAACGGCGCCGCGAACGACGATGCGCTCGGTTTCGTGAGCGCCGGGTCGCTGAGCCCGTTCAAGGCGCGCGTGCTGCTGATGCTCGCGCTCGCGAACGGCATTCAGGGGCGCGACGCGCTGCAACGCGCATTCGACACGCTGTGACCGACACCCGCCGAGCGGGCGGCGCGCAGCGCAGATGAAAAAAGGCAGGCCAATGGCCTGCCTTTTTTGCGTCAGTGCTGCGCGAATGCTCAGGACTGCGGCGGAATCACGAGCTTCTGGCCCGGGTAGATCCGGTCCGGGCTCGACAGCATCGGCTTGTTCGCCTCGAAGATCGCCGGGTACTTGTTCGCGTCGCCATACACTTCCTGGGCGATCGCCGACAGCGTGTCGCCCGACTTGACATCGTGGTACTGCACTTCCGGATCGTCCGGCTGCAGATCGTCGTCGTTCACGCCCGCGACGCCTTGCACGTTGCCGGCCGCGACCTTGACCTTCGCCTTCGTGTCGAGATCGGCGACGCTGCCCGACAGCGTGACGGTGCGCGATGCGCCGTCGAACGCGACGGTCAGGTTCGACGTGTCGAGACCTTGCGTGCTGATGTAGTTCTTGATTGCGTCGGCCGCGGTCTGGTTCGCGGCATTCGGATCTTCCGCTGCTTGCGCGTCAGCGTGACCCAGCAGTTTTTCACCCGCCTCTTTGATAAACGAAAGAAGACCCATCGCTGCACTCCCTAGGTGGTTGAAAAGAAGACGCGCCGTGAAGTGGCGAAAAAAACACCGCGCTGAACGCGGCCGCCGAAGGCGGGCGCAAGCGCGGCGGTTTTCTCGAAAGGCGTGGCGAAAGTGTAGGCGTTCATCGCGACGATTGCATGAAAAATCGTACGTGTGAACGTAAAGAAATGTAATACGCGAAATCCGACAGGCGGACACCCAACGACGACGTCTGACCGACCAAGGCTTCCCCGGCGCCGCCGGGTGCCGCTGCGGACCCCACCACGCCGCTCTCAGCCCAGAGCGGCGTTTTTCGCCCCGTCGCGCACGCGTTTCAGCGATGCGCGGCGGGGCGCCCCACCGTGATGCGCGACGGTGTCGCGCAGGTATGCTTCGCGCGTTCGCCGTTGCAGCGAAACGCGCGTCGTGACATCCGCGTTATGCGGCCGGCGTCTGGCCGATTTCGAAGTTCGACATAATCTCGAGCGCACGCACCAGCGCCGAGTGATCCCATGCCTTGCCACCGTGCGAGGCGCACACGCTGAACAGTTGCTGCGCGCTCGCCGTGTGCGGCAGCGCGAGGCCGAGCTTGCGTGCGCCGTCGAGCGCGAGGTTCAGGTCCTTCTGGTGCAGCTCGATGCGGAAGCCCGGATCGAACGTGCGCTTGGTCATGCGCGCGCCGTGCACTTCGAGGATGCGCGATGCGGCGAAGCCGCCCATCAGCGCCTGGCGCACACGCTCCGGATCGGCACCCGAGCGCGCGGCGAACAGCAGTGCTTCGCCGACCGCTTCGATGTTCAGCGCGACGATGATCTGGTTCGCGACCTTGCAGGTCTGGCCCGCGCCGTTGTCGCCGACGAGCGTGATGTTCTTGCCCATCTTCTCGAACAGCGGCTTCGCGCGCTCGAACGCCTGCTCCGGGCCGCCGACCATGATCGTCAGCGTCGCTTCGCGCGCGCCGACTTCGCCGCCGGACACCGGCGCGTCGAGGTAGTCGCAGCCGAGCGCGTTGATCTGCTTCGCGAATTCCTGCGTGTCGAGCGGCGAGATCGAGCTCATGTCGATCACGAGCTTGCCGGCCGTCAGGCCCTTCGCGACGCCGTCGTCGGCGAACAGCACGTTACGCACGTCGGGCGTGTCCGGCACCATCGAGATGATGATGTCCGCGTTCTGCGCGACTTCGGTCGAGTTCGCGACGACCTTCGCGCTGGCGCGCAGGTCGTCCGGGATCGGGAACGCACCGTTCACGACGAGCTGGTGATCGCCCTTGAGCAGGTTGCGCGCCATGTGCGCGCCCATGATGCCGAGGCCGATGAAACCGATGGTTGCCATGTGAAAGTCTCCTTGTAGGGGCGTATGCGGGAAGGGCGGATCTCAGGCGGCGCGACGCGCCGAGCCCGGTGCGCAGCCGGCGACGCTTTGCAGCCAGCCGAGCCCTTCCGTCGTGGTGGTGCGCGGCTTGTATTCGCAGCCGACGTAGCCGGCATAGCCGAGCCGGTCGAGCAGCGCGAACAGGAACGCGTAGTTGATCTCGCCCGTACCCGGCTCGTTGCGGCCCGGGTTGTCCGCGAGCTGGACGTGGCCGATCGACGCGAGGTTGCGTTCGATCGTCGCGGCCAGTTCGCCTTCCATGCGCTGCATGTGATAGATGTCGTACTGCAGGAACAGGTTGTCCGAGCCGACCGCGCGGATCACGTCGAGCCCTTCGGACGAGCGGTTCAGCGCGAAGCCCGGGATGTCGAAGCTGTTGCACGGCTCGACCAGCAGGCGGATGCCTTCGCGCTTCAGCGCGTCGGCGGCGAAGCGCAGGTTGTCGACGATCGTGACGAAGGTCTTGTCGCGCGCGGTGCTCGCCGACGGGATGCCGACCAGGCAGTTCAGTTGCGGCACCTTCAGCGCCTTCGCGTACTCGATCGCACGGCCGACGCCTTCCTGGAACTCGCCGACGCGATCGGGCAGGCACGCGATACCGCGCTCGCCCTGATCCCAGTTGCCGGCCGGCAGGTTGTGCAGCACGAGGCGCAGGCGGTGCGTCTCGAGCCGCTCGGCGAGTTCCTCTTTCGCGTACGGGTACGGGAACAGGAACTCGACGGCGTCGAAGCCCGCGTCCGCGGCCGCCTTGAAGCGGTCGAGGAACGGCACTTCGTTGAACAGCATGGTCAGGTTTGCAGCAAACTTCGGCATGAGCTAAGCCTCTTCGGTCGGTCAGTCAAAAATGTCGTGCGGATCAGTCGAGCATCGAGATCGCGGTCGGTGCGTGCTCGGCCTTCTCGGCGAGTTCTTCGAATTCGTTGATCGCGTCGATTTCGGTGCCCATCGAGATGTTCGTCACGCGCTCGAGGATCACTTCGACGACCACCGGCACGCTGAACTCTTCCGCGAGCGATTGCGCCTGGCGCAGTGCCGGCTCGATCTCTTCCGGCTTGAACACGCGCAGCGCCTTGCAGCCGAGGCCTTCCGCGACCGCCACGTGATCGACGCCATAGCCGTTCAGTTCCGGTGCGTTGACGTTGTCGAACGCGAGCTGCACGCAGTAGTCCATGTCGAACGCACGCTGTGCCTGGCGGATCAGCCCGAGGTACGAGTTGTTCACGACGACGTGCACGTACGGCAGCTTGAATTGCGCGCCGGCGGCCAGTTCCTCGATCATGAACTGGAAGTCGTAGTCGCCGGACAGCGCGACGATCGGGCGGCGCGGGTCGGCCGCACGCACGCCGAGCGCGGCGGGGATCGTCCAGCCGAGCGGGCCGGCCTGGCCGCAGTTGATCCAGTTGCGGGCCTTGAACACGTGCAGGAACTGCGCGGCGGCGATCTGCGACAGGCCGATCGTGCTGACGTAGCACGTATCGCGGCCGAACACCTTGTTCATCTCTTCGTACACGCGCTGCGGCTTGACCGGCACGTTGTCGAAGTGGGTCTTGCGCTGCAGCGTGCGCTTGCGCGCCTGGCACTCGGAGACCCACGCGCTGCGGTCCTTCAGCTTGCCGGCGGCCTTCCATTCCTGCGCGACTGCGACGAACAGCTCGAGTGCGGCTTTCGCGTCGGACACGATGCCGAGATCCGGGCCGAACACGCGGCCGATCTGGGTCGGCTCGATGTCGACGTGCACGAACTTGCGACCCTTCGTATAGACCTCGACGCTACCGGTGTGGCGGTTCGCCCAGCGGTTGCCGATCCCGAGCACGAAGTCGGAGGCGAGCATCGTCGCGTTGCCGTAGCGGTGCGACGTCTGCAGGCCGACCATGCCGGCCATCAGCGGGTGGTCGTCCGGAATCGCGCCCCACGACATCAGCGTCGGGATCACCGGCACGCCGATCGTTTCGGCGAACTGGACGAGCAGGTCTTCGGCCGCTGCGTTGAGCACGCCGCCGCCCGACACGATCAGGGGCTTGTCCGCATCGTTGAGCATCGCGAGCGCCTTCTCGATCTGCGCGCGGGTGGCCGCGGGCTTGTAGACCGGCAGCGGTTCATACGTGTCGATGTCGAATTCGATCTCGGCAAGCTGCACGTCGATCGGCAGGTCGACGAGCACCGGGCCCGGACGGCCCGAGCGCATCAGGTGGAACGCCTGCTGGAACACGCGCGGCACCAGCGCGGGTTCGCGCACGGTGACGGCCCACTTGGTGACGGGCTTCGCGATCGACTCGATGTCGACGGCCTGGAAGTCTTCCTTGTACAGGCGCGCACGCGGTGCCTGGCCCGTGATCGCGAGGATCGGAATCGAGTCGGCCGATGCGGAGTAGAGGCCGGTGATCATGTCGGTGCCGGCGGGGCCCGACGTGCCGATGCACACGCCGATGTTGCCCGGCGCGGCACGCGTGAAGCCTTCGGCCATGTGCGACGCGCCTTCGACGTGGCGGGCCAGCACGTGGCTGATGCCGCCCGACTTGCGCATCGCGGAATAGAACGGGTTGATTGCTGCGCCCGGCACGCCGAACGCGGTCTGGATGCCTTCCTTCTCGAGCACGAGTACGGCTGCGTCGACGGCTCTCATCTTGGCCATGAATGTCTCCTTGAATGTACGGATCTTGCGAATCGGTCTGTTGGGAACACTTTAGGGACGCAGGAAAGGTTTGATAAGATCAGCCGAAGTCGCTTATTTCGAAACTAAAAGTATGGAATGACGGCCGGACGGGGCTTCCCGCCGGTGTCGGAACCGGGACGGAGACGAAAGATGGATCGCTTCAAGCAGATCGAGACGTTCGTGCGGGTCGCGGACGCGGGCAGCCTCGCGGCGGCCGCGCTCGAGGAGGGCGTGTCGCCCGTGGTGCTCGGGCGGCGCATCGACGCGCTCGAGCAGCGCCTCGGCGTGAAGCTGATGTACCGCTCGACGCGGCGGCTGGTGGTCAGCGAGGAGGGCGCCGCGTTCCTTGAGCGCTGCCGCGGGCTGCTGTCCGAATGGGACCAGGCCGAGAACGAGCTGGCAGCCGGGCGGCGCGCGGTCAGCGGGCACCTGATCGTGTCCGCGCCGGCCGCGTTCGGCCGCAAGCATGTCGCGCCGCACGCGCCCGATTTCCTGGCCGACAAGCCCGAAATGCAGCTGTCCTTCAACCTGACCGATCGCGTCGTCGATCTCGTGCGCGAAGGCTACGACCTGTCGATCCGTATCGGCGGCTCGGTCGACCCGAACTTCGTCGCGGTGAAGCTTGCGTCGAACCGGCGCGTCGTGTGCGGCACGCCCGAGTATTTCCGCCGACACGGGCGGCCGAAGTCGCTCGACGACCTGCTGAAGCACAACTGCCTCGCGTTCAACCTGCAGGGTGGGCAGAACCGCGGCTGGTATTTCCAGCGCCACGGCAAGATCGTGACGATGCGGGTGGCCGGCAATCTCGACTGCAACGACGGCGAGCTGCTGCACCGCTGGGTGGTCGAAAGCCTCGGGCTCGGCTGGCGCTCGACCTGGGAAATCGCCGCGCAGCTCGAAACCGGCGAACTCGAGACGGTGCTCGACGACTATGCGCTGCCGGACTACGACATCCTCGCGGTCTATCCGCAGCAACGCTACGTGCCCGCGCGCGTGCGCTATTTCATCGACTACCTGCGCGCGGCGTATGCGCGCCCCGGCTACTGGAGCAGCACGCCGTAACGGGCGCGGCACGTCCCGGCATTTTTTGCGTTTCATCGGCTTCACGCGGGAATAAACTCGACGCAGCGGCGGTAATGTCATCGAGCGCGCACGCTGCCGGTCTGCCCGGGCGCCGGGCGCGGAACGGGCGCGGCTTCGGCCGCCGGGACCAGGGAGGCCATGTGGGGCAAGCCGGACAGGCGGTCGGCGAGCAGGCAGAGGACGACGCGGCGGCGCGCGGCGAGCGGTTTCGCGCACTCGTGTTGCCGCACCTCGATGCCGCGTACAACCTCGCGCGCTGGCTGAGCGGGAACGCGGGTGACGCGGACGACGTCGTCCAGGACGCGTGCATGCGTGCGCTGCGCTTCGTCGATTCGTGCCGTGGCGACAACGCGCGGCCGTGGCTGCTGACGATCGTGCGCCACACCTGGTACACCGAGTGGCGCCGGCGTACCCACGCGCACGAGGTTGCGCTGCCCGACACGCTCGACGACACGGACGTGCCCGACGACTGGCAGCCGGCGACCGAGGATCCGCTCGCGCAGCTGCTGCGCGGCGAGAGCGTGCGGCTCGTGAATGCGGCGCTCGCGAAGCTGCCGCCCGAATACCGCGAGGTGCTCGTGCTGCGCGAGATGGAGGATTTGAGCTACCGCGAGATCGCGGCGATCGCGGACGTGCCGGTCGGCACCGTGATGTCGCGGCTCGCGCGCGGCCGGCGCCGGCTCGCCGTGCTGCTGGGCGACACGCAGGCGCCGGCGCCGGAACGCCCAGCCGGGCGTGCATCGACTGGCGGAACCGCATCGGAGGCGATCGATGGACTGTAACGAAGCACGCGCGTTGCTGGACGCGGACGTCGACCGCGAACTGTCGGCGCCCGATGCGTTGCGCGTCCAGCGGCATGTCGAAGGGTGCGACTCGTGCCGTCGCGAGCGCGAGCGGATCGTCGCGCTGGGGCGGGTCGTGCGCCAGGCCGACTATTACCGGGCGCCGGATGCGCTGCGGGCGAGTGTCCTCGCGGGGCTGCCGGCGGCAGGCGACGTGCGGGAGCGCGGGCAAGCCCGCGCGGAGCCGCAACCTGAGGCCGCGCCGCGGCCTCGGCCGCGCGGTCGCCGCTGGTTCTCCTGGCCGGGCGGCAGCGGCGTGGCGACACGTCCGGCACCTGCAGGAGCGGGGCCGCGCGTCGCCGCGCTGCCCGGGCTCGGCTGGGGCGTGGCGCTGCTGGTCGCGCTTGCCGCGGCGGGCGGGATGACGCTGTCCGCCCGCCATGCCGAAACCGGCCAGACGGTCGACGAACTGGTCGCGAGCCACGTGCGGGCCGGGCTGTCGGCGCGCGACATCGACGTGATCTCGACCGACCGTCATACGGTCAAGCCGTGGTTCAACGGCCGGCTCGACTATGCGCCGCCGGTCGAGGACCTGTCGGCGAGCGGCTTCCCGCTCGCGGGCGGGCGGCTCGACTACGTCGGGCGCCGCCGCGTCGCGGTGCTCGTCTATCGCTACCGGCAGCACGTGATCGACGTGTACGTGCGGCCGGCCGGGGAAGGGCGGGAGGCCGGGCCCTATGCGACCGTGTCGCAGGGCTACGCGCTCGACCGCTGGGACGCGGCCGGGATGACATGGTGGGCCGTGACCGACGCCGAGCCGTCGGCGCTGGCCGCGTTCAGGACGGCGCTCGATGCGCGGCTGGGCGGGGCGCGCCGCGAGTGACGGCAGGCCCTGCCGCCGTGCCGCGGCGATGCGCGTGATAGTCCGCCCCCGATTCCGGAGCGGCCGCAGGGGCGTCGTTCGCGCACGCGGCACCGCGGCACCATTCAAGTCTTTGAAAACATGGCCGAATCCGGTCGGAAATCGTCGATCGGTGTTGCGTGCGGCCCGTATCCGGGTTAGAATCTTCGGCTTCTCACTTGCCACACCGGTTCAGACGCCCGGGTGGCTTCAATCCACAAGGAGTGTGTAATGCGTCATTACGAAATCGTATTCATCGTGCACCCCGATCAGAGCGAGCAAGTGCCCGCGATGATCGAGCGTTACAAGACCACGATCACGACGCACGGCGGTCAGATCCACCGTGTCGAAGACTGGGGCCGTCGCCAACTGGCCTACATGATCGAGAAACTCGCGAAGGCTCACTACGTCTGCATGAACATCGAGTGCGACCAGACGACGCTCGACGAACTCGAACACGCGTTCAAGTTCAACGACGCCGTGCTGCGTCACCTCATCGTCAAGATGAAGAAGGCCGAGACCGGCCCGTCGCCGATGATGAAGGAAGTTCAGCGCGAAGAAGCCAAGAAGGCGGCCGCAGCTCAGCCGACCGAAGCGCAGGCTTAAGTTCGTCATTCATTAAGCCATCAAGGAGCGCGTCACTCCCGTGAACAGGTTGCAATTGAAGGCGAGCGTCGTCGAACGCGCCCCGGTGCGATATACGCCGGCGGGTGTTCCGATCGCAAGCGCCACGTTGCATCACCGCACGGAAGTCGTCGAAGCAGGCATTCCCCGTCAGGTCGAAATGACGATCGAGGCGGTGGCGGCCGGTGAGGCGAGCGGCAGGCTGGAAAGCCGTGAAATGGGCGTCGAAACGCTGTTCACGGGCTTCCTGGCAAAGAAAAGCCGCAACGCGAGAACCTTGGTGTTTCACATCACAGCATTGCAGGACATTGGAAAGGACTGAAATCATGCCCCGCCCGACTGGTAAGAAATTCGACAAGCGTCGTCAGCAACAAAACCCGCTCTTCAAGCGCAAGAAGTTCTGCCGTTTCACGGCTGCCGGCGTCGAGCAGATCGACTACAAGGACACGGAAACGCTGAAGGACTTCATCGGCGAAAACGGCAAGATCACGCCGGCTCGTCTGACGGGTACGAAGGCGCACTATCAGCGTCAGCTCGACACGGCAATCAAGCGTGCGCGTTTCCTCGCGCTGCTGCCGTACACCGATCAGCACAAGGCGTAACTCGGCGACGCCATAAGGAGAATTCGAATGCAAATCATTCTGTTGGAAAAAGTCGCCAATCTGGGCAACCTCGGCGATATCGTCAAGGTCAAGGACGGTTACGCTCGCAACTTCCTGATCCCGAACCGCAAGGCTCGCCGTGCAACGAAGGAAGCGATCGCCGAATTCGAAGTTCGCCGCGCTGAACTCGAAAAGATCGCAGCTGAAAAGCTGGCAGCATCGCAGGTAGTTGGCGAGAAGCTGAACGGCCAGTCGTTCGAAATCACGCAGAAGTCGGGCGTTGACGGCCGTCTGTTCGGCTCGGTCACGAACGGCGACGTCGCGGAACTGCTGAAGAAGGCAGGTTTCGAAGTCGAGAAGCTGCAAGTTCGCATGCCGGAAGGCCCGCTGAAGATGATCGGCGAGCACGTCGTTCAAGTCGCGCTGCACACGGACGTCGTCGTCGACGTCACGATCAACGTGATTGGCGACCACGCGTAAGCGTACGCAAGCTTGCCGGGCGGCTTCCGCTGTCCGGACAAGGGCAGGCGCCCGGGCAACCGGGGCCTGCCTTTTTTATTGCCCGATCGCCGGCGAGCGGTATGGCGCCGTCCTGTGTAATTCGCGATAATCCCAACCCATGAACGCGCCGCAAGATCCTCAAATCGAATCGCTGAAAGTCCCGCCGCATTCGGTCGAAGCCGAACAGTCGGTGCTCGGCGGCCTGTTGCTCGACAACGCGGCATGGGACCGGATTGCCGACTTCCTGTCGCAGGGCGACTTCTACCGTTACGACCACCGGATCATCTACGAGCACATCGGCCGGCTGATCTCGTCGACGCGCCCGGCCGACGTCGTGACCGTATACGAAGCGCTGACCACGTCCGGCAAGGCCGACGACGTCGGCGGGCTCGCATACCTGAACGCACTCGCACAGAACACGCCGAGCGCCGCGAACATCCGGCGCTATGCGGAAATCGTGCGCGACCGCGCGGTGCTGCGCCGGCTCGTGTCGGTCGCCGACGAAATCTCGGCCGACGCGTTCAATCCGCAGGGCAAGGAAGTCCGCCAGCTGCTCGACGAGGCCGAGTCGAAGGTGTTCTCGATCGCCGAAGAGGGCGCGCGCGGCAACCAGGGCTTCCTCGAGATCGGCCCGCTGCTCACGCAGGTCGTCGAGCGCATCGACACGCTGTACCACACCGCGAACCCGAGCGACGTCACGGGCACGCCGACTGGCTTCGTCGACCTCGACCGGATGACGTCCGGGATGCACGGCGGCGAACTGATCATCGTCGCAGGGCGCCCGTCGATGGGTAAGACGGCGTTCTCGATGAACATCGGCGAATACGTTGCGGTCGAGTACGGGCTGCCGGTCGCGGTGTTCTCGATGGAAATGCCGGGCACCCAGCTCGTGATGCGTATGCTCGGCTCGATCGGCCGGCTCGACCAGCACCGGATGCGTACCGGCCGCCTGACGGACGAGGACTGGCCGAAGCTGACGCATGCGGTGCAGAAGATGAGCGAGGCGCAGCTGTTCATCGACGAGACGGGCGGCCT
Organism: Burkholderia cepacia GG4; assembly: GCF_000292915.1. Lineage (NCBI taxonomy): Bacteria > Pseudomonadati > Pseudomonadota > Betaproteobacteria > Burkholderiales > Burkholderiaceae > Burkholderia > Burkholderia cepacia. The sequence goes on from NC_018513.1 coordinate 1,689,448, forward strand.
GAACCCGATGGAATTGCGCTCGCGCGCGCGCCGTCTGGCGCGCCAGTGCGGCAAGCTCGGCCTGATCATCGTCGACTACCTGCAGCTGATGTCGGGTTCGTCGCAGGGCGAGAACCGCGCGACCGAAATCTCGGAAATCTCGCGATCGCTGAAGAGCCTCGCGAAGGAACTCGACGTGCCGGTGATCGCGCTGTCGCAGCTGAACCGCGGCCTCGAACAGCGTCCGAACAAACGTCCGGTGATGTCGGACTTGCGTGAATCGGGCGCAATCGAACAGGATGCGGACGTGATCCTGTTCATCTACCGCGACGAAGTCTACAACCCGGACAGCCCCGACAAGGGCACGGCCGAAATCATCATCGGCAAGCAGCGTAACGGTCCGATCGGCCCCGTTCGGCTCACGTTCCTGGGGCAATTCACGAAGTTCGACAATTTTGCGGGGGCGCAGACGTTCTACGGCGAGTAACGCCGGTTGTAAAGCCCTAAATCGCCAAACGTTGTATCCAATCCCGGCGCGCGCACGTGCGCGCGTCGCGTCGCGACCGAAAACGGTACAATGTCGCCCGTTTTCGTGACAGTAGTTTGACAATCTCTCAGGAATCCCATGTTCGGTCGATTCATGCCCACCGAGGGCAAGTTCTTTGAACTTTTCAATGCGCACGCGAAGTACATCGTTTCCGGTGGTCGCGAGCTCGAACTGCTAATCGACAATCTCGCCGACGCCGAGATTCACAAGCAAAATGTGCAAACCGCCGAGAAGGCCGCTGACAAGCTCACGCATGAAGCGATCGATCTGCTGCACAAGACTTTCATCACGCCGCTCGATCGCGACGAGATCCACAAGCTGATCACGACGATGGACGACATCCTCGACCTGATGGAAGACGTCGCGACGGCGGTGTCGCTGTACGACGTGCAGTCCGTCACGTCCGAGGCGAGCCAGCTCGCGCACATCGTCACGCAGTCGGCGCAACACGTGCAGCAGGCCGTCGGGTTGCTGTCCGACATGAAGCAGTCGGCGCAAATCCTCAAGCAGTGCGAGGAGATCGACCGCTGGGAGTCGGAGGCCGATCGCGTGCTGCGCGCGGCGATGTCGAAGCTGTTCCGCGAGGAAGACGACGTGAAGACGCTCATCAAGCTGAAGGCGATCTACGAGCTGCTCGAAGAGATCACCGACAAGTGCGAGGACGTCGCGAACATCATCGAAGGCATCGTGCTGGAAAACGCCTGAGCGGATCACGATGCATTCGATACAACTCGCCCTATGGATGGTCGCGACGCTGGTGCTCGTCGCGCTCGTATTCGACTTCATGAACGGCTTTCACGACGCAGCGAACTCGATCGCCACCGTCGTGTCGACCGGGGTGCTGAAGCCCCAGCAGGCCGTGGTGTTCGCGGCCGCGTTCAACGTCATCGCGTATTTCATCTTCCACCTGAAGGTTGCACAGACGGTCGGCAAAGGCACGATCGATCCCGAGATCGTCGACCACTATGTCGTGTTCGGCGCGCTGGTCGGTGCGATCGGCTGGAACGTGATCACCTGGTACTATGGGATCCCGTCGAGCTCGTCGCACGCGCTGATCGGCGGCCTCGTCGGCGCGGCGCTCGCGAAGTCGGGCTGGAGCTCGCTGAACATCGACGGGCTGCTGAAGACGATTGCGTTCATCTTCATTTCGCCGCTGCTCGGTTTCATCCTCGGTTCGCTGTTCATGCTCGGCGTGTCGTGGCTGTACTTCCGTACCGCGCCCAGCAAGGTCGACCGGCGCTTCCGCCGGCTGCAGCTGCTGTCGGCTGGCCTGTACAGCCTGGGCCACGGCGGTAACGACGCGCAGAAGACGATCGGCATCATCTGGATGCTGCTGATCGCGAGTGGCTACGCGTCGGCAACCGCCGATGCGCCGCCGGCATGGGTGATCGGCGCATGCTACTTGTCGATGGGTCTCGGCACGCTGTTCGGCGGCTGGCGCATCGTGCGCACGATGGGCCAGAAGATCACGAAGCTCAAGCCGGTCGGCGGTTTCTGTGCCGAAAGCGGCGGGGCGATCACGCTGTTCATCGCGTCGTTCCTCGGCATTCCGGTGTCGACCACGCACACGATCACCGGTGCGATCGTCGGTGTCGGCGCGACGCAGAAGCTGTCGGCCGTGCGCTGGGGCGTCGCCGGCAACATCGTCTGGGCCTGGGTGCTGACGCTGCCGGCGTCCGCGTTGTTCGCGGCCGGCGGATGGTGGCTCGGACACCAGATCTTCTGATTCCGACGCTGCCGGATCGACACGCAATGCGCCGCAAACCGACAGGTTGCGGCGCATTTTCTTTGGTGGTCGGGAAAGGTGCGGCGAATGGCGGGACCCTCGCCGCGGATGAAGCCGGTCAGTAACTGCCGTTCGCGAAGCGGGCGATCGGATCGTCCGCGGTGCCGGTGCGCGGGCTGACCGGCGCGGATTGCGTCGACGCACGCAACACCTGCACCGGTTCGGTGTTGCGCGGTGACGGCGCGGCGGCCGAGGGTGGCGGTTCCGCATCGAACGAAGCAGCCTGGGCGGCCGTCAGCGCAGTGGTCGGAATCTGCGTACCGGTCTCGGTCGGGCCGGCCGGCGCTGCATTCGCCGTCATGGCGGTCAGGTCGCCATTCGCGGGGGTTGCCTGCTGCTGCGCCGCCTGCATGCGCGACGGCGGCGGTTCGTACGGATCGCTGGCGGGCGCGGCTGCCGGAGCAACCGCCACGGCCGATACGACCGGTGCGGCTTGCATGACCAGCGCGGGCGACGGCGCTACGCTGGCCTGAGACGAAGCATAGGCGGGCTGCCGCGAGGCGGCGGCAGCGACGACGGGGGCGGCCGCCGGCGCGTCGCGCCGTGCCTCGTAGGTCGGCGCATCGAACGGCGCCGGCGTCCCGCGCGGCGGCGCGACGCGGCGAATGCCGTCGAAGCGCTTGGCCCAGTACGGGTTCGTCAGATAGTCGAGGCGCACGGTGCCGCCCGTCGACGGCGCATTGACGAAGCGCAGCTTGCCGACATAGATGCCGACGTGCGAATGCGGGCGGCCGGTCGTGTTGAAGAAGATCAGGTCGCCCGGCGCGACCTGGTCGGGGTCGATCGATACGCCGCGGCTGCTCATGTCCGAGGTCGTGCGCGGCAGGTTGACGTCGGCCGCGCGCCCGATCACGTAACGCACGAGCCCGCTGCAGTCGAAGCCGCTGGTGGGCGTGTTGCCGCCCCAGCGATACGGCACGCCGACGAGGCTCATCGCCTGGATCGAGATTTCCTCCTGGCCGACGCTGTGGTCGACGAATTTCGGGAAATTGGCGGGCGCCGGGAACGCGCGCGGCGTCGTGATCGTCATGCCCGACGTGCGCGATGCCGACTGCGGCGGCACGCTGGAGCAGGCCGCGAGCAGTGAAACGACGGCGACGGGAACCCAGATTCGAAGCATGACAAGGCGGACGAGCGCGGTGCGCGCGAATCGTATGACAACAGACAGACCCGATGGTAGACGCTCCGGCGGGGCTTAAGCAACCATTCCTGAGAATTTACTTGAAGTTTCGCGCGTAAGTGGGGTTGTTGCGTAACGAAGCGTGACCAACGTTTCCGACCCCAAAAATAAAAACGGCGCTCCGGAAACGGAGCGCCGCAGGCGTCGCATGCCGGCGAGCGGCCGGCGTGCCGCGTTAAAGGATGTCCGACGCGTAGTCGGCGAGCCGCGAGCGTTCGCCGCGCGCGAGCGTCACGTGGCCGCTGTGGCCCCAGCCCTTGAAGCGGTCGACGACGTAGGTCAGGCCCGAGCTGCCTTCGGTCAGGTAAGGCGTGTCGATCTGCGCGATGTTGCCGAGGCACACGATCTTCGTGCCGGGGCCCGCGCGCGTCACGAGCGTCTTCATCTGTTTCGGCGTCAGGTTCTGCGCTTCGTCGATGATCAGGTACTTGTCGACGAACGTACGGCCGCGCATGAAGTTCATGCTCTTCACCTTCAGGCGCGAACGGATCAGTTCCTGCGTCGCCGCACGGCCCCATTCGCCGGCTGCGTCGTCGGTCTTCTGCAGCACTTCGAGGTTGTCGTCGAATGCGCCCATCCACGGCTGCATCTTCTCTTCCTCGGTACCGGGCAGGAACCCGATGTCCTCGCCGACGGGCACGGTCGCGCGCGTCACGATGATCTCGTTGTAGCGCTTGTCGTCGAGCACCTGCGCGAGGCCGGCTGCGAGCGCGACGAGCGTCTTGCCGGTACCGGCCTGGCCGAGCAGCGTGACGAAATCGATCTCGGGATTCATCAGCAGGTTCAGCGCGAAGTTCTGCTCGCGGTTGCGCGCGGTAATGCCCCACACGTTGTTCTTGTGGTGGCTGTAGTCGCGCAGCGTCTGCAGCAGCGCCGTCTTGCCGTTCAGCTCGCGCACGATCGCATGGAACGTCGGTTCGCCGTTCTGCGGCTCGAGGTAGGCGAACTCGTTGACGAGCATCGACGCGACGAGCGGGCCCGTCACGCGGTAGTACGTGGTGCCCGTCTTCGTGTCCTGCCAGCTCTCCATCCCCTTCGCGTGCTTGGTCCAGAAGTCCTGCGGCAGTTCGCGCACGCCGGTATAGAGGAGATCCTTGTCCTCGAGTACCTGGTCGTTGAAGTAGTCTTCCGCGGGCAGGCCGAGCGCATGCGCCTTGATCCGCATGTTGATGTCTTTCGACACCAGCACGACCTGACGGTCCGGCCGGTCGCGCTGCAGCGCGCGCACCACGCCGAGGATCTGGTTGTCGGCCTTGCCTTCGGGCAGGCCTTCGACCGGCGCGATGTCGGTGAGCTTCGTCTGGAAGTACAGGCGGCCGAGCGCCTCGCGGCTGCCGAGGCGCGACAACGGAATGCCGGCCGAGATCGGGCCGACGTCGGCGACCAGCGCGTCGAGCGTGCGGCTGACCTGGCGCGCGTTGCGCGCGACTTCGGACATGCCCTTCTTGTGGTTGTCGAGTTCCTCGAGCGTCATCATCGGCAGATAGACGTCGTGTTCCTCGAAGCGGAAGAGGCTGCTCGGGTCGTGCATCAGCACGTTGGTGTCGAGTACGAACAGCTTCTGCTGTTCGACCTCGGCCGGCTTGCGGCTGCGCGACTTCGTCGCGGCACCGGCATCGCGCGCGGGCGCCGCGGCCGGTTTTCCGGCGGCGGGCTTGTCGCTGCGCGCGACGATCGGGGCGGCGGGCGCTGCGGGTTCGGCCGGCGCCTGCATCGGCTGCAGCAGCGCTGCGGTCTGTTTGGTCTTGCGGCCGCGTGCGGGCGTGCCCGCGGCTTCTTGCGCCGGCGCCGCGACGGCGCGCAGCGGCGCGGCCGTGTTCGCGGCTTCGGTCATCGGTTGGGCCACGCTAGCCGGACCATAGTCACCGGCTGTGGATGCGTCCCCTTCGGCGGATTTCTTCGCGGCTTTCGCGGGCCGCGCTTTCGCCTTGTATTCGTCGGGCGGCAGCAGGCTGCCGAGCTTGCTGGGGGGGGTAGGCAAAGGCATGGTGTCCCTCGGGAGGAATCGTGTCGCATGAAGTGCGCCGCTGATCGCATCCTGCGTGACGTAGACGCATGCAGTTTGCGCGCGGTGGCGCACAGGAATTTCGTCTAGCCGGTTCGCCTAAGTGTCGGTCAGCTCCTTGACGAGGTGAGGGCCGGACCGAGAGCCGGCGCGCAGTCCATAAAAAAAGCCGCTGCCCCGTGGACCGGGACATGCGGCTCGGCTGATACCGTCGTGATGCGCGTCAGGTGCCGGGAAGCATCGCAACGGGCACCGGCGCAGCTACGAGAAATATGGGGCGAACTGGCATTCATTGCGGCCCAATATAGCGCGGCTCAAAGCGCTTGTACAGCACTTAGAACGTCGTCCACGTGACCGGGCACCTTGATGCCGCGCCATGCGTGGCGAAGCACGCCGTCGGCGTCGATCAGGAACGTCGAACGCTCGATTCCGCGCACTTCCTTGCCATACATTTTCTTCATCTTGATGACATCGAACAGCGCGCACAGCGCTTCGTCGGCATCGGAAATCAGCGGGAACGGCAGTTCGAGCTTCGCCTTGAAATTGTCATGCGAGCGCAGGCTGTCGCGCGACACGCCGATCACTTCGGCGCCGGCTTTCTTGAACTTCGGATAGAGATCGCGGAACTGCAGGCCTTCGGTCGTGCAGCCCGGCGTGTTGTCCTTCGGATAGAAATACAGAACGAGCTTCTTGCCCTTCAGGTCGGACAGCGAAATGTCGCCGCCCGTAGCCGGTGCGGTGAAATCGGGAACTTGACGGTCAACTTCGACGGACACGTGTTTCTCCTGTTGTTATGGAAAGGCGCCGCTCGGGCGGCGCGTTCGGAGGGGCGTCGCGGCGGCACGCCGCAAGGGCGCCGCAGGCGGCGCCGGCGCGCGCGAACTCAGTCGGGCTGGACGATCAGTTCGCCGGAGCGGCCGGGGATCTCGCCCCACGTGACAGGGTACGATGGCAGCGAGTCGCGGTCCAGCGTCGCGTGGTAATCGCCCATCGTCGCAAACGTGTGGCCCTGGGCGCGCCAGCCGGCGAGCAACTGCTCGAACACCGGTGCGAGCTTCTGGCCTTCCAGTTCCGCATGCAGCGTGAACACCTGGTCGTGCGGATTGGTTGCGGTGAACTGCAGGATGTGTGCGGCGACGTTGTGCGTGTCGATGCCGTCGATGCCGAGCAATTCGTCGAGGGTCGGCAGCGTGGTCGGGATCTGCACGTGCGACAGCGTGCGGCCGCCGACCACGGGCAGGTACGGCGAATGGCCGCGACCGTCGGATGCGTAGCGCATCCCCCATGCATCGATCTGCTCGAACGCCGCGTCGTTCATCTGCCAGCCGGCCGCGCCGTGCGTGACGGGCGGCGCGCCGAAGACGTCGACGAAGCGCGCGTGGCTCTTCTGCATTTCACGCGCGGTCCAGTCGCGATCACGCACCCGGACGTTGTCCTGCCAGTACACGTGATCCCACGTATGGATCCCGCATTCGAAGCCGGCCTCGTGGATCGCGCGCATGTCGGCGATCGCGCGGCGGCCGATGTCGGGGCCCGGCAGCAGCACGCCGTACATCAGCTGCTTCACGCCGTAATGCTCGACCACCGACGTGCGCGACACCTTCTTCAGGAAGCCCGGGCGGAACACGCGCCGCAGCGCCCAGCCCGTGTGATCGGGCCCGAGGCTGAAGAGGAAGGTCGCGCGCGCATTGAAGCGGTCGAAGATGCGCGCGAGGTTCGGCACGCCTTCGCGCGTGCCGCGCAGCGTGTCGACGTCGATCTTGAGGACGATACGAGCCAAGCGAGCGTCCCGTCAGTTCTGCTGCTCGACCAGCGCGCGCGCGTCGGCGACATGGCCGCGATACGCTTCGAAGATCTTGCGCAGTGCGTCGTCGAACGTCGATTGCGGCGCCCATGCGAGCTCCTGCATCGTGTTGTCGATCTTCGGCACGCGGTTCTGCACGTCCTGGTAGCCGTTGCCGTAGTACGCGCCCGACGTCGTTTCGACGAGCTGCACCTGCTTCGCGAAGCCGGCGTATTCCGGGTATTCGGCGGCCAGTTCGAGCATCTTGTGCGCGAGCTCGCGAACCGAGAAGTTATTCTTCGGATTCCCGATGTTGTAGATCTTGCCCGACGCGACGCCGTTCTTGTTCTCGATGATCTTCATCAGCGCGCTGATGCCGTCGTCGATGTCGGTGAACGCGCGCTTCTGCGAGCCGCCGTCGACGAGGCTGATGTTCTCGCCGCGCACGATGTGGCCGAGGAACTGCGTGACGACGCGCGAGCTGCCTTCCTTCGGCGTGTAGATCGAGTCGAGGCCCGGGCCGATCCAGTTGAACGGGCGGAACAGCGTGAAGTTCAGGCCTTCCATCCCGTAGCCCCAGATCACGCGGTCCATCAGCTGCTTCGAGCACGCGTAGATCCAGCGCGGCTTGTTGATCGGGCCGTAGGTGAGCGCCGATGCGTCCGGGTCGAACTGCTCGTCCGAGCACATGCCGTAGACCTCGGAGGTCGACGGGAACACGAGGTGCTTGCCGTACTTGACGGCCGAACGCACGATCGGCAAGTTCGCCTCGAAGTCGAGCTCGAACACGCGCAGCGGCTGCTGGACGTAGGTGGCGGGCGTCGCGATCGCGACGAGCGGCAGGATCACGTCGCACTTCTTCACGTGATACTCGACCCACTCCTTGTTGATCGTGATGTCGCCTTCGAAGAAGTGCATCCGCTCGTGGTTGACGAGGTCGCCCAGTCGATCGGTCTGCATGTCCATGCCGAACACTTCCCAATCGGTGGTTTCAAGAATGCGCTTCGACAGGTGATGGCCGATGAAGCCGTTCACACCCAGGATCAGGACTTTTTTTGCTTTCATGAATGACGGGAAGAATGAATGAACTGCGCGAATTCCGCGGGCGTCACGACGGTATCGCTGCCGTCGCGCTGCTGCCACAGCTCGAGAATGGATAGGGCGCGGCTGTCGCCGCAGACGCCGAATAGCGCATTATCGCTTACGTGCAGGCCGGGCGGCAAATCCGCCGCCGCCGCGGCGATCGCGCTGCCGGGCGCCGCGAGGCGCGCGCGGGCAATGACGAAGCGCGTGGCGCCGACGTCGGTGAACGCACCCGGATACGGGGGCGCGACCGCGCGCACCAGGTTGTAGACCTGCGCGGCCGGCTTCGACCAGTCGACGCGGCCGTCCTCCGGCTTGCGCCCGCCGTAGTAGCTGCCGCTTGCGAGATCGTTCGGCAGGTGCGGCGCATCGCCCGCGAGCAGCGCGGGCAGCACGCGCCAGAGCGTCTGCTCGGCGGCCACCGTGACCTTGTCGAATACCTGCGTGGCCGTATCGTCCGGCAGGATCGGCACCGCGGTCTGGCCGATGATCGCGCCGGCGTCCGGTTTCGCGGCCATCTCGTGCAGCGTGGCGCCGGTTTCCGTTTCGCCGTTCAGCACGGCCCAGTTGGTCGGAACCCGACCCCGGTATTTCGGCAGCAGCGAACCGTGCATGTTGTACGCGCCGCGCGGCGCGATCGCGAGCAGGTCCACCGGCAGCATGTGACGGTAGTAGAACGAGAAAATGAACTCGGGCTGCGCATCCGTCACCGCGCTGCGCAGCGCCGGATCGGCGGGGTCGGCCGGCGTGACGACCGGGATCCCGTGCTCGGCGGCGACCGACGCGACGCTGCCGAACCAGATGTTCTCGCTCGGGTTGTCCTCGTGCGTGACGACGAGCGCGACGTCGACGCCGCGTGCCAGCAGCACCTGCAGGCAGCGCACGCCGACGTTGTGATACGCGAAGACGACGGCGCGCGGCTTCATTGCTCGGCCCCCGTGCGGTTCGCGCCGGCCGGCACCGCCGGCACGCCTTCGTGCTGTTCGAGCACGGCCTGGATCAGGTAGCGCGGCCGCGCACGCACCTGCTGGTAGATGCGGCCGACGTATTCGCCGAGCAGGCCGAGCGCGAAGATGATCACGCCGAGCAGGAAGAACGTGATCGCGAACAGCGTGAACACGCCTTGCACTTCCGCGCCGACGATGAAGCGGCGCACCAGCAGCAGCACGAACAGTGCGGCGGAGCCGAGCGACAGGATCACGCCGATGAACGACAGCCACTGCAGCGGCACGACCGAGAAGCCCGTCACGAGGTCGAAGTTCAGCCGGATCAGGCTGTACAGCGAGTACTTCGACTCGCCCGCGAAGCGTTCCTCGTGCGCGACCTCGATTTCGGTCGGTTTCTGCGCGAACGTGTAGGCCAGCGCGGGGATGAACGTGTTGACTTCTCCGCACACGTTGATCGTGTCGATGATGCGGCGGCTGTACGCGCGCAGCATGCAGCCCTGGTCGGTCATCTTGATCCGCGTGATGCGCTCGCGCAGCCGGTTCATCACCTGCGACGCCTTGCGCCGCCACAGGCTGTCCTGCCGCTGCTTGCGGATCGAGCCGACGTAGTCGTAGCCCTCGCGCATCTTCACGATCAGCTTGCCGATTTCCTCGGGCGGGTTCTGCAGGTCGGCGTCGAGCGTGATGACGATCTCGCCGCGCGACTGCGCGAAGCCCGCGAGGATCGCCATGTGCTGGCCGTAGTTGCCGTTGAGCAGCACGACGCGCGTCGTATCAGGGCGCACATGGAACTGGTCTGCCAGCATCGCGGCCGAGCGGTCGCGGCTGCCGTCGTTGATCAGGATCACTTCGTACGACGTGCCGAGTGCGTCGAGTGCCGGGTACAGCCGCGCGAACAGCGCGGCCAGGCCATCTTCCTCGTTGTACACGGGGATGATGATCGATACTTCCGGGTTCGCGGCACCCGGATGGCCGGCCCCCGGATGCCCGGCGCGTGCTTCAAGGTGATTCATGTACGCTTAATTTCCGTATTGTTCGCAAATCTGGTTGATGGCGTCGGCGACGCGACGCACGTCGTCTTCCGTCATCTGCGTGAACAGCGGCAGCGTGACGGTCGACGCGCCGTACCGTTCGGCGTGGGGGAACATGCCCTCCTTGAAGCCGCGTGCACGATACAGCGTGAAAAGATGGATGGCCGGGTAGTGGACGCCCGTGCCGATGCCGCGCTCCTTCATCTGCGCCATGAAATCGGCGCGCGAGATCGACAGCCGGTCGAGCGGCAGCGTGACCTGGAACATGTGCCAGTTGCTGTTCTCGAAATCGGCGACGGGCAGGCCGAGCCCGAGCTTCACGGCCGGGCCGCCGTCGAGCGCGGCGAAATACGCGCGCACGAGTGCGCGGCGCTGCGCGGTGAAGCGCTCGAGGTGAGGCAGCTGGCCGAGACCGACGCGTGCGGCGACGTCGGTCAGGTTGTACTTGCCGCCGAGCACGTCGCAGTCCATTCCGTCGAAGCCGGTGCGCGTGATGCCCTGCAGCCGGTACTTCTGCGCGAGCGTCGCCTCGTCCTCGTTGTTCAGCACGAGTGCGCCGCCTTCGATCGTCGTCAGGTTCTTGTTCGCGTGGAAGCTGAACGACACGATGTCGCCGAACGCGCCGATGCGCTTGCCTTTCCACGTCGAGCCGAGCGCCTGCGCGGCGTCCTCGATCACGCGCAGGTTGTGCGCGCGCGCGATCGCGTACAGGCGGTCCATGTCGACCGGCAGGCCGGACAGGTAGACCGGGATGATCGCCTTCGTGCGCGGCGTGATCGCCTGCTCGAGCTTGTCGAGGTCGATGTTGCGCGTGACGGGGTCGATGTCGGCGAACACGGGCGTCGCGCCGGTCTCGAGAATCACGTTGCTGGTCGACACCCACGATGCCGGCGTGGTGATGACTTCGTCGCCGGGGCCGACGCCCGCGATGCGCAGGCCGATCTCGAGCGTGCAGGTGCCCGAGTTGAACGCTCGGACCGGACGGCCGCCGCAGTACTCGGACAGGGCGGCTTCGAACTTCTGGCTCTGCGGGCCGGTGGTGATCCAGCCCGAGCGCAGCACTTCGACGACGCCCTGGATGGTTTCCTCATCGATCTCGGGGCGGGTGAACGGCAGAAACGGGGCGGTAGTCTGGCTCATGAACGCGTTGGCCTGTAATGGCTGGTAATAAAGGGTCGGGCGATCCGCCCGAAACCGGCATTAAACACCGGTTGGCGGATTCGCACCGTGATTTTTTGTAGGCGGACGCTTAATGCTCGTCGGGCCTGCCGGGCGCGCTCAACTGCGCGCAAGCACGAGCACGCCGATCAGGATGATGCCGATGCCGACGAGCCGCTGGACCGACAGCACCTCGCCGAACAGGTACCAGGCCGCGAACGCGTTGACCACGTAGCCGAGCGACAGCATCGGGTAGGCGATCGACACGTCGACCCGCGACAGCCCGAGAATCCAGACGACGACGCTCAGCACGTAGCAGCCGAGGCCGCCGATGATCGGCAGCTGGGTCGCGATCTTCAGGCCGACCGGGATGATGTTCGCGCGGCTGAATTCGAAGTGCCCGACGGCATTGACGCCGGCTTTCAGCAGAAGTTGCGCACAGGCGTTGAGCATCACGCCGGTGATGATGCAGACGAACGAAACGGGATTCATGCGGTGGGCGTCCTTACGATTGCGGTTTCTCGACGATCACGCGGCGGTTGTCGCGCGCGATCACGCGCATCGGCACGCCTTGCTTGACCAGCGTGTCGTACTGGCCGGGCGGCATGATCGCGAGCGCATGAGTTTCCTGTTGCCAGCGCGCGATCCATTGGTCGACGGTCGGGATCCATTTGTCCGGCTCGACCGAGATTCCGAACGAGAGCTCGTCCTGACGATGGACCATGATGGTCGTGTGGCCCATATAGAACGGGAACGTGTGATCGAGCATCTCGATCGAGTAGAACGGCGTGTCGGCCGGCAGTTTCGCCAGTTCGGCGCGCACGGCGGGCGCGAGCAGCGCGCCGGAGCTGTAGCGGCCGAATTCGTCGTGGCCCGTGCCGCCGATCGTGCCGAACGCGAGCCACGCGGCGCCGAACGCGGTGATCGCGGCCGCGACGCCTGCGCGGCGGTTCAGCCAGGCTGCCGCGAGCGTCAGCGCGCCCGCAACTGCGAGGCCTGCATACAGCCACATCTGGAATGCGCGGTACAGCGCGTTCGGCGTGCGGGCGTCGCCCAGGTAGGCGAGGAAGATGATCCCGAACGCGGCGACCACGACGAACACGAGGTAGCCGAGCAAGTGACGGCGGAACCGGTCGGCGGTCATCAGCGGCAGGTACGCGCCGATCATCAGCGCGAGCGCCGGCGCGATCGGCAGCACGTACGAGAGCAGCTTCGAATGCGACGCGCTGAAGAACAGGAAGATGAACGCGCTCCAGATCAGCAGCACGAGCATCGGGGAGAAGCCGTTCGGCTGGCGCGGCATGCGCAGCGCATGGCGGATGCTCTGCCACGCGACCGACAGCCACGGCAGGAAGCCGACCAGCAGAACCGGCACGAAATAGTAGAACGGGCCCGGGCGGTTCTGTTCCGGGGTCAGGTACCGGCGGAACTGCTGGACGATGAAGAAGAAGTTGAAGAACTCGGGGTTGCGCTGCTGGACGAGCACGAACCACGGCGTGACGATCGCGAAGAAGATCACGAGGCCGCTGACCAGGTACAGCCGCTTCCACAGGGCCCAGTCGCGGGCGATCAGCGTATAGAGCACCAGCACCGCGCCCGGCAGGATCAGGCCGACGAGGCCCTTGGACAGCACGGCGAACGCCATCGCGGCCCAGCACGCCCACATCCAGCCGCGCACCGCGCTCGCGCGCAGCCCGGGCCGCTGCGCGAGCAGCAGCGAGCACAGCGACAGCGCCATCCAGAACGCGAGCCCCATGTCGAGCGCGTTGAAGTGGCCCATCAGGTTCCAGTACGGCGAGCACGCGAGCACGACGGCCGCGAGGAAGCCGGACAGCGGGTTGAACAGGCGGGCGCCGGTGAAGCCGACCAGCAGCACGCCGGCGAAGCTGGCGAGCCCTGTGTAGAGGCGGGCCTGCCACTCGCCGACACCGAACCACGCGAACGTCAGCGCGTTCAGCCAGGTCTGCAGCGGCGGCTTCTCGAAGTATTTGTAGCCGTTGTAGCGCGGCGTGATCCAGTCGCCGGTGACGAACATTTCCCGCGCCATCTCCGCGTAGCGGCCTTCGTCGCTCGGGATCAGGTGGCGCAGCCCGAGCGGCGCGAACCAGACGATCGCGAGCGCGACGAGCAGGAGGACGAGCGTGATGCGATTGACCGGTAGCCTCGACGGCGTATCGTTCATGGATTTTCAGCCTGTTGGTTGTTGTGAGAGCCGCCGGCGGGTTGCGCCGGGGCCGGGCGGGCTGCCGGGTGTCGATCCGGGGATCGACCCGGTGCGCCGGCCCGAGTTTTTACCGCATCGGGGATTAACGTTCAATTAAGAGCGCGGCGGCGACTTTGCGGCCCTCGGCCATCAGGATGTTGTAGGTGCGGCAGGCGGCCTGGAAGTCCATCGTCTCGACGCCGATCCGCTTGGCCGTGAGTGCGGCGAGGAGCCGCGGGTGCGGGAAGCGCAGCCGCGCGCCGCTGCCGAAGATCACGAGTTCGGGCGCCGGGTCGAGCAGCATCGCGAAATGCTCGGGCGTGAGCGCGTCGAACGACGACACGGGCCAGTCCTGCACCGGTGCGCCGGGCAGCACGATGACGCTCCCTTCGTGGCGTTGGAGGTTGACGTCGACATAATCGGGGCCGTAGCCGGTGACGGTGTTGAGCGCGCCGCTCGCGTCCTGGTGCAGTTTCAAATCGGTATTCCGCGGTTCCGTAGGGGGAAGGTCTGGCAAGGGCCGCACGGGCCCGGGTGGCCGGTTTCGCGACCGGCGCGCGCGGGACGCCTGACGGCGCAGGCCCGGAGCGGCTATGGTGCATTGCGAAAGTCGGCCAAAATCCGCTAAATTATAACTTTTTGGTCGCCCCCGGGCGCCACTTGCGTCGTGCGTCGCCACAAGCCGCGTCCGACCGCCCGCTTTTTCCCAGTCTAGACAGCGCGCACAGACCGGCCGCTCTCCAGTTTTGATCCCGTCCCCCCGGCCGCAAGGCCAACCCAGGAACCGTGTCGTCGTGAAACCGATTCAGAAGTCGAACAAGCTGCTCAACGTCTGCTACGACATCCGTGGCCCGGTGCTCGAGCACGCGAAGCGCCTCGAGGAAGAAGGCCACCGCATCATCAAGCTGAACATCGGCAACCTCGCGCCGTTCGGTTTCGACGCGCCGGACGAGATCATCCAGGACATGATCCGCAATCTGCCGTCGTCGTCGGGCTATTCGGATTCGAAAGGCGTGTTCTCGGCCCGCAAGGCCGTGATGCACTACACGCAGGAAAAGGGTGTCGTCGGCGTCGGCCTCGACGACATCTACATCGGCAACGGCGCGTCCGAGCTGATCGTGATGGCGACCCAGGCGCTGCTGAACGACGGCGACGAGGTGCTGCTGCCGGCGCCGGACTACCCGCTGTGGACGGCCGCCGTGAGCCTGTCGGGCGGCACGCCCGTGCATTACGTGTGCGACGAGCAGAACGCGTGGATGCCCGACCTCGACGACATCCGCCGCAAGATCACGCCGAACACCAAGGCGATCGTCGTGATCAACCCGAACAACCCGACCGGCGCGCTTTATTCCGACGAATTACTGCTCGAGTTGCTCGGAATCGCGCGCGAGTACGGGCTGATCGTGTTCGCCGACGAGGTCTACGACAAGATCGTCTATGACGGGCTCGAGCACACGGCGCTGGGTTCGCTGTCGGAGGACGTGATCACCGTCACGTTCAACAGCCTGTCGAAGAGCTATCGCTCGTGCGGCTATCGCGCGGGCTGGATGGCGGTATCGGGCCTCGGCGGCGACAACCGCCGGCGCGCGAAGGATTACCTCGAGGGGCTCGGGATCCTGTCGTCGATGCGCCTGTGCGCGAACGTGCCGGGGCAGTTCGCGATCCAGACGGCGCTTGGCGGCTACCAGAGCATCAACGAGTTGATCGTGCCGAGCGGGCGCCTGTACAAGCAGCGCGAACTCGCGTATGACATGCTTACGTCGATTCCCGGCGTGACCTGCGTGAAGCCGCAGGCCGCGCTGTACATGTTCCCGCGCCTCGACCCGAAGCTCTACCCGATCCAGAACGACCAGCAGTTCATCCTCGACCTGTTGCTCGAGGAGCGCGTGCTGCTCGTGCAGGGCACGGGTTTCAACTGGGCGGCACCGGATCACTTCCGCGTGGTGTTCCTGCCAAACCTCGACGACCTGACCGATTCGATCAACCGGATCGCGCGCTTCCTCGACGGCTACCGCAAGCGCCATTCGGTCTGAGCGGGCAGGATCACACGGCATTCATTCATTCTTACTCATCGATCACACGCAGCATGGAACCGATCAAAGTTGGCCTGTTGGGCTTCGGCACCGTCGGCAGCGGCACCTTCACGGTGCTGCGCCGCAACCAGGAAGAAATCAAGCGACGCGCGGGGCGCGGCATCGAGGTGGCGCGCATTGCAGTGCGCAACCCGGCCAAGGCGCAGGCTGCGCTCGGCGGTGACGCCGGCGCCGCGCAGATCACCGACGATTTCAATGCGGTCGTCGACGATCCGTCGATCTCGATCATCGCCGAGATGATCGGCGGCACGGGCATCGCGCGCGAGCTCGTGCTGCGCGCGATCGCGAACGGCAAGCACGTCGTGACCGCGAACAAGGCGCTGCTCGCGGTGCACGGCACCGAGATCTTCGAGGCCGCGCGCGAAAAAGGCGTGATGGTCGCGTTCGAGGCGGCCGTCGCCGGCGGCATCCCGATCATCAAGGCGCTGCGCGAAGGCCTGACCGCGAACCGCATCCAGTACATCGCGGGCATCATCAACGGCACGACGAACTACATCCTGTCGGAAATGCGCGACCGCGGGCTCGACTTCGCGACCGCGCTGAAGGCCGCGCAGGAGCTCGGCTATGCGGAAGCCGATCCGACCTTCGACATCGAAGGCGTCGACGCCGCGCACAAGGCGACCATCATGAGCGCGATCGCGTTCGGCGTGCCGGTCCAGTTCGACCGCGCGTACGTCGAAGGCATCAGCAAGCTCGACGCGACTGACCTCCGCTACGCGGAAGAGCTCGGCTACCGGATCAAGCTGCTCGGCATCACGCGCCGCGCCGAGAACGGCATCGAGCTGCGCGTGCACCCGACGCTGATTCCCGAGAAGCGCCTGCTCGCGAATGTCGAGGGCGCGATGAACGCGGTCGTCGTGCACGGCGACGCGGTCGGCACGACGCTGTACTACGGCAAGGGCGCGGGCGCGGAACCGACCGCGTCGGCGGTCGTCGCGGATCTCGTCGACGTCACGCGCCTGCATACGGCCGACCCCGAGCATCGCGTGCCGCATCTCGCATTCCAGCCCGACAGCCTGTCGAACACGCCGATCCTGCCGATCGAGGAAGTGACGAGCGGCTACTACCTGCGCCTGCGCGTGGCCGATCAGACGGGCGTGCTCGCCGACATCACGCGCATCCTCGCCGAAACGGGCATCTCGATCGACGCGCTGCTGCAGAAGGAATCGGAGCAGGTCGACGACGCGAACGGCGAAACCGACATCATCCTGATCACGCACGAGACGCTCGAGAAGCGCGTCAACGCGGCGATCGCGCAGATCGAGAGCCTGCCGACGGTGGTCTCGAAGGTGACGAAGCTGCGCATGGAAGCGCTGAACTGAGGACCAGGAACGACATGAACTACATCTCCACGCGCGGCGCCGGCATCGGCGAGCGCCATACGTTCTCCGACATCCTGCTCGGCGGTCTCGCGAAGGACGGCGGGCTGTACCTGCCGGCCGAGTATCCGAAGGTTTCCGCCGACGAGCTCGCGCGCTGGCGCGCGCTGTCGTACGCGGATCTCGCCTTCGAGATCCTGTCGAAGTTCTGCGACGACGTGCCGGCCGACGACCTGCGCGCGATCACGCGCCGCACGTACACGGCTGCCGTGTACAGCAACACGCGCCACGGCGAGAACGCGTCCGACATCACGCCGCTGAAAACGCTCGGCACCGAAAACGGCGCGGCGCTGTCGCTGCTCGAACTGTCGAACGGCCCGACGCTCGCGTTCAAGGACATGGCGATGCAGCTGCTCGGCAACCTGTTCGAGTACACGCTCGCGAAGCACGGCGAAGCGCTGAACATCCTCGGCGCGACGTCGGGCGACACGGGCAGCGCGGCCGAGTACGCGATGCGCGGCAAGGCCGGCGTGCGCGTGTTCATGCTGTCGCCGCACCAGAAGATGAGCGCGTTCCAGACGGCCCAGATGTTCAGCCTGCAGGATCCGAACATCTTCAACCTCGCGGTCGAAGGCGTGTTCGACGACTGCCAGGACATCGTGAAGGCCGTCTCGAACGATCACGCGTACAAGGCGCAGCAGAAGATCGGCACCGTCAACTCGATCAACTGGGCGCGCGTCGTCGCGCAGGTCGTGTACTACTTCAAGGGCTATTTCGCGGCGACGCAGTCGAACGACGAGCGCGTGTCGTTCACGGTGCCGTCGGGCAACTTCGGCAACGTCTGCGCGGGCCACATCGCGCGGATGATGGGGCTGCCGATCGCGAAGCTGGTGGTCGCGACCAACGAGAACGACGTGCTCGACGAGTTCTTCCGCACCGGCGCGTATCGCGTGCGCAGCGCCGAAAACACGTATCACACGAGCAGCCCGAGCATGGACATCTCGAAGGCGTCGAACTTCGAGCGCTTCGTGTTCGACCTGCTCGGACGCGATCCGGCCCGCGTGATGCAGTTGTTCCGCGACGTCGAGGAGAAGGGCGGCTTCGACCTCGCGGCGAGCGGCGATTTCGCGCGCGTGGCCGAATTCGGCTTCGTGTCGGGTCGCAGCAGCCACACGGACCGCATCGCGACGATCCGCGACGTGTTCGCGCGCTACAGCACGATGATCGATACCCATACCGCCGACGGCGTGAAGGTCGCGCGCGAGCATCTCGACGCGGGTGTGCCGATGGTGGTGCTCGAGACGGCCCAGCCGATCAAGTTCGGCGAGACGATCCGCGAAGCGCTCGATCGCGAAGCCGAGCGGCCGGCCGCATTCGACGGGCTCGAGGCGCTGCCGCAGCGTTTCGAGGTCGTGAAGGCCGACGCGCAGCAGGTGAAGGACTTCATCGCCGCGCATACGGGCGCGTAACGTAGCGCCGGGCCACGCCCGGTGTCACAGGACGGCCGGAATGCCGATTCGTCGCACGGATCGGGGTTCCGGCCGTTTTGTTTGGTGGCGGCCGCGGCGGCGGCCTGGCGCGCGCCTGCGTTCCGCCTGCCGTCCGATGCCCTGCGAAACAAGTGCCAGTGCCGTGCGTTCGCGCCGATCACAGTTTTCGCATGTCGGTCATATCGCGCGTCCGCGCGACGGCGTCGCTACAATGACGTATTGAATCCAACGATCCCCGATTCCATCGATGTCGAACCCGAATCCCGCGGCGCCGCGCGCGCCGATGCTGTCGACCGCCGAAGCGCTCGCCGCACTGCTCGACGCCGCGAAGCCGCTGCCCGGCGCCGAAACCGTCGCCACGCTGGATGCGCTCGGCCGCGTGCTGGCGGCCGACGTGAGTTCGTCGCTCGACGTGCCGCCGATGCATACGAGCGCGATGGACGGCTATGCGGTGCGCGTCGCCGACCTGCTGCACGGCGAGCGGCGCCTGCCCGTGTCGCAGCGGATCCCGGCCGGCCATCCGGCCGCGCCGCTCGCGGCGGGCACGGCCGCGCGGATCTTTACCGGCGCGACGGTGCCGCCCGGCGCGGATGCCGTGGTGATGCAGGAGCAGACGTCGGCCGATGGCGACGCGGTCGAGATCCTGCATACGCCGAAAGCCGGTGAATGGATCACCGCGCAGGGCGCGGACATCCGCCAGGGTTCGGTGATCCTGCCGGCCGGCACGCGGCTCACGCCGCAGGCGCTCGGCCTCGCCGCGTCGGTCGGTTGTGCGCAGCTGGCGGTCGCGCGGCGGCTGCGCGTCGCGGTGTTCTTCACCGGCGACGAACTGACGATGCCGGGCGAGCCGCTGAAGCCTGGCGCGATCTACAACTCGAACCGCTTCACGCTGCGCGGGCTGCTGGAGCGGCTCGGCTGCCACGTGACCGACTACGGCATCGTGCCCGACTCGCTTGCCGCGACCCGCGACACGCTGCGCGAGGCCGCGCGCGATCACGACGTGATCCTGACGAGCGGCGGCGTATCGGTCGGCGACGAGGATCACGTGAAGCCGGCCGTCGAGGCCGAAGGGCGGCTCGCGCTGTGGCAGATCGCGATGAAGCCCGGCAAGCCGCTCGCATTCGGCGCGGTGCGCCGCGGCGACGAGCGCCCCGACGCGCATTTCATCGGGCTGCCCGGCAATCCCGTGTCGAGCTTCGTCACGTTCCTGCTGTTCGTGCGGCCGTTCCTGCTGCGCCTGTCCGGCGTGCGCGACGTCGCGCCGCGCGCGCTGTCGCTGCGCGCGGACTTTTCGCAAAGCAAGGGCGACCGGCGCAACGAATTTCTGCGGGCGCGCGTCAATGCGGCCGGCGGCCTGGATCTGTTCCCGAACCAGAGCTCGGCGGTGCTGACGTCGACGGTGTGGGGCGACGGCCTGATCGACAATCCGCCGCAGCACGCGATCAGCGCAGGCGAGACCGTGCGTTTCATTCCGTTTTCCGAACTGCTGTCGTAACGCGACGGCTTCCCGACCTATGAAGATTCAGCTGAAGTTCTTTGCAAGCGTGCGCGAGGCGCTGGGCGTGTCCGACGAGCAGGCCGACGTGCCGGACGGCGTGACGACCGTCGGCGACGTGCGCGCGTGGCTGCGCCTGCGCGGCGGCGCGTGGGCCGAGACGCTCGCCGAAGGGCGCGCGTTGCGGATGGCGTGCAATCACGAGATGACCGACCCCGGCACGCGGCTTACCGACGGCTGCGAGGTCGCGTTCTTTCCGCCGGTGACGGGCGGTTGAGGGCCGGGCGATGGCGACAATACGAATCCAGACCGACGACTTCGACCTGAACGCCGAAGTGGCGGCATTGCGCGCGCGCAATCCCAGGATCGGCGCGGTCGCGTGCTTCGTCGGCACGGTGCGCGACCTGAACGAAGGCGATTCCGTCGCCGCGATGGAGCTCGAGCACTATCCGGGGATGACCGAGAAGGCGCTCGAGAAGATCGCCGTCGAGGCTGGCCGCCGCTGGCCCGGCATCGACGTCGCGATCGTGCATCGCGTCGGCAGGCTGCTGCCGCTCGACCAGATCGTGATGGTCGCGACGGTCGCGTCGCATCGCGGCGACGCGTTCGCGTCGTGCGAGTTCGTGATGGATTACCTGAAGACCGAGGCGCCGTTCTGGAAGAAGGAAACGACGCCGGACGGCGAGCGCTGGGTCGACGCTCGCAGCACCGACGATGCCGCGCTCGCGCGCTGGGGCATCGAATCCGGCAACACGCCGCGTTGAGCACGGCGTTCGGCGCATGCGGCGATGTGCCGCAGGCGCCTGATCGTCGCGTCAGGCGTCCGGATCGGTGCTGCGCCCGATGATCCGGGTCGGAAACGGTTCGCCGCGGGCGCGTGACGGCAGCGCGTGCGGATCGTCGCCCGCGTCGCGGCGGCGCGGCGCGATCGCATCGAGCAGTGCCTGCTGCTCGGGCGGAACCTGATAATCCCAGCCGAAGCGGCTCAACTGCAGGCTCTGCGCGATCCGCAGCGCCGGTTCCATGAAGCGGATGGCCGCGGGCGGCGTGTAGCGCGCCTCGACGGTCTTTAGGAACAGCGACAGCCAGCGGCTGAAATGCGCGGGCTCGACCCCGTCGAGCGGCTGGTGCGCCTGCTGCACGTTGCCGCGATAGCCCTTGGTGCCGAGCACGAGGCTCGACCAGAAGCTGACCATCTTCGGCAAATGGTCGTCCCAGCGGCCGTCCAGCTTCGCGTCGAACACGGGCCCGAGCAGCGGATCGGCGCGCACCCGATCGTAGAACGCGTAGACGAGGTCGCGGATGTTGTCTTCGGTCGGTTCGGCGTCGCGCGGGCGGGCCGGCGCGGTATCGGGCGAGGCAGGCAGGGCAGTCATGGCAAAAAGGGCCGGGAAAGTCGGGGCGCTGGCGCGGCGTTGGCGACGCATCGGCTGAACGGCAACACGGGCAACGCGCAGGACGCCGACAGGATTTTGACGCAAAATAGCGTCCACCAATGCCTGAAAAATGTGTAGATGTCATGCATCTTATTGCGCGCAGGCCGTCCCGGCAACCCGGTGCCGTCAAGCGGCGTCGACAGCCGGCCCGGCGTGCGTTCCGATCGACCCGGTTCGCGTAATCGGGGCGCGATCGATTATTCCCGTATTTGCTTATGAGACTCACCGACTACACCGACTATTCGCTGCGCGTCATGCTTTACCTCGCCGTGCGCGGCGAGGGGCTCGCGACGATCCAGGAGATCTCGGACGCCTACGGCATCTCGAAGAACCATCTGATGAAAGTCGTGCAGCAGCTCGGCGAGCTCGGCTGGGTCGACACGGTTCGCGGCCGCAACGGCGGGTTGCGGCTGTTTCCCGAATCGCTGACGCTGACGGTCGGCCAGGTGGTGCGCGCGACCGAGAACGATTTCGCGCTGGTCGGCTGCTTTGCGGCCGACGGCGCCGAGTCGCGCGGCTGCGTGATCGAGCCGCAGTGCCGTCTGAAGGGCGTGCTGGTGGCCGCGCGCGATGCGTTCTTCGCCGAACTCGACCGCCACACGATCGGCGAGCTGGCCGTACCCGCGTCGCCGCTCGCCGCGCTGCTGGGCATTCGGCCGATTGCGCTCGTGCGTGCCGAGCCGTCATCGGACCACGTGCCGGTGTCTGCCGAAGCGCCGTCCAAGGCCGGCTGACGCGCGGGCGTCGCGCCCCGTCAGTCGGCTGCAGTTCGCCCGCGGGCCGCTGCATCGTCACCCAACAATTTTTGCGCTGAATCAACCCGAATTTCGCTTGAAACCCGCATAACCATCCTCATCTTGGTGTTAATCGAAAATTGGAGGTCTCGACTAAATGAGAATCGACAAGCTCACCACCAAGTTCCAGGAAGCACTCGCGGACGCGCAAAGCCTCGCGGCAGGCCGCGACAATCAATACATCGAACCCGTTCACGTGCTGGCGGCGCTGGTCGCGCAGCAGGACGGCTCCGCCCGCTCGCTGATGTCGCGCGCGGGCGTTCACGTGCAGGCGCTGCAAGGCGCGCTGAACGAGGCAATCTCGCGCCTGCCGCAAGTGACGGGCACGGGCGGCGAGATCCAGATCGGCCGTGAGTTGGCCGGGCTGCTGAACCAGGCCGACAAGGAAGCGCAGAAGCTCAACGACACGTTCATCGCGAGCGAGATGTTCCTGCTCGCCGTGTCCGACGACAAGGGCGAAGCCGGCAAGCTCGCCCGCCAGCACGGCCTCACGCGCAAGGCGCTCGAAGCCGCGATCGCCGCGGTGCGCGGCGGCTCGCAGGTGCACAGCCAGGACGCGGAAAGCCAGCGCGAGGCGCTGAAGAAGTACACGGTCGACCTGACCGAGCGCGCCCGCGCGGGCAAGCTCGATCCGGTGATCGGCCGCGACGACGAAATCCGCCGCTCGATCCAGATCCTGCAGCGTCGTACCAAGAACAACCCGGTGCTGATTGGCGAGCCGGGGGTCGGCAAGACCGCGATCGTCGAAGGGCTCGCGCAGCGGATCGTCAACGGCGAAGTGCCGGAGACGCTGAAGGGCAAGCGCGTGCTGTCGCTCGACATGGCTGCGCTGCTCGCCGGCGCGAAGTATCGCGGCGAGTTCGAGGAGCGCCTGAAGGCCGTGCTCAACGACATCGCGAAGGACGAAGGCCGCACGATCGTGTTCATCGACGAGATCCACACGATGGTCGGCGCCGGCAAGGCCGAAGGCGCGATGGATGCAGGCAACATGCTGAAGCCGGCGCTGTCGCGCGGCGAGCTGCACTGCATCGGCGCGACCACGCTCGACGAATACCGCAAGTACATCGAGAAGGACGCCGCGCTCGAGCGCCGCTTCCAGAAGGTGCTCGTCGACGAGCCGAGCGTCGAGGCGACGATCGCGATCCTGCGCGGGCTGCAGGAAAAGTACGAACTGCACCACGGCGTCGACATCACCGACCCGGCGATCGTCGCCGCGGCCGAGCTGTCGCACCGCTACATCACGGACCGCTTCCTGCCGGACAAGGCAATCGACCTGATCGACGAGGCTGCGTCGAAGATCAAGATGGAAATCGATTCGAAGCCCGAAGAGATGGACAAGCTCGACCGCCGGCTGATCCAGCTGAAGATCGAGCGCGAAGCCGTGAAGAAGGAGCAGGACGAAGCGTCGCAGAAGCGCCTGCAGCTGATCGAGGAAGAGATCGAGCGCCTCGGCCGCGAATATGCGGACCTCGAGGAGATCTGGACCGCCGAGAAGGCCGCGGTGCAGGGCAGCGCGCAGCTCAAGGAAGAGATCGAGAAGGTGCGTGCCGACATCGCGCGTCTGCAGCGTGAAGGCAAGCTGGAGAAGGTCGCCGAGCTGCAGTACGGCAAGCTGCCGCAACTCGAGTCGCAACTGAAGCAGGTCACGCAGGCGGAAGAGCAGGAGCAGCACAACCCGACGCGTCCGCGTCTGCTGCGCACGCAGGTCGGTGCGGAGGAAATCGCGGAAGTCGTGTCGCGCGCAACCGGGATTCCGGTGTCGCGGATGATGCAGGGCGAACGCGAGAAGCTGCTGCATATCGAGGAAAAGCTGCACGAGCGCGTGGTCGGCCAGCACGAGGCAATCAGCGCGGTCGCCGACGCGATCCGTCGTTCGCGCGCGGGTCTCGCCGATCCGAACCGTCCGTACGGCTCGTTCCTGTTCCTCGGCCCGACGGGTGTCGGCAAGACCGAGCTGTGCAAGGCGCTGGCGTCGTTCCTGTTCGATTCGGAAGAGCACCTGATCCGCATCGACATGAGCGAGTTCATGGAGAAGCACAGCGTCGCGCGGCTGATCGGCGCGCCGCCGGGCTATGTCGGCTACGAGGAAGGCGGCTACCTGACCGAAGCCGTGCGCCGCAAGCCGTACAGCGTGATCCTGCTCGACGAGATCGAGAAGGCGCATCCGGACGTGTTCAACGTGCTGCTGCAGGTGCTCGACGACGGCCGCATGACAGACGGGCAGGGGCGTACGGTCGACTTCAAGAACACGGTGATCGTGATGACGTCGAACCTCGGCTCGCAGGTGATCCAGGCCATGACGGGTTCGCCGCAGGAAGAGATCAAGGACGCCGTGTGGCTCGAGGTGAAGCAGCACTTCCGTCCCGAGTTCCTGAACCGGATCGACGACGTCGTCGTGTTCCATGCGCTCGACCGCAGCAACATCGAGTCGATCGCGAAGATCCAGCTCGCACGCCTGCACGACCGGCTCGCGAAGCTCGACATGGCACTCGACGTGTCGCCCGCGGCGCTCGAACAGATCGCGAAGGTCGGCTACGATCCGGTGTTCGGCGCGCGGCCGCTGAAGCGCGCGATCCAGCAGGAGATCGAGAACCCGGTCGCGAAGCTGATCCTCGCGGGTCGCTTCGGCCCGAAGGACGTGATCCCGGTCGACGTCAACGACGGCAAGTTCGTGTTCGACCGCGTCGTGCACTGATCGCCGGTGATCGGCCGCCCGCCCGGTTCGCGCCGGGCGCGCAAAAACAAACACCCCGCTCAGGCGGGGTGTTTGCATATGGGGCGGCCGAAACGGCCGCTCGGACCGTCAGGCGCTGCGGGGCTTCAGCCCTGCTTGTTGCCGCCGAACATGCCGGCGAGTTGCGAAAGCGAACCGAGCAGGCTCGACGTGTCGACTTGCGCCTGGCCGTCGGCCGGCACCGTGCCGTCCGGCGTCGCGTGGTTGACGACGTGCGGCAGGACTTGCGCCAGGACGGTCGATGCCATCGACGGATCGACGCCGAACTTGCTTGCCAGCGCGCCGATCGCGTCCGAGCCGAGCACGTTCTGCAGCGTGTCCGGCGAGATCGGCTGGTTTTCGCCGTTGCCGACCCACGAGCCGATCACGTCGCCGGCGCCGCCGGCCTTGAACTTCTCGATCAGCCCGTTCAGGCCGCCCGGCTGGTTGTTGATGAATTCGAGCGCGGTCGTGATGAGTGCGCTTTGCGAGTTGCCGCCGGCCTGGCCGCCGATCAGACCGCCAACGATGTCGAGGAGACCCATGGTTCTTCACCTTCACTGAAAAGGGCGCCGCGATGACGGCGCCCGTTGATCGAATGCCGCGCGCACGCCGTCGCGCGCGCGGCGCACATCAGGCGCCCGACGCCGCGGCGGCGGAGGCTGCCTTGTCCTGCTTGCTCTTCTTCTTCGAACCCTTCGTCGCCTTTGCGGACGACGCTGCGACCGGCGCGCTCGCGCCCGCGTCGGCCGATGCCGCCGCGGCTGCGGCCGCCTTGTCCTTCTTCGATGCACGCTTGCTCTTGGCCGGCTTGGCCGCCGCTTCCGGGGCGCTCGCGGCCGGTGCCGTCGCCGTCGTGCCGGCCGTTGCGGCCGTCGACGTCGAGGCGGTGCCCGCCGACGTCGTGGCCGACGTCGTCGCGGCCGGCTTCGACAGCTTCACGCCCTTCGGCGGCGTCGACGAGCCGCCGATCGTCAGGCCATTTTCCTCCAGATGCCCGACCGACTTCGTGCCGAGGCCCTTCACGCGGTTCGCGAGATCGTCCGCGTCCTTGAACGGGCCGTTCCTGGTGCGTTCGTCGATGATCGCCTTCGACTTCACGGGCCCGAGGCCCTTCACCGATTCGAGCGCGGCCTGGTCGGCCGTGTTGACTTCGACGGCCGCGGCAAGGCCGGCGGCGAGCGACAGCGATAGCGCGACGAACAGCATCAGCAGCTTTTTCAGCATGGCAAAGGCTCCCTGGTTCTGACGGATGAATGGCTGTTGCAACGGACATCGGGGCGAGACCCGGCCGGGCGTCGCCGTTAAGCATAGGACAAATGCGTGCCCTTTTTAAGACAGGCCGACGGAATCTTGCTGAAGGCTTGCGTCGCTGTAAAGAAGGAAAGCCGCGCCGGGCGGCGGTTTTGACCATTCTTTACGGTGTCCGCGACGGTGACTGCAGATGCGCGTTCCTGGCCATTCCACAATGCTTGACTTAGAGTGAACTCTAACTCCTAACCTTGTTCCTGCCATGTCGAAAACCGTATCGAAATCTTCCGCAGCCGGTCCGCTGACGATCGGGCAAGTCGCCGAACTGACGGGCGTGTCCACGCATACGTTGCGGTACTACGAGCAGGCCGGCCTGCTGCGCGCGATTTCGCGCACGGCGGCCGGGCACCGGCTCTATGCGCCGGCCGACCTTGACTGGCTCGCATTCGTGATGCGCCTGAAGGCGACCGGCATGCCGATCGCGCAGATGCAGCAGTTCGCGGCGTTGCGCGCGCAAGGCGAGTCGACGTTCGGTGCGCGCCGGCGGCTGCTGGTCGCGCATCGCGACGGGGTGCGGGCGCATATCGCGGAGCTGCAGGCGAGCCTCGACGCGATCGGCGACAAGATCGCGTACTACGAGACGCAGGAACGCGAGACGGAACGACGGGCGCAACCTTCTCAATCATCCTCGGAACAGGACGGACACCATGGAACGACTCGTTGAAGATCGCTATGCACGCGGCTGGAACAAACTCAAGGAAATCGACGGCGAAGTGGGCGAACGCGTGATCGCGGCGCTTGCGCCGATTGCACCGGACTTCGGGCGGCTGCTCGTCGAATTCGGCTTCGGCGACATCTACAGCCGGTCGCAGCTCGACCTGAAATCGCGCGAGATCGCGACGATTGCCGCGCTGGCGGCGCTTGGCAACGCGCAGCCGCAACTGAAGGTGCATGTCGAGGCCGCGCTGAACGTCGGCTGCACGCGCGACGAGATCGTCGAGGTATTCATGCAGATGGCCGTCTACGCGGGGTTTCCGGCCGCGCTCAACGCGTTGTTCGCCGCGCAGGAAGTGTTCGCGCGACGCGACGAGGCGGCCGCTCGGGACGGCGGCACAACCGAAGCGGCTGCGCACGCCGCGTGACGCGGAGCGCGCCGGTGCATCAGATGCGGTGGGGGGCGACGATCCGGTGCTTCGCGATCCGTCGATACAGCGTCGCGCGCGAGATGCCGAGCGCCTGCGCGGCCGCATCGGGCCGCCAGCGATGTGCTGTCAGCGCCGCGACGATGCGGCCGCGTTCGTCGTCCGGCAGCGCGCCGGCGGGACCGGCGCCGAGCTGCGCGCCGAGCTGCGCGGCGAGATCAGCCGGCAGGTCGCGCCGCGTCACGCGGGCGGCGTCGCACACCGCGCACGCATAGCGCAGCGCGTTGCGCAGTTGTCGCACGTTGCCGGGCCACGGATACGCCGCGAGCTGCTCGGCGAGCGTCGCGTCGAGCGTGAGCACGTGGCCGGTCGCCTGCGCCTCTTCGGCGAACACCGCGACGATCACGTCGCGCACGTCCGCACGCTCGCGCAGCGGCGGCAGCTCGAACGTCGCGCCGCTCAGCCGGTAATACAGATCCTCGCGGAACGTGCCGTCGGCCACCATCTGCGCAAGATCGCGGTGGGTCGCGCAAATCACGTCGAGATCGACGCGCACCGGCGTATCGCTGCCGAGCGGCACGACTTCGCCGTCGGCGAGCACGCGCAACAGGCGCGTCTGAAGCGTGAGCGGCATGTCGCCGATTTCGTCGAGGAACAGCGTGCCGCCGTCGGCAAGCGCGATCTTGCCGCGCGCGCCATGCTTGCGCGCGCCGGTGAACGCGCCGGCCGCGTAGCCGAACAGTTCGCTCTCGATCAGCGCCTCGGGCAGTGCGCCGCAGTTGACCGCAACGAACGACCGTGCACGCCGCGCACCGGCGTCGTGGATTGCGCGGGCGAACACTTCCTTGCCTGCGCCGGTTTCGCCGAGCACCAGGATCGGTAGCCGCTTGCTCGCGACGCGCAACGCGAGTTCGGCCTGCTGCGCGATGCGCGTGTCGCTGCTCTGCAGGAACGGTGTCAGCGCGCCGACGTGGCGCTGCGTGGTGCCCGGGCGGCGTGATGCCGTACCGGTTTCGCGGCCGGCACGCCGGAGCGGCGCGCGCAGTCGCGCATAAAGCGGCGCACCGGTCGCGCGCAGCCGCAGCGCGACGATCGCATCGAGCCGCGCGGCGTCGCGCAGCGGCATCTCGGTCGCATCGAAGATCTCGTCGATATGGCGCGGTTCACGCAGTGCCGGCAGCGCGTCGCGTGCGTGCCGGTTCGCGGCGACGATGTTGCCGCATTCGTCGAACGCGATCAGCCACTCGGGCTGTGCCTCGACGTAGTGACGATTCGGATGCCCGAACAATATCCAGTACTGCGCGGTGCTGTGCACGAAATAGCCGTCCTCGATCAACGCCGCGCTCTGCCGCACGAGCTGGTACACGAGGCGCTGGCTGTCGCGGCCGTCGGGCGACTGGACGGCGGACGCATCGAGCACGCCGATCAGTTCGCCGCCCGGCGCGAAGATCGGGGCCGCGCTGCAGGTGAGGGTGGTGAACGCCGCACGAAAGTGATCGGTCTTGTGCACGGTGATCGGCGCGAGATCGGTCAGCACGCTCGCGACGCCGCAGGTGCCTTCCTCGCTTTCCGACCAGCACGAGCCGATGTGCAGTCCGGCATGACGGAAGTCGTTGCGGCGCTCGCGGTCGATCCGGTAGTCGATCGTCACGCCGTGCGCGTCGGTCAGCATCACGCAATAGTCGGCGACGCGAATCATGTCGTGCAGGCGCGTCAGGCACTGGCCGGACGCGCGCAGGAAGGCCTCCTCCTTGTCGCGCACCTCGCGCAGTTCGGCCGCGGTCAGCACGCGCGGGCCGATCGACGAAGCGGGGTCGAGCGCGTAGCGCTCGAGCGAGCGTTGCCACGACGACACGAGACGCGCGGAATCGGCCGGCGCGGGCAGGCGTCCGGCGAGCGCGCCGAGCACACGGTCGGCGTGCTGGGCCTGGGGGACGGCGTAGGGCATGGTCGGCTCCGGTTCCATACGGCGGGGGATTCGATGTTCTTGTAGCACATCCGCTTCGGCGGATCACATTGCATCGCAGCACGCGGCATGCATGAGACGTTCGTCTCACCGGCATCTCAGCCGGTCTCGCGCGGCTGAGACGCACGGACACACCGTGCGCGACGGTGGTCCGGAGCACGGCGGCGCGCGCCATGCCGCGACGCGCATGGCTCGGCGGCCAAACCGTGGCGCTGGCCGGGCCGCCGAAACCGCTGCGCCGGGTGATCGACGAGGTGAGACGCACCGGCCGTTTCGCGGGGCACCGGGTCGTCACGGCGAACGGTGTTGCATCCATTCGTACCCGCCGAGCCAGTCTGGACGCGGGTTTCGCGGTTGTCGCACCGACCATGGCACGCCGCTTGCAGATATCACGGGCAAGTCCGGCGCGGTTGCGTCGGCGACGACGATCCGCTGCCCTCGATGACGGCGGACGACACATGCAGGACCGGCGCGCGAGCCAATGCGCGAGCGCCGGTCCACTGGATGGAGACAAGCCCGTGACGACGCCCGTGACCATCGGCGTGATCGCGAACCCCGCATCGGGGCGCGACATTCGCCGTCTGACGACGCATGCATCGGTGTTCCCGACGGCGGAAAAGGCCAACATGGTCGTGCGCCTGCTCGCCGGCCTCGGCGCGATGGGCGTCGAGCGCGTTCTGACCTTGCGCGACAAGACGGGCATCGCGACGCTGCTGATGCGTGCGCTCGATACGCATCGCGCGGTCGCGCCGCACGAACGCTGGCCCGAAGTCGAATTCGTCGACCTGCCGATCTCCGATACCGTCGCCGACACGCAGGCCGGCGCCGCCTACATGCGCCGGATGGAAGTCGCGCTGATCGTCGTGCTCGGCGGCGACGGCACCCACCGCGCGGTCGCCGCGCATTGCGGCGCGACGCCGCTCGTCGCGCTGTCCACCGGCACCAACAACGCGTTTCCCGAACATCGCGAGGCGACCGTCGCGGGCGTCGCGGCAGGGCTTGCCGCGACCGGCGCCGTGCCGGCCGAGGTCGCGTTCACGCGCAACAAGCGGCTCGTCGTGCGCTGCGTGGCGGGCGCAAACGCGGGGCGCGAGGAGATCGCGCTCGTCGATGTGTGCGCCGCTCGCCAGCGTTTCATCGGCGCGCGCGCGATCTCGGGCCCCGACGACATCGACACGCTCTACCTGACTTTCGCGGAACCGGACGGCATTGGTCTGTCCGCCCTTGGCGGCGCGTGGGCGCCGCTCGAGCGCAGCGCGCCGCACGGGCTCGCGATGCGCTTTGCCGCCGACGGCAAGACGGCCGGCACACCGCTCGTCGCGCCGATCGCGCCGGGCCGGGTCGATCGCGTGCTGATGCGCAGTTGCGAGCGGCTCGAACCAGACGCATGGCAGACGATCCCGTTCGAGCACGGCACGCTTGCGTTCGACGGCGAGCGCGAGATCGAGGTCGCGCGTGGCGAGCGCTACGAGATCGCGCTCGACTGGCGCGGGCCGCTGACGGTCGATGTCGGCCGCACGCTGCGTTATGCGTCGTCGCGGCAGCTGCTGCGCGACGCCGGCGCGTGGCGTTTCTGATTGCGGCTTCTCGACGACACCCGATCCGATTCCGGACCCTCGACAAGGAGACTTGGCCATGACAGCCCGTCCCGACAAATCGTTCGTCATCCTGATCGGTGGCACGCGTGGCATCGCGCGCAGGTGGGCCACGCGCGTCGACGGGTGCTTCACGTTTCACTGACGGCCGCGGGCCGTCGTGCAATCCGTCGCCGGGCCTTGCCACGGCGGCATTCGCAGTCAGACCTACCCAGGAGACACACATGACCGTTTCGACACAGCTCAGCAGGGACAAGCTGCTGGACGCCTACCGGCTGATGCGCACGATCCGCGAATTCGAGGAACGCCTGCACGTCGAGTTCGCGACCGGCGAAATCCCCGGCTTCGTTCACCTGTACGCGGGCGAGGAGGCATCCGCGGTCGGCACGATGCTGCACCTCGGCCTCGACGACTACGTCGCCACCACGCACCGCGGGCACGGCCACTGCATCGCGAAGGGCGTCGACGTGCACGGGATGATGGCAGAGATCTACGGCAAGAAGACAGGCGTCTGCCACGGCAAGGGCGGCTCGATGCACATCGCCGACCTGTCGATGGGGATGCTCGGCGCGAACGGGATCGTCGGCGCGGGCGGCCCGCTCGTGTGCGGCGCGGCACTCGCGGCGAAGCACAAGAAGACCGGCGGCGTCGGCGTGTGCTTCTTCGGCGACGGCGCGTCGAACCAGGGCGTGATCTTCGAATCGATGAACCTCGCGTCGGTGTGGCGGCTGCCGGCGATATTCGTGGCCGAAAACAACGGCTATGCGGAGGCGACGTCGTCGAGCTGGTCAGTCGCGACCGACAACATCGCCGATCGCGCGAACGGCTTCGGGATGCCGGGCGTGATCGTCGACGGCTTCGACTTCTTCGCGGTGCACGAAGCGCTTGGCGAAGCGGTCGCACGCGCGCGCAACGGCGGCGGTCCGACGCTCGTCGAAGTGAAGTTCACGCGCTATTTCGGCCACTTCGAAGGCGATGCGCAGACCTACCGCGCGCCCGGCGAGGTGCAGAAGCTGCGCGACGAGAAGGACTGCCTGAAGCATTTCGAAACGCGCGTCGTGCGCGCCGAGGCGCTGACGACCGAAGATCTGCGTGCGGTCGACGCGCAGGTGAAGGCGCTGATCGACGACGCGGTCGCGCAGGCGAAGGCCGCGCCGCTGCCCGACGCGGCCGACCTGCTGACCGACGTGTACGTGTCGTACCCGTGAGCGCGATCTGAGATAGCCGCCGGCACGGCGAACCGAACATACCAGGAGACAGACATGGCAAGGAAGATTACGTATTCGCAGGCGATCAACGAGGCGCTCGCGCAGGAAATGGCGCGCGACGACAGCGTGATCGTGATGGGCGAGGACAATGCGGGCGGCGCAGGCGCGCCGGGCGAGGACGACGCGTGGGGCGGCGTGCTGGGCGTGACGAAGGGGCTGTTCCACAAGTTTCCGGGCCGCGTGCTCGATACGCCGCTGTCGGAGGGTGGCTACATCGGCGCGGCAGTCGGCGCGGCCGCGTGCGGGATGCGGCCCGTCGCGGAGCTGATGTTCATCGATTTCATGGGCGTGTGCTTCGACCAGATCTTCAACCAGGCCGCGAAATTCCGCTACATGTTCGGCGGCAAGGCCGTGACGCCGGTCGTGATCCGTGCGATGTACGGCGCCGGCCTGCGCGCGGCCGCGCAGCATTCGCAGATGCTCACGTCGCTGTTCACGCATATCCCGGGGCTGAAGGTCGTGTGCCCGGCGACGCCGTACGACGCGAAGGGGCTGCTGATCCAGGCGATCCGCGACAACGATCCCGTGATCTTCCTCGAACACAAGCTGCTCTACACGCGCGAAGGCGACGTGCCTGAGGAATCCTATGCGATTCCGTTCGGCGAGGCGAATGTCGTGCGCGAAGGCGATGACGCGACGATCGTCACGTACGGCCGGATGGTGCATCTCGCGACCGACGCGGCCGCGAAGCTCGCGAAGGACGGCATCCACGTCGACGTGATCGACCTGCGCACGACGTCACCGCTCGACGAGGAAACGATCCTCGAAAGCGCGGAGCGCACCGGGCGCGTCGTGGTCGTCGACGAAGCGAACCCGCGCTGCTCGATCGCAACCGACATCGCCGCGCTCGTCGCGCAGCGCGCGTTCCATTCGCTGAAGGCGCCGATCGAGCTCGTGACCGCGCCGCATACGCCCGCGCCGTTCGCCGGCGTGCTGGAAGACCTGTATATCCCGTCCGCCGACGCGATCGCGCAGGCGGTACTCAAGACGAGGAGCTGACACGATGTCGATTCACATGATCACGATGCCCAAGTGGGGGCTGTCGATGGAGCAGGGGCAGGTCAACGGCTGGCTGAAGGCGCTCGGCGAGCGCGTGACGAAGGGCGACGAAGTGCTCGACGTCGAGACCGACAAGATCTCGTCGGGCGTCGAGTGCGCGTTCGACGGCATGCTGCGCCGGCAGGTCGCGCAGGAAGGCGAGACGCTGCCGGTCGGTGCACTGCTCGGCGTGGTGGCGGCGGCCGAGGCGAGCGATGCCGACATCGATGCGGCGATCGCCGAATTCCAGCGCGATTTCACGCCGAGCGCGGCCGCCGACGACGCGGCGGGCCCGCAGCCCGAGAAGGCGCAGATCGGCGGACGCACGGTCCGTTTCCTGAAGCTGGGCGATGGCGAGGGCACGCCCGCCGTGCTGATCCACGGTTTCGGCGGCGACCTGAACAACTGGCTGTTCAACCACGCGGAGCTCGCCGCGCACCGGCCGGTGTGGGCGCTCGATTTGCCCGGGCACGGCGAATCGGGCAAGGCGGTCGATACCGGCAGCCTCGACGAACTGGCCGACGCGGTGCTCGCGCTGCTCGACGCGCAGCATATCGAGCGCGCGCACCTGATCGGCCATTCGATGGGCGGCGCGGTCGCGATGACGGCGGCCGAGCGTGCGCCGCAACGCGTGGCGTCGCTGACGCTGATCGCGAGCGCCGGGCTCGGCGCCGACATCAACCGCGGCTACATCGACGGTTTCGTCGCCGGCAACAGCCGCAACACGCTGAAGCCGCACCTCGGCGCGCTGTTCGCGGACAATGCGCTCGTCACGCGGCAACTGGTCGAGGATCTCGTCAAGTACAAGCGGCTCGAAGGCGTGCAGGCCGCGCTGGAGAAGATCGCGAACGCCGCGTTCGACGGTGCGACCCAGCGGCGCGTGTTCCGCGAGCGCGTCGCGTCGCTCGCGCCGCGCACGCTCGTGATCTGGGGCGAGCGCGACCAGGTGATTCCCGCGCAGCATGCGCAGGGCTTGCCGGACGGCGTGCGTGCCGAGGTGATCGCCGGCAGCGGCCACATGGTGCAGATGGAGGCGGCTGCCGACGTGAACCGCCTGATCGTCGCGTTTCTCGGAGACTGACGATGGCCGCCGCGCTCGAACGACCCAGCCTCACCGCGCTCGGCCAGCCGGGCGCGCGGAGCCGCGACAAGCTCGCGCGCATTCCGGTGCGCGTCGAGCCCGCGGCCGGCGCGGCGCTGCCGAAGCCGCCGTGGCTGCGGGCGCCGCCGATGATGAGCGGG
This sequence comes from Burkholderia cepacia GG4, assembly GCF_000292915.1. Taxonomy (NCBI): domain Bacteria; kingdom Pseudomonadati; phylum Pseudomonadota; class Betaproteobacteria; order Burkholderiales; family Burkholderiaceae; genus Burkholderia; species Burkholderia cepacia. The sequence goes on from NC_018513.1 coordinate 1,723,992, forward strand.
GCGGTCGCCGACATGGCGGCCGTGCTGCGGGCTCACCGGCTGCATTCCGTCTGCGAGGAGGCCATGTGCCCGAACATCGGCGAATGCTTCGCGCAACGCACCGCGACCTTCATGATCATGGGCGGACTGTGCACGCGGCGCTGCCCGTTCTGCGATGTCGCGCACGGCCGTCCCGAGCCGCTCGATCCCGACGAGCCCGCGCGGCTCGCCGCCGCGGTCGCGGCGCTCGGGCTGCGCTACGTCGTGATCACGTCGGTCGACCGCGACGACCTGCGCGACGGCGGCGCCGCGCATTTCGCCGCCTGCATCGCGGCAGTGCGCGCGAGCGTGCCGGGCATCGGCGTCGAGGTGCTGACGCCGGATTTCCGCGGCCGCGTCGCCCGTGCGCTCGATGCGTTGTCGTCGGCGTGGCCGGACGTGTTCAATCACAACATCGAGACGGTGCCGTCGCTGTACCGGGCGGCGCGGCCGGGCGCAGACTATCGCGGCTCGCTCGAACTGCTCGCGCAGGCGAAGGGTGCGCGGCCGACGCTCGTGACGAAATCGGGATTGATGCTCGGGCTCGGCGAGCGCGACGACGAGGTGCGGGACACGCTGCGCGACCTGCGTGCGCACGAGGTCGACGTGCTGACGCTGGGCCAGTATCTGGCGCCGTCCGCGCATCATCTGCCGGTGCGGCGCTACGTGAGCCCGGACGCATTCGCCGCGTGGCGCGACGAGGGGCTTGCGCTCGGTTTCAGGGAAGTCGTCGCCGGCCCGCTCGTGCGGTCGTCGTATCACGCGGCCGACGTGCTGGAGGACGCGTAGGCCGCTGGCAGTGCGTCATGCGCTTACCGACGGCTGTGCTCGGCTGACGTGGCGCAGGTAGAGCGCGAGTCCCGCGCCCGCGAGCATCAGGCTGATCGTGTTCGCGAACCAGAAGCCGCGCGCACCCGTCAGCCATGCGGGTGCGATGCCGCCGACGTCGAAGCCGAGCGCGTAGCCGCCGCCGAGCCCGACGCCCCAGAGCGCCACCGCATAGATCACGGTCGGTACGACCGCGACCTTGTAGGCGCGCAGCACGAACGCGGACGTGATCTGCAGCGCGTCGAAGAAGTGGTAGCAGGTGACGATCGCGACCAGCGGCAGCGCGGCGGCGGCCACGGCCGGGTTCGGCGTGTAGCCGCTGACGATCAGCGGGCGCAGCGTGAATACGAGCACGCCGTACGCGGCGGCGATCCCGCACGCGAGCACCACGCTGTGCCGGCCGAGCAGGCGCGCCTCGTCGGGGCGGCCGGCGCCGAGTGCGCGCGCGACCAGCGTCGACGCCGCGACGCCGATCGACAACGGCGTCATGTACAGCACCGCGCCGATGTTGCCGGCGATCTGGTGGCCGGCCAGCGTCGTCGTGCCGAACTGCGCGATGAAGAGCGCCATGCACGTGTACGACGTGACCTCGATCAGATACGACAGGCCCATCGGCACGCCGAGCTTCAGGATCGCCTTCTGGCGTGCCCACACGGGCCAGCAAAACCGCGAGAAGATCGAAAGCGGCGCGAACACGTCGAGCTTCGCGAGCAGCGTGAAGCCGATCAGCGCGAGCGCCCAGTTGATCAACGTGCTTGCGAGCCCGCAGCCGGGGCCGCCGAGGGCCGGCACGCCGAACCCGCCGAAGATGAACCACACGTTGAGCGGAAACTTGAGCAGCAGCGCGCCGATCTGCAGGATCATCGCGAGGCGCGGCTTGCCGGCCGCGTTGGTCAGCGCGTTGTAGATCCGGAACACGAGGCTCGCCGGCAGGCCGTACGACAGGATCCGCAGGTAGTCGACGGTGCGGTCGTGCAGCGCGGGCGGGGCGTGGGCGATATGCAGCAGCGGTTCGGGAAAATGCAGCAGCAGGAAGCCGGGCACCGCGAGCAGCAGCGCGAGCCACAGTGCCTGGCGGACTTCCTCGCCGATCTCCGCATAGCGCCGCGCGCCGTACAGCTGGCCGGTGATCGGCTGCAGCGCCGACAGGATGCCCGTCATCCCGATGTAGATCGACACGTAGATCGACGAGCCGAGCCCGAGCGCAGCCAGGTCGATGGCCGAGTAACGGCCGACCATCGCCGTGTCGATCACGCCGAACGCGATGATCGCGAGCTGGCCGACGAGCACCGGCCACGCGAGACCGACGATCCGGCGGATGTCGGCGAACATCGTCAATCGACCGTCCGGTGGCGCGGTCCGCGCCGCTTGACGGGCGCCGTCGGCCGTTCGATGCGCTCGTACAGGCGGAAGCGCTCGTCGCGGTCGGCGACGCGGCGGCCCTCCCACACGAGGCGCCACACGTATTGCGACATCGCGCTCGGCTCGCCGAAGTCCGCGCGATCCTGACGCAGGATCACGTCGCAGTCGCCCGAGAACTCGAAGTGCATGTCGCCGAAGTACGCGAAGGTTGCGATCTGCGCGTCGCCGAGGCGCACCGGGGCGATGCACTCGTAGTCCTTCGGCAGGTGCGAGGCGATCTGTTGCGCGACGTCGCTGTAGGTCCGGCCGTAGTTGACGATCGGCAGCCACAGCGTCATCAGCAGCACCCACATCAGCGTGGTGCCCGCGCCCGACAGCACGACGCTGCGCCACAGCACCTTCGGCTGGCGCGAGATGCGCCAGCGCGCGAGCAGGCACCAGCACCCGGTGACGATCACCGCGCAGATGAACGACAGGATCTTGAAATGGGGCTCGTAGCCGGGCACGAGGCGCGCGAGGTTACGCGCGAGCGGGTGCGGGAAGCCCGTGAGCGATGCGAGCCACACGAGCCACACGAAGGTGCCGAGGATCGTGAAGCTCAGCACGGCGAACCAGTCGAACGCGTTGATCGCGCCGCGCTTGAGGGTCGGCAGTGCAAAGGTCGCGAGCACCGCGAGCGGCGGCAGCAGCAGCATGTACATGCGGTTCGACTGCTGGCTCTGCAGGATCACGAGCGCGACGAGCGGCACGACGACCGACAGCGGAATCGCGATGTGCGCGCGGCGGCGCATGCCGGCCCAGCTCCACCAGGCCCAGATCGCGAGCGGCCACGCGGGCCACGTGAACAGCGGCAGGTTCTTTGCCGCATAGCCGAGCACCGCGGTCGGCGGGCCCGAGAAGCGCATCAGGCTGCCGTGGATCCACTGGTTGAAGAACCACGCGGCGTCGTCGGGCGCCGCGGTGAATGCGGCGAGCGGCCACAGCGCGAAGATCGCGGCCGCGAGCGGCACGCCGATCAGCGGCAGGCGCAGGTTGCGCATCTCCGGCGTGACGAGCCACAGCGCGGCTGTGCCGGCGAGCAGCGCGACGACGAGCACCGGGTTGCCGGACAGCGCGACGAGGCCGATCGCGACACCCCACCACAGCGCGCCCTGCGTCGGCTTGTCGATGCCGCGCACGATGCCGTACACGAGCATCGCGATCCACGCGAACTGCGCGAGTTGCGGCGTCGTTTCGTGGCCGCGCTCCGCGAGCCCGAAGCACGCGACGAGGATCAGCAGCGCGCCGTCGGCGAGCGTGCGGCCGTAGTCGCGCGGCTCCGGCTCGCCGCCGAACGCGTATTTGAACGGCTGGACCTCGGCGCGCCGGCCGAGCAGGTAGGCGGCGTACCAGACGAACGCGCACGCGACGCAGAACAGCACGCCCGTGTCGACGCGCGACGCGTTGCTCGCGTCGACCCACGGCGCCAGCGCGCGAATCGACAGCGCGCCGAGCCAGTAGCCGAGTGGCCCGTCGGTCGTGATGAACTTGCCGACGAGGTTCGGCAGCAGCCAGTCGTGCCAGCCGCCGGTGGCCATCGTCCACATCACGCCGAAGCCCGCCGCGTCCTCGTTCTTCCACGGGTCGCGACCGAACAGGCCGAACGCCGCGTAGACGAGGCAGAGCGTGAGCAGCAGCCAGCGCGGCAGCGCGCGCGTGGCGGAGGCGGTGAGACGGACGACAGGCTTCATGCAGATGAGCGATTTGTTATGAGCGGGCGGCCGGCGCGGTCGTGCGCGCACGAGCCGGTTTCGAGCATCCGGCATTGTAGACGCGCCGGCCTTTGCGCGTCAGACGATTGCCCGGGCGCCGGCCGGCTGTCCGGCGAGCGGCGACAAAAAAGGGCAGCCTGGGCTGCCCTTTCGTGCGGTACCGGTGCGTTGCAGCCACCGGATCGGTGCGAAGCTTACTTCGCCTTGCCGCTGGCGCGTACGCCGAACTTGTTCTTGAACTTCTCGACACGGCCTGCCGTGTCCATGATCTTTTGCTGACCCGTGTAGAACGAGTGCGATTCCGACGACACTTCGATCTTGGCGAGCGGGTAGGTCTTGCCGTCGAGTTCGATGTTTTCACGCGTCTGGATCGTCGAGCGCGTGATGAACTTGAAGCCGTTCGACATGTCTTGGAAGACGACTTCGCGGTAGTTCGGGTGGATGCCTTCTTTCATGGTCTTTCCTTGGTGAGAGCGGTAGCCAACCCGCCGCTTGCCGTGCTGGATCGCGCAATCTGCGCGTACAGCCGACGTCAAGCCCGGCGCGAGCCACTTGCCTAAGGTCGAAAAGCGGCGATTATGCCAGAAAATCAGACGGTTGACGATTAATTTTCATCGTGCGTCGAGGGCGCCGGTGCCGGCCGGATCCTGCCGGTAGTAGCGGGCCAGCAGCCGGTAGAGTTCCGGAAATTCGCACTCGAACGCGCGCGGCCGCACGAACAGCGCCTCGCTGCACACCGCGAAGAATTCCGACGGATGATCGGCTGCATAGGGATCGATCAGCGAGTCGCGCTCGAAGCGCGCCCACGCGCGGTCCGGCACTGCGTCGACCCGCGCGCAGAACTGGTCGTACGCATGCTCGAACACGTCCGCCCACGCCTGCGCGTCGAGGTGCGGCGCGTGCCAGCGGCGAAAGAGGGGCGGGTACCCGTCGGCCTCGCCGTTGACCATGTCGATCTTGTGCGCGAACTCGTGGATCACGACGTTGTACGCGTCGCGGCCGTCCGTCATCTGCGCATCTTCCCACGACAGGATCACCGGGCCGCCTTCCCACGCTTCGCCGCTCGCATCCTGCTCGACTTCATGGACGACGCCGTCCTCGTCCTGTACGGTCTTGCGGATCACGAATTCACCCGGATACACGACGACGCCGACCCAGCCGTCGTACAGCGACAAATCGAGATTCAGCACGGGCAGGCACGCCTGCGCGGCGATCGCGACGATCATCGCGTCGGTTAGCTCGAGCCCGTGCGCGGTCGAAAACGATTTCTTCGCGATGAACAGGCTCGTCAGCTCGCGCAGCCGGCCCAGGTCACCGGGCGTCAGCGCGTCGAGGAACGGCAGGCGCTCGACGGTGTCCTGCCACAGCGCGTCGGGAATCGGATGGCTGCGCAGCGCGCGGTCGCGGCGGCGGTCATCGAACCAGCGGGTCAGTTTCGAGAACATGGAGGGCGGCGCACGAAAATCCAAAGCCTGTCTTTTAACTCAATCGATCTCTTTTTGCCATGCCGCAAAGAGGCCGCCGACGAGCGCGACGCCCGCGAGGAAATAGAAGCCGTCGAGCGATGCAAGGAACGACGCCTGTTGCGCGACCATCCGCGCGATCGATGCGATCGCGAGGCCGTGCGCCTCGCTCAGCGCATGGCCGGTTGCCGCATAGCTGCGCGTGAGGGCGTCGACGGTCTGCTGGAACAGCGGATCGAACACGTTCGCGCGCTCGACGAGCCGGGTCTGGTGTAAGGCCAGGCGGTGCTGCTCGACGATGATCACCGACGAGGTCGCGAACGAAATCGTCAGTTGCCGCACGATGTTCTTCAGCCGATAGCCATGCGTGTATTCGTCGATCGCGAAGATGCGGAACGTCAGGTTCGCGACCGGCAGCACGATGAACAGCAGCAGCAGCCCGCGCAGCAGCAGCGGGACGATCAGCGCGGCCTCGCCGACCTGCGGCGTCATTCGCGTCATCCACAGCGCGGCGACGATCGCGATCGCGAACCCCGGCACGACAAACCATTTCTTGTGCGTGACGAGCTTCGCATAGCGCAGGTACGCGAACAGCGCGGTGGCCGAGATCAGCGACATCGTGCCGACCAGGCGCCCGGCATTCTCGACCGGATAGCCGAGCCCGCCTTCGAGCAATCGGGAGGTCAGGTAGCTGAAGCCCGTCGACTCGTAGTAATAGAACATGTACAGCAGCAGTCCGACCTGGAACGTGCGCTCGCGAAACGCATGCAGCCGCACGAGCGGCGTTGGATGGTTCCATTGGTGATACGCGAACCATGCGAGTGCGCCCAGGCCCGCGATCGTCAGCAGGATCAGCATCGGCGAGCCGCTGTAGAGCTGGTAGTGCACCTGCTGCAACACGATCTGCAGCGCGCCTTGTGCGAGCGCGAACACGACGTACGGCCAGAAATGTCCGGAGCCGCGTTCGTCGTCGGGCGTCCTGCCTGAATCGGGCAGCGTGAGGAGCGCAAGGATCGCGAACGCGATGCCGGCGGGCGCCGTGCACGCGAACAGTGCACGCCACGTCGAATGCGCGACGAGCAGCCCGCCGGCGATCGGCGCGAGCGCGCTGCCGAGCAGGATCATGATCAGGAACGCGCGCGTGGCGGGCGGGCGCTCCTGCGGCTTGAAGCTGATCTGGATCAGGATCCGGCACGCGCCCATCATCGGGCCGATGAAGTAGCTCTGGAAGCCGCGCGCGAACGCAAGCTCGAGCGATGTGTCGGCGAGCGCGGCCGCGATCGCGCCGAACGAGAACATCAGCATGCAGCCGGCCACGTAGCGGCGATGCCCGAGCCGGTCGACCCACCATTGCTGCTGCAGGATGCCGAGCACGGCCGTGACCGCATACGCGCTCGACGACCACACGAGCTCGTCGGGCGATGCGTTGATGCCGCCCGCGATGTAGCTCGCGAAGAACGAGAAGGCCGCGTTGTCGAAGTAGTCGAGGCCGGTGACGAGCGCGAGCGCCCACGGGAACAGGTCCGCGCGCAGGTTCGCGCGACTCCACAGCGGCGAGCGGCCGGGCTCGGCGTTCATTCCCGATCCTTGCGGGTGCGTCGCGTGCCGGCTTCGGCCTGTCGCTGCGCGATCAGTACGTCGGGGTTTTCGCCGGCGAGGCGCCGTTCGATGTAGTCGATGTCGTGCTGCAGTTCCTTGCGCAGCGCGACGGCTTCCTTCAACTCGCGCTGGACGGCCGCGATCCGCTGGTCGAGTGTGTCGATCTGTTCGGCGAGACCCGTGCGGATGTCGCGCAACGACGCGTCCGAATAGCGGCGCCGGCCGTCGCCCGTTTGTTCCAGCGGGCGCTTGAGCATTTCGGTGATGCCGTGCAGCGAGAAGCCGAGCGCGCGCAGCCGCAGGATGCGCGCGAAGCGTTCGAGATCGGCTTCGTCGTAGAGGCGATAGCGGCCGCCGCTGCGCGACGGCGTGACGAGCCCGCGCTCTTCGTAATACTTGAGCGTGCGCGGCGTGACGCCGAGCCGCGCCGCGGCATCGCTCACGGTCAGCAGCGAGTGGGAGGCATCGTTCGGCATCGGGGTGGCGGGGATTCGGTCGGGATGATGGCGTGATTATAGATCAACCTGTACGTTCACGTTCATGTTGGAGCCGAAAAAAACGGCCGCCGGGCGAAACGCGCGGGCGGCCGTTCGTTGCGGGGCGAGGGCGATCAGCCGCCGCGGCGCATCAGGTCGAAGAACTCGGAGTTGCTCTTCGTCTGGCGGATCTTGTCGAGCAGGAATTCCATGGCCTCGACTTCGTCCATGTCGTGGATGAACTTGCGCAGCACCCAGATCTTTTGAAGGATCTCGGGCTTGATCAGCATTTCTTCGCGACGCGTGCCCGACTTGTTCAGGTTGATCGACGGGTAGACGCGCTTTTCCGCGAGGCGGCGCTCGAGGTGCACTTCCATGTTGCCGGTGCCCTTGAACTCTTCGTAGATCACGTCGTCCATGCGGCTGCCGGTTTCGATCAGCGCGGTGCCGATGATCGTCAGCGAGCCGCCTTCCTCGATGTTGCGCGCCGCGCCGAAGAAGCGCTTCGGACGCTGCAGTGCGTTCGCGTCGACACCACCCGTCAGCACCTTGCCCGACGCCGGGATCACGGTGTTGTACGCGCGTGCGAGACGCGTGATCGAGTCGAGCAGAATCACGACGTCGTGCTTCATTTCGACGAGGCGCTTGGCCTTCTCGATCACCATTTCGGCGACCTGGACGTGGCGGGTTGCCGGTTCGTCGAACGTCGATGCGATCACTTCGCCGGCGACCGAGCGCTGCATTTCGGTCACTTCTTCAGGGCGTTCGTCGATCAGCAGCACGAACAGGATCACGTCCGGGTGGTTCTGCTTGATCGCGTGTGCGATGTGCTGGAGCATCACGGTCTTGCCCGACTTCGGCGACGCGACCAGCAGGCCGCGCTGGCCCTTGCCGATCGGCGCGATCATGTCGATGATGCGGCCCGTGACGTTCTCTTCGCCGCGCATTTCGCGTTCGAGCGACAGCGGCTTGTTCGGGTGCAGCGGCGTGAGGTTCTCGAACATGATCTTGTGTTTCGAGGCCTCGGGCGGCTGCCCGTTGACTTTGTCGACCTTTACCAGCGCGAAGTAGCGCTCGCCGTCCTTCGGCGTGCGGACTTCACCTTCGATCGTGTCGCCGGTGTGCAGGTTGAAGCGGCGGATTTGCGACGGGCTGATATAGATGTCGTCGGTGCTCGCGAGGTACGACATTTCCGGCGAGCGCAGGAAGCCGAAACCGTCCGGCAGCACTTCGAGCGTGCCGTCGCCGAAGATCGTCTCTCCCGTCTTGGCGCGCTTTTTTAGAATGGCAAACATCAACTCCTGCTTGCGCAGGCGGTTCGCGTTTTCGATCTCCAGGCCATTGGCCATTTCGATCAGTTCGGACACGTGCAGAGACTTGAGCTCGGATAAATGCATACGGAGAACCCGCCAGGGAGGAGAAGCGACGAAAAGAAATAAGGGAGGAGGGCGAGCGGAAGCGCTCTGAGACTTAATGCGTCTTGTAGACGTTTTTTGATTCTAGCATACGCCGATTCGTGCCTGAGCGGCCGATCGGCGGCTTGACGGCGGACGTGTTGTCGGTTGACAACACGTCCGCGGAACTGCCGGTATTACAGGTGGCTGTCCAGGAATGCGGTGAGCTGCGACTTCGACAGCGCGCCGACCTTCTGCGCGGCGGCCGCGCCGTTCTTGAACAGGATCAGCGTCGGGATGCCGCGCACGCCGAACTTCGCAGGCGTTGCCTGGTTGTCGTCGACGTTGATCTTGGCGATCTGCAGCTTGTCGCCGTAGTCCTTCGCGACTTCGTCGAGGATCGGGGCGATCATCTTGCACGGGCCGCACCATTCGGCCCAGAAGTCGACGAGCACGGGCTTGTCGGATTTGACGACGTCCTGTTCGAACGATGCGTCGCTGATGTGTTTGATCTGTTCGCTCATTGGGTCAATACCTCTTACGGTTCGGGGACTGCCTGCTAGGCGCGTTGCGGCGCTCCGGCGGCCTGTTGGCTGCCGGCCGCTGCGGCAGGTAGCTCCGCTCTCCGGAAAGAAGGGCGTAAGCGCTGCATGGCGCGGCTCGCGGGTCGTTCGGGCGTCATATTAGCCTAAATTGCTATCTGCTGCGGGCGGCGATAGTAGCCGCTTCGCGAGTAGGGGTACGACGCGCCGTTCGACCGTTGTGTTCCGAAGGTGGAGGCCGGCGCGCAAAATACAAGAGTGACCGCATGGATCTGCGTGTCCGCGCCGGATCCGGGTGCCCGCACGCGCGCCGGTTTGCGTGATCATTCGCATTGTTGCGAACAAACGGTCGCATTCGGCCGGAAGCGGTGATAGAATATGCCGTGACGGGCCTCCTCGCATGGTGGGGCGGTGAACCTGGTCAGGTCGGGAACGAAGCAGCCACAATCGTTTTCTGCCAGTGCCGAGGGTTGGGCTCGTCACCTTTCCTCTCGCCCCGTTCGCCGGGCGTTTTTTATTTCCGCGTCATTCTCCGTTTTTCCCGCGCTTTGCCCGTCTTCCGCACCGTTTCGCGTGTCGGCGCGACGCAGCGTTACTGATACAATTTCCCGATGACCTATCAAGTTCTCGCACGCAAGTGGCGTCCGAAGGATTTCGCTTCGCTCGTCGGCCAGGAGCACGTCGTCAGGGCGCTCACGCACGCGCTCGACGGTGGGCGTCTCCATCACGCCTATCTGTTTACCGGAACCCGCGGCGTCGGCAAGACGACGCTGTCGCGGATCTTCGCCAAGGCACTCAACTGTGAAACCGGCGTCACCTCGCAGCCGTGCGGCGTGTGCCGCGCGTGTCGCGAGATCGACGAAGGCCGCTTCGTCGACTACGTCGAGATGGATGCCGCGAGCAACCGCGGCGTCGACGAGATGGCCGCGCTGCTCGAGCGTGCGGTGTACGCGCCCGTCGATGCGCGCTTCAAGGTCTACATGATCGACGAAGTGCACATGCTGACGAACCACGCGTTCAACGCGATGCTGAAGACGCTCGAAGAGCCGCCGTCGCACGTCAAGTTCATCCTCGCGACGACCGATCCGCAGAAGATTCCCGTTACCGTCCTGTCGCGCTGCCTGCAATTCAACCTGAAGCAGATGCCGGCCGGGCATATCGTGTCGCACCTCGAGCGCATCCTCGGCGAGGAGCAGATCTCGTTCGAGCAGCAGGCGCTGCGCCTGCTCGCGCGTGCCGCGCAGGGCAGCATGCGCGATGCGCTGTCGCTGACCGACCAGGCGATCGCCTATTCCGCGAACGAAGTGACCGAATCGGCCGTGTCGGGCATGCTCGGCGCGTCGCCATCCCCTTGCAACGGCGGCAGACATGATCAAGCACTTAGACTACACGCTAGGCAACGAGACGATTGCGCTTTGCGCGAGCTTCGGCGCGGGCCCGGCGCTTCGCCGCGTGCTCGTGAGCCGCGCCGATTCGATGGAGACGCTGGTGGTGCTCGACGCGCGCGTCCTGTCGGGCCTGCTGAAGGTGGCGACCGAACAGCCGGAAGGATTGCTTGACGATGCGATCCGCAAGGTCGGCGACGAACAGCTCGTCGAACGGGCAATCCGCGGCCGGACGATCGTGGAAGCCGCGCTGTGAGCGGGCGGCGCGTGCCGGCCGGCAGGACCGGTTGCAGCGAGATGCGGTGCGTCGTGTTGCGTAGGGTTGCTTACGCGGCGAACCGGTCCGTCGCGGCGAGCAGCGCTTTCAGGATGCCCGGTTCGTTGTACGCGTGGCCGGCGTCCGCCACGATCTCGAACGTCGCGTCGGGCCATGCTTGCGCGAGATCCCACGCGGTGCGTGCAGGCGTCGCGACGTCGTAGCGGCCCTGCACGATCACGCCCGGAACGCCCGCGAGGCGATGTGCGTCGCGCAGTAGCTGGCCTTCGTCGACGAACCCGCGATTCACGAAGTAGTGGTTTTCGATCCGCGCGAACGGCCCCCGGTAGTGGCAGTCCGCGAAGCGTGCGGCCGCATCGAGATCGTCCACCAGCGTGATCACCCGCCCTTCCCGATTCGCCCAGCCGCGGGGGGTCTCGACGTGCAGGGGTTTGTCGTCGCCATACACCCGGCGAATGGACACCACCATCAAGTCGCCGCCCTGGGCGCGGTGATTGGGCGCGTCGAATTCCTCCCACAGGTCCGGGAACAGCCATGACGCGCCTTACATTGTAGTACCACAGCAATTCCGCTCGACGCATGATCAAGATCCCCCGCCCGGCGAGCGCCCGTGTCGCGCAGATAGGTGTGTCTACGGAGTAGGCGACCAGGACGACGGAGCCGCCAGCGAGCCCTCATACGAGCGCCGATGCCGCCCCCCCGGAGGCGGCACGCCCGCAAGCGGCTGCCGCGCCGGCCGCGTCCGCTGTGCGTCCGCCGCCGGCCCGGTCCGGCGATGCCGCCGGCCAGTCCGCCGTGAAGCCGGTTTCGGCGCAGGCTGCAGCACCGGTCGCACCGGCGCCGCAACCGCAACCGGAAGCGGCACCGCAAGCGGCAGCGGCGAGCGATGCGCCGCCGGCCATTCGCAAGGAACCCGAACTGCCTGCCGTCGTGCAGCGTGACGAAGCACCCGCGCCGCCAGTTGAACCTGCGCCGCGTGCTGCGCCTGCCGCCCGTCCGGCTGCACGTGGTGGTGCGGCCGCCGCACTCGACGTGCTGCGCAATGCCGGCATGCGCGTGTCGTCCGACCGTTCGCGGGCGGGTGCCGCGCCGAAACCGGCGGCGCCTCAGCCGGCCGCCGAGCAACCTGCTGCGTCGCGTCCGGCCGTGCAGGTGCCGACGCCGCGCGCGGCGGCCCGCGCGCCGCAAGCTGCCGACACGCGCCAGGCCCCGCCGCCGTGGGAAGACATTCCGCCGGACGAATACGTGCCGCTCAGCGCCGACGAGATGTTCGGCGGCGCGGCCGACGACGGCTTCGTGCCCGTGTTCGACAGCGGCCCCGACGACGTGCGCATCGCGCCGAAGCCGGCCGAGGCCCGTCCGTCCGCACCGGTCGACACGCGCCCGCTGCCGCCCGCGATCGCGCTCGATCCGCTCGGCTTCGACGGCGAATGGCCGGCGCTGGCCGCGCGGCTGCCGCTCAAGGGCGTCGCGTATCAGCTCGCGTTCAACAGCGAGCTGACGGCCGTCGACGCGACGACGTTGAAACTTTCCGTGCCGGTGCCGCAGTATGCGGACGCCGCACAGGTCGCGAAGCTGAAGGCCGCGCTGGCCGACGCGCTCGGCAAGCCTGTCGAGGTCGCGGTCGAGGTCGGGCCCGCGCGGCGTACCGCTGCGGCGCTCGATGCGGCCGCGCGCGCGGCACGCCAGCGCGAGGCCGAGCAGGACATCCATGGCGATCCGTTCGTCCAGCAACTCGTGCGTGACTTCGGCGCGCGTATCGTCGAAGGCTCGGTGCGGCCACTCGCCGATGCGGCGCCGGACGGCACGCCATCGACGCTGCATTGAACGAATCGCACAGCGACAGGCACAATCACGCCCGCACACATTGACCGGCACGCGCCGCGTGCCGGTTTTCACACGATCAAGAAGGAGTATTCCCATGTTGAAAGGCAACCTCGCCGGACTGATGAAGCAAGCGCAGCAAATGCAGGAAAACATGAAGAAGATGCAGGAGCAGCTTGCGCTGATCGAAGTCGAAGGGCAGTCGGGCGCCGGCCTCGTCAAGGTGACGATGACCTGCCGCAACGAAGTGCGCCGCGTCGCGATCGACCCGAGCCTGCTCGCGGACGACAAGGACATGCTCGAGGATCTCGTCGCCGCTGCGTTCAACGACGCCGTGCGCAAGGCCGAAGCGACGTCGCAGGAAAAGATGAGCGGCATGACGTCGGGTCTGCCGCTGCCCCCGGGCTTCAAGCTGCCGTTCTGAACGCGGCGTCCGTGCCATTGTTTGCCGCCGTATGAAACAGCCGTCCGCCCTGTCCGCACTCGTCGAAGCGCTGCGCGTATTGCCCGGCGTCGGGCCGAAATCCGCGCAGCGCATGGCGTACCACCTGATGCAGCACGATCGGGAGGGCGCGGAGCGGCTCGGCCGGTCGCTGCTGTTCGCGACCGAGCACCTGCAGCATTGCGAGAAGTGCAACACGTTCACCGAAGCGCAGATCTGCGAGGTCTGCAGCGACGAGGAGCGTGATCCGACGCTGCTGTGCGTCGTCGAGACGCCTGCCGACCAGATCATGCTCGAGCAGACGATGACCTACCGCGGGCTGTATTTCGTGCTGATGGGGCGACTGAGCCCGCTTGACGGAATCGGCCCGAAGGAAATCCATTTCGACCGCCTCGTGCGGCGTGCGTCCGACGGGATCGTCAAGGAGGTCGTGCTCGCGACCAACTTCACGAACGAGGGCGAGGCCACTGCGCATTACCTCGGCCAGACGCTGAAGGCGCGCGGGCTCGCGGTCACGCGCCTCGCGCGCGGCGTGCCGGTGGGCGGCGAGCTCGAATACGTCGATGCGGGCACGATCGCCCGCGCGATGCTCGACCGCCGCACGATGTAAGCCTGGCGCCGCCGGCCGGCGGCGCCGTTCCTCATGCCAGGGAGACACATGAGCACCAGCCAGGGCCCGCTCGCGGGCGTCAAAGTGCTCGAATTCGGGACGCTGATCGCGGGGCCGTTCGCGTCGCGGCTGTTTGCCGAATTCGGCGCGGAAGTGATCAAGATCGAGGATCCGAACGGCGGCGACCCGCTGCGCAAGTGGCGCAAGCTGCACCCGGAGCAGGGCGGTACGTCGTTGTGGTGGTCGGTCCAGGCGCGCAACAAGAAATCGGTCACCCTCAACCTGAAGTCGGACGCCGGCAAGTCGATCGCGCGGCAGCTCGCGCGCGAGGCCGACATCGTGATCGAAAACTTCCGGCCCGGCCTGCTCGAGAAGCTCGGCCTCGGCTACGACGTGCTGTCGGCCGACAACCCCGGTCTCGTGATGGTGCGCCTGTCCGGCTACGGGCAGACGGGCCCGTACCGCGACCGGCCCGGCTTCGGTGCGATCGCCGAATCGATGGGCGGATTGCGCCACATCACCGGCTATCCGGATCTGCCGCCGCCGCGCATCGGCATCTCGATCGGCGACTCGATCGCCGCGCTGCACGGCGTGATCGGCGCGCTGATGGCGCTCCACCATCGCAAGGTGAACGGAGGCATGGGGCAGGTGGTCGACGTTGCGCTGTATGAAGCCGTGTTCAACATGATGGAAAGCGTGGTGCCCGAGTACGGCGTGTACGGGATGGTGCGCGAGCGTACCGGCGCGTCGCTGCCGGGCATCGTGCCGTCGAACACCTACGCGTGCCGCGACGGCAGCATCGTGATCGGCGGCAACAGCGACCCGATCTTCAAGCGGCTGATGAAGGCGATCGAGCGCGACGACCTCGCCGACGATCCCGCGCTCGCACAGAACGACGGGCGCGTGCCGCGCACGCAGGAAATCGACGATGCGATCGCCGCGTGGCTCGCGCCGCGCACGATCGACGAGGCGCTGGTCGTGCTCAACGCGGCCGACGTGCCGGCCGGGCGCATCTACAGCGCCGCCGACATGTTCACCGATCCGCAGTTCATTGCGCGGCAGATGATCCAGCGGTTCAAGCTGGCCGACGGCACCGACATTCCGCTGCCGAACATCACGCCGAAGCTGTCCGACACGCCGGGCGAAACGCGCTGGCTCGGGCCCGAGCTCGGCGAGCATACGGACGAGGTGCTGCGCGGCCTCGGCTACGACGCGCAGGCGATCGCCGCGCTGCGCGACGCCGGCGCGATTTGAGCGCCCCCGCGGGGACATCTCTCGACGGGATTTCCTGCGGGGCAGAAATCCAGGGGCAGTCCGGCGTTTTCCTGAGCGCGCAGAACGCCGCCGCGCAATGCGGCGGCGCACCGTGCACGCCGGCCCGTACACGCCCGTCCGCAGCCGCCTGACTGTCGCTCTCGCGCCATCTTTCCTCGGTTACAATCGCCGGATGCGAATCCTACTCAGCAACGACGACGGCTATCTCGCCCCCGGTCTCGCCGCGCTCAGCGACGCGCTGCAGCCGCTGGCCGACCTCACGGTGATCGCGCCCGAGCAGAACTGCAGCGGCGCATCGAATTCCCTGACGCTGTCGCGGCCGCTGTCGGTGCAGCGCGCGACGAATACGGGTTTCTTCTACGTGAACGGCACGCCGACCGATTCGGTGCACGTCGCGTTGACGGGTATGGTCGACGCGAGGCCCGATCTCGTCGTGTCGGGGATCAACAACGGCCAGAACATGGGCGAAGACACGCTCTATTCAGGGACAGTTGCAGCCGCGACCGAAGGCATCATGTTCGGCGTGCCGGCCATCGCGTTCTCGCTGGCCGACAAGGGCTGGGCCCATCTGGCGGACGCGGCGCGCGTCGCCGCGGAAATCGTCGAGCACTATCTCGCCCATCCGCTGCCCGGTCAGCCGTTGCTGAACGTCAATATTCCGAATCTGCCGTACGACGAACTGAAAGGCTGGCAGGTCACGCGCCTCGGCAAGCGTCACCCGTCCCAGCCGGTGATTCGCCAGACCGACCCGCGCGGCGAGCCGGTCTACTGGATCGGTGCCGCCGGCGCGGCGCTGGATGCGAGCGAAGGCACCGATTTCCACGCGGTCGCAAACGGTTTCGTGTCGATCACGCCGCTCCAGCTCGATCTCACGCATACGCAAATGCTGCCTGCAACGCGCGAATGGGCGCGCGCAGGAGGGCGGGCTTCATGAGCGGCGAGCGCGCGAAGCGGTTCCCGCTCGCGCTCGAGGATCTCAAGCGAGCGCCACGCAAATCGGAGGGCCGGGCCGGCGAACGCCATGCGGCGAGCGCGGTGCCGAAGGCCGTCGACAAGCCCGCCGCCGTGCTGAAGCCGGTGGCGGTGAAGCCGGGCGTCGCCCGGGCGCTGCCCGGCACGGCCGCCGCGAAACCGGCGACCGCACCGAAGCCGACCGTGCTGAAGCCCGCGATGCCGAAGCCGGCCGTGCCGAGCGTCGCACCGGCCGGTGCGTTCGCGCTTACCTCGGAACGTGTGCGCGAACGCATGGTCGAACGCCTGCGCGCGAACGGCGTGACCGACCCGCGCGTGCTGGACGCGATGGCCGCGGTGCCACGCCACATGTTCGTGGATCCGGGTCTCGCGACGCAGGCCTATGAGGATTCCGCGTTGCCGATCGGCCACCAGCAAACGATTTCAAAGCCGTCGGTCGTCGCGCGCATGATCGAGCTCGCGATGGCCGGCCGCACGCTCGAGCGCGTCCTCGAGATCGGCACGGGTTGCGGCTATCAGGCCACCGTGCTGAGCCACGTGGCGCGTGACGTGTATTCGATTGAACGCATCAAGCCGCTCTATGAGCGCGCGAAGCTGAACCTGCGGCCGCTGCGCGTGCCGAACATCCGTCTGCATTACGGCGACGGGCGTGTCGGCCTGCCGTCCGCGGCCCCGTTCGACGCGATCGTGATCGCGGCGGCGGGGCTCGACGTGCCGCAGGCGCTGCTCGAGCAGCTCGCGATCGGCGGGCGGCTCGTCGCGCCGGTCGGCGCGCAGAGCGGGCAGCCCCAGGTGCTCACGCTCGTCGAGCGCGTTGCGCACGCGCAATGGCGAGAGTCGCGGCTTGATCGCGTTTTCTTTGTCCCTTTAAAATCCGGAGTGATTTGAAACCGATGAGTATGTTGCGCGCGATGCAAAACAACCGAACCAGGAAACCGCTCACCTTCGCCCAGCGCGCGATCTGTGTGGCCGCGTTCTCCACGCTGCTGGCCGCTTGTGCGACGCGGCTCGATAACGCGCCCGTCGTCGACCGCTCCGGTACGCTCGGCACGACCGCTGCCGCGCAGCCGGCGGTGCCGCTCGGCCCGCCGCCGCCCGGCTTTTACCGGGTGAAACCGGGCGATACGCTGTACCGGATTGCGCTCGAGAACGGGCAGAACTATCGCGATATCGCCGCGTGGAACAACCTGGCGAACCCGAACCAGATCGAAGTCGACCAGTTGCTGCGTGTTGCGCCGACGGCCGGCGCCGCGGTTGCCGGCACGCAGGTTGCCGCGCCGATCGGCGGCGCAGCCGTCGCGACCGCGCCGCTCAGCAGCGGTCCCGCAACGCCGGCCGCCGGCTCGTCCGCGATCACGCCGCCGGCTGCCGCTGCATCGAGCGATACGGCCGCGGCGCCGAGCGGCCCCGTGACGTTTGCATGGCCCGTGCGCGGCCCGGTGCTGAACGGTTTCGACGATGCCAAGAACAAGGGCGTCAATATCGGCGGTACGTCGGGCGAGGCCGTGAAGGCGGCGGCCGATGGTCGCGTCGTCTACTCGGGCAACGGCCTGCGCGGCTACGGCAACCTCATTATCATCAAACACGATGCAACTTACCTCACGGCGTATGCACACAATCGCGCTTTGATGGTAAAAGAGGGGGACGCGGTAACGAAGGGGCAGAAGATCGCCGAGATGGGTAATAGCGATGCCGACCGCGTGATGCTGCATTTCGAGGTTCGCCGGCAGGGTAAACCTGTCGATCCGCTGAAGTATTTGCCGCCTCAATAACCGAGACGACCATGCCGAAATCGAAGCGCCACGAGCCGCAAGCCGAGTCTGAGAAGATCAGTCGTGCCACGCAAGCATCGGTGGGGCGAGCTGGCGCTTCGACGGACGACGAAGACGACGTCGCGGAAAACGAACGTGATCTCGAGGCACGCGACGCCGAAGCGGACGGCGACGACGAGCGCGAAGGTCGTACGGAGGCGGCACCCGACGTCGACGATTTCCGCGCAATGCTGCAGGCCGAACTCACGGCCGACACGATCCAGCATTACCTGAACCGCATCAGCGTGAAGCCGCTCCTGACGGTGGAAGAGGAGCAGCGTTATTCCCGTCTTGCGAAGGCCGGCGAATTCGAGGCACGGCAGGTGATGATCGAGCGCAACCTGCGACTCGTCGTCAGCATCGCGAAGGGTTACCTGAATCGCGGCGTGCCGCTGCTCGACCTGATCGAGGAAGGCAACCTCGGCCTGATGCACGCGATCGAGAAATTCGACCCGACGCGCGGCTTTCGCTTCTCGACCTACGCGACCTGGTGGATCCGGCAGAGCATCGAGCGCGCGATCATGAATCAGGCCCGCACCGTGCGCTTGCCGGTGCACGTGATCCGCGAACTGAACCAGGTGCTGCGCGCGAAGCGCCACCTCGAAAAAAATTCGATGTCGACGGGTGAGGCGGCCGAGCGCCGCGAAGCCAGCATCGACGACATCGCCTATCTCACCGGCAAGACCGCCGAGGAAGTCACCGATATCCTCGCGCTCAACGAGCACACTGCATCGCTCGACGCGCCGCTCGACCTCGATCCCGCGAGCAGCCTGCTCGACCTGCTGCCCGACGACCAGAGCCAGTCGCCCGACGCCGAGGTGCAGCACCGCGAGCTCGAGACGCTCACGCGCGCGTGGCTGTCGCGGCTGTCCGACAAGCACCGGCACGTGATCGAGCGCCGCTTCGGCCTGAATCACATCGAACCGGCCACGCTCGAGGAGCTGGCCGACGAGATGGGGCTCACGCGCGAGCGCGTGCGGCAGATCCAGCAGGAAGCGCTGGTGCGCCTCAAGCGGTTCTTCGCCTCCAATGGCGTGCGCAAGGACGCCGTTCTGTAACTGATGACTCCGATTCTCGTTTTTGACATCGAGACCATTCCCGATGTCGACGGCATTCGCCGTCTGGAAGACCTGCCCGCGACGCTGGACGATGCCGCGGTGGCCGAACATGCGTTCGCCGCGCGCCGCGAGAAGACCGGCAGCGATTTCCTGCCGCATCACCTGCAGCGCATCGCAGCGATCTCCTGCGTGTTCCGCGACCACAACGGTTTCCGCGTGCGCTCGCTCGGCACGCCGCAGGACAACGAGGCGGCGCTGGTGCAGTCGTTCTACCGCGTGATCGAGAAATACACGCCGCAGCTCGTGTCGTGGAACGGCGGCGGCTTCGATCTGCCGGTGCTTCATTACCGCGCGCTCGTGCACGGGATTCCCGCGACCCGCTACTGGGATCTGGGCGAGGACGACCGCGACTTCAAGTGGAATAACTACATCTCGCGCTATCACTCGCGGCATACCGACTTGATGGATGTGCTCGCGATGTATCAGGCGCGCGCGAATGCGCCGCTCGACGCGCTCGCCAAGCTGTGCGGCTTTCCGGGCAAGCTCGGGATGGACGGCAGCCAGGTGTGGCCGGCATTCCAGGACGGGCGCATCGAAGAGATCCGCAACTACTGCGAGACCGACGTCGTCAATACGTATCTGCTGTATTGCCGGTTCCAGCTGATGCGCGGCGGCCTGACCCAGGGCGAGTACGCGGACGAGATCCTGCTCGTGAAGAACTCGCTTGCGCAGGAGCCTGCGTCGCACTGGGCCGAATACCTGGCCGGTTTCGACGCGTAGCGCGGCCGGGCCTCGCCGCAGGTCGCGCGATCACGCGAGTTCGAGCAGCACCGGCTGGTGATCCGACGCGCGCACGTCGCCGTCGATTTCGCAACGCGTGACGCGCGGCAGCAGCGTATCGGTCACGAACGCGAAGTCGCACACGAGCGGCCCCTCCGACCATTGCACCGTGTCGTAGACGCCGGCGGTCGGCGGCGGCGTGCGGCCCGGGTGCCGTGCGACCCACGCGTCGACGAACGGCGGCGCGTCGGCGATCGGTTCCAGGATGCGGCGGTACGCGTCGCTGCCGAACGCGCTGTTGAAATCGCCGCAGACGATCGCGTCGCGCGGCTGGCTGGTCGCGGCGAACGGCCCCGCGGCATTTTCCGCCAGCGCGGGCCGATCCGCGTGGGCGCAGGCTTGGCGGTGCCGGTCGCGCAACGCGTCGACCTGCGCGAGTCGCTGGCGCGCCGAATAGTATTCGAGGTGCGTCGTGACGACTCGCAGTGGGCCTGACGGCGTCTCCAGTTCGACGTCGAGCGCGACGCGCGGCATCGACGGTGCGCTGGCGTCGGCCGGCCACGGCAGCAACTGGCGCAGCGCGCGCCCGACCGGCAGCCGGGTCGCGATCGCATTGCCGAACTGGCGGCGCGCAGCGCCGGGTTCGAGCGCGGGCAGGTCGGCGCCGATTGCTTCGACGATCGTATAACCGGGCAGCAACGCCGCGAGTTCGGCGAACTGGTCGGGGCCGGGCCCGCCGGGCAGTGTGCCGAAGCCGCGGGTGACTTCCTGCAGGCACAGCACGTCGAAGTCGCCGAGCCGACGGGCGGCGGCGACGGTGCGCGGGAGGTCGACGACGCCATCCGCGTCCCGACCCCATTGAATGTTCCAGTCGATCAGTCTCATGGTCGGATCTCCAGCGAGCAGGGCGTGCGCCTCGGGCCGGTCGTATGAGGCGCCCGGCGGCTGGGCGATCGGGCGCGTGTCGGTGCGCCATACTTGCGTCAGCGGGGCGGCATACGCAACAGTATCGGCGCTGGCGCTACGCAAAGCAGGCGATGCGGGCTTTCGTCGTCTACAATCTCGCCTTCTTCAACGTTTTGTCAGGAAAAGCTGGTGTCCGAAGCCGTCCCCACTTCTGTGCGCAAATCGAAAAATGCGCCCGTCGCGCCCGGGCCTGCCCCGGTTCTCGAGATCGAATCGCTCGACATGGAAGCGCGCGGTGTCGGCCGCACGGTGACCGAGGACGGCACGCCCGGCAAGGTCATCTTCGTCGAGGGCGCGCTGCCCGGCGAGCGCGTGACGTATTCGAGCTACCGCCGCAAGCCGAGCTACGAGCAGGCGACCGTTGTCGACATTCTGCGCCCGAGCGTGCTGCGCACGGAGCCGAAATGCAAATTCTTCGGCACCTGCGGCGGCTGCTCGATGCAGCACCTCGACATGCGCGCGCAGGTGGCGATCAAGCAGCGCGTGCTCGAGGACAACCTGTGGCACCTGTCGAAGCTGCGCGCCGAGACGATGTTCGCGCCGATCCACGGCCCGTCGTGGGGCTACCGCTACCGTGCGCGCCTGACCGTGCGCAACGTCGCGAAGAAGGGCGGCGTGCTGGTCGGGTTCCACGAGAAGAAGAGCAGCTACGTCGCCGACATGACGAGCTGCGAGGTGCTGCCGCCGCACGTGTCGGCGATGCTCGTGCCGCTGCGCCGGCTGGTCGAGGGGCTGTCGATCCGCGACCGCATGCCGCAGATCGAGCTCGCGGTCGGTTCGGAAGTCACGGCGCTGGTGCTGCGCGTGCTGGAGCCGATCAATGCGGACGACGAGGCGCTGCTGCGCGCGTTCGCGGACGAGCACCAGGTGCAGTTCTGGCTGCAGCCGAAGGGCCCGGATACGGTGGCGCCGTTCTATCCGCTCGACGTGTCGCTCGACTATACGCTGCCGGAATTCGGTATCCGCATGCCGTTCAAGCCGACCGACTTCACGCAGGTCAACCATCAGATCAACCGCGTGCTGGTGGGCCGCGCACTGCGCCTGCTCGCGCCGTCGCGCGACGATCGCGTGCTCGACCTGTTCTGCGGGATCGGCAACTTCACGCTGCCGCTCGCGCGGCTGTCGCGCGAGGTGATGGGCATCGAAGGCAGTGAAACGCTGACGACGCGCGCGCTCGCGAACGCGCGCGAGAATGATGTCGACGGGCATACGACGTTCGCATGCCGGAACCTGTTCGAAGTGACGGGCGACGACCTCCGCGCGCTCGGCGCATTCGACAAGTTCCTGGTCGATCCGCCGCGCGAAGGCGCGCTCGCGGTGTCGAAGGCGCTGGCCGAGATCGCGCAGAGCGGCGAAGGCCCGCTGCCGAAGCGGATCGTCTACGTGTCGTGCAACCCGTCGACGCTCGCGCGCGACGCGGGCCTGCTCGTGCACGAGGCCGGCTACCGGCTGAAGGGCGCCGGGGTCGTGAACATGTTCCCGAATACCTCGCACGTCGAATCGATCGCGCTGTTCGAGCGCGACTGAGCCGGGCGGCGGACGTAAAAAACCGGCCCGCGGGCCGGTTTTTTCATGGTGTTCGGCGAACGTCAGTTGCGGTTGCCGCCGAAGATGCCGAGCAGCGCGAGCAGGTTCGTGAACACGTTGTACAGGTCGAGGTAGATCGCGAGGGTGGCCGAGATGTAGTTCGTCTCGCCGCCGTTCACGACGCGCTGGACGTCGAACAGCATGTAGGCCGAGAAGATCGCGATCGCGAGCACCGATACGGTGAGCATCAGCGCCGGCAGCTGCAGGAAGATGTTCGCGACCGACGCGAGCAGGATCACGATCACGCCCATGAACAGCCACTTGCCGAGCCCCGAGAAGTCACGCTTGCTGACGGTGGCGATCGTCGCCATCGCGGCGAAGATGATGCCGGTGCCGCCGAACGCGAGCATGATCAGCGACGGGCCGTTCGAGAAGCCGAGGATGAAGCTCAGCAGGCGCGACAGCATCAGGCCCATGAAGAACGTGAAGCCGAGCAGCACGAATACGCCGGCCGCGCTGTTCTTCGTCCGCTCGATCGCGAACATGAAGCCGAACGCGATCGCGAAGAACGCGAGCAGGCTCATCATCGGGCTCGTGGCCGCGAACAGCGAGAAGCCCGTCGCGACGCCGACCCATGCCCCCAGCACCGTCGGCACCATCGACAGCGCGAGCAGCCAGTACGTGTTCCGCAGCACGCGATTGCGAACCTCCGCGGTGCTGACGGAGCCGCCGCGGCCGAAATTGTACGGATAGTCGTTCATGGTTTCTCCTAACATGGAACGCGTGGGCGTCCGGGGCCGGTTCGGCGCACGCGGTGTGCGGCGCAGCAAACCGGAGCAGCTATGGCTAAGATACGTTCCGTGTCGCGAGGTTTCAATGGCCAGGCGGCACAAAACATATGGATTCTGAACCTTTCATGCGTGTAAGGGTTCAATCGCAATGATACACGGGATCGTGCTACAATAGCGGATTCATTTGAACCTGTAACTTCTTAATTTTTTGGAGTTTTTATGGCAATCGAGCGCACCCTGTCGATCATCAAGCCGGATGCGGTGGCAAAGAACGTGATCGGCCAGATCTACAGCCGTTTCGAAGGCGCCGGCCTGAAGATCGTCGCATCGCGCATGGCGCACCTGTCGCGTGCTGACGCAGAGAAGTTCTACGCGGTTCACGCAGCGCGTCCGTTCTTCAAGGACCTCGTCGATTTCATGATCTCGGGCCCGGTGATGATCCAGGTTCTGGAAGGTGAAGGCGCGATCCTGAAGAACCGCGACCTGATGGGCGCAACGGATCCGAAGAAGGCAGAAAAGGGCACGATCCGCGCCGACTTCGCAGACAGCATCGACGCGAACGCCGTGCACGGCTCGGACGCTGCCGAAACGGCTGCGGTCGAAGTCGCGTTCTTCTTCCCGGAAATGAACGTTTACTCGCGTTAAGCCCTGGCTGACAGCAAGTAGGCAGGATTCAGCGCAAGCGGCAAGGCAGCACATCATGACGAGCGAAACTTCCGTCAATCTTCTCGACTTCGATGCCGAGGGTCTTGTCGCGTACTGCGGCAGCCTCGGCGAGAAGCCGTTCCGCGCCAAGCAGTTGCAGCGCTGGATCCACCAATACAACGCCGGCGATTTCGACGGCATGACCGATCTCGCGAAGTCCCTGAGAGAAAAGCTCAAGGGCCGTGCGTCGATCGTGATGCCCGATATCGTCAGCGATCACGTTTCCACCGACGGCACGCGCAAGTGGCTGATCGACGTCGGAAACGGCAATGCGGTCGAAACCGTGTTCATCCCGGAAGAGACGCGCGGCACGCTGTGCGTGTCGTCGCAGGCCGGGTGCGCGGTCAACTGCCGCTTCTGTTCGACGGGCAAGCAGGGCTTTTCCCGCAACCTGTCGACAGCCGAAATCATCGGCCAGCTCCGGATGGCCGAATTTGCCCTGCGTGCGTCGCTCGGTCGCGCGCCCGGTCCGAACGGCAAGGCCGAACGGGTCGTCACCAACGTGGTGATGATGGGCATGGGCGAGCCGCTGCTGAATTACAGCGCGGTCGTGCCCGCGATGCGGCTGATGCTCGACGACAACGCATACGGCCTGTCGCGCCGCCGCGTCACGTTGTCGACGTCCGGCGTGGTGCCGATGATGGACCGCCTCGGCGCCGAACTGCCGGTCGCGCTCGCCGTTTCGCTGCACGCGCCGAACGATGCGCTGCGCGACGAGCTGGTGCCGCTCAACAAGAAGCATCCGCTTCGCGAGCTGATGGCCGCGTGCCAGCGCTACCTGAAAGTCGCACCGCGCGACTTCATTACTTTCGAATACTGCATGCTCGACGGCGTCAACGACACCGAAGCGCATGCGCGCGAACTGCTGGCCGTCACGCGCGACGTGCCGTGCAAGTTCAATCTGATCCCGTTCAATCCGTTTCCGGAATCGGGCCTCATCCGCTCGAAGCCGGAGCAGATCAAGCGCTTTGCACAGGTCCTCATCGACGCGGGAGTCGTCACGACCGTGCGCAAGACGCGCGGCGACGACATCGACGCAGCGTGCGGCCAGCTGGCCGGCGCCGTGAAGGACCGCACGCGCCTGGCGGAGCGAACGGGCGCAGCAGCAAAAATCATCGAAGTTCGGGCGGTTTGACGGGGTGCCTGGCCGGGGATGCCCGAACCATTTGGCGGTACAACACGCGAATAGCGATCGGTCGCGGCGCCTCGGCGCCGCGCATGGTATGAACAGGTGCGGGTGCCGGCCGGCGGGAGCCGGCGGCGCCCGCCGGTGAAGAAGAATCGACGCGAGGACAAGGATGAGTGAGCCGCAGCCGCCACACGGCGCAGAGACCAATGCCGCGAAGCCGGCACCGGCGGGACTTGAAACGCTGGCGGCCGTCGGCAGCCGGTTGGCGCAGCTCCGGGAAGCGAAAGGCTGGACGGTCGACGACGTGTCGGCGCGGCTCAAGGTCGCCCCGCAGAAGCTGCGTGCGCTCGAGGCGGGCGACATCAGCCATTTGCCCGGCGTGACGTTCGCGCTCGGCGTCGTACGCAGCTATGCGAAGATGCTCGGCGTCGATCCGGAGCCGTTCGCGCAGGCACTGCGCCGCGAGCGCGGGGTGCCGGAAGTCGACCTGTCGATGCCCGCTGCGTCGGGAACGGATCTGCCGCGCGGCCGCGTGTCGATTCCGCTCGGCGGCTCGTCGCGCCATCACCCGTGGCTGTGGGGGACGGCGATCCTCGTTGTCGCGGTGATCGCGGTACTCATGTGGCACACTGGCGGCGATTCGTCGAGCTGGCTCGCGCGTTTCAAGGGTGGCGACACCGCGCATGCGTCGGCTGCCAGCGCACCGGTGGCGTCTTCCGTCGAAGCGGCAGCCGCGAGCGGCGCGTCGACGGCAGTCGGTAACGACGCTCCGGCTCAGGTTGCGGCGTCCGCCGCGGCACCGCAGGCGGTTGCGTCGGCTGCACCGGCTCCGGCCCCGACGGCCGCGGCACCCGCATCGCAACCCGTCGTCGCGCCGGCTGCCGCGAGCTCGGCCGCGCCGGCCCAGCCCGCGAGCGTCGTGGTGGCGGCAGGCCAGTCGATGGTCGAACTGAAGGTCAAGCAGGATTGCTGGTTCAGCGTGCGCGACAAGAACGGCAAGGAGCTGTTCTCGGCGCTGGTGCGGGCCGGCGAGACGAAGCAGGTCGCCGGCGACGGGCCGTTCAAGGTCACGATCGGCAACAAGGCCGGCCTCGATACGGTCGCGTTCGACGGAAAACCTGTCGATCCGGCAAAATATTCGGCAGCGCGGGGTAACGTGGCGCGGTTCACGTTGCCCTGACGTCAAGCGCCGTGGCGAGGGCCTGTCGTCGACAGGCCGTGAGGACACGGCGCTTTTTCAATTCATGCGCCGCATCGCGGCGCATTCCGCGTAAATGGATCTATCGATGCAATCCGAAGCTCAATCCCCACGCAGCAGTCAGATTTGTTCAACCGAGCCGGTGTTCGGCGGGCATCAGCCGCGCCGCGTATCGCATGCGGTGGATGTCCGCTGGGGCGGGCAGCTCGTGACGATCGGCGGCGCCGCGCCGGTGCGCGTGCAGTCGATGACGAACACCGACACGGCCGACGCGATCGGCACGGCGATCCAGATCAAGGAACTCGCGAATGCGGGCTCCGAACTGGTGCGCATCACGGTCAACACGCCCGAGGCCGCGGCCGCCGTGCCGGCGATCCGCGAGCAGCTCGACCGGATGGGCGTGACCGTGCCGCTCGTCGGCGATTTCCACTACAACGGCCACCTGCTGCTGCGCGATTACCCGGGCTGCGCGGAGGCGCTGTCGAAGTACCGGATCAACCCCGGCAACGTCGGCCAGGGCGCGAAGCGCGATACGCAGTTCGCGCTGATGATCGAGGCCGCGGCCAAGTACGACAAGGCGGTGCGGATCGGCGTGAACTGGGGCAGTCTCGACCAGGACCTGCTCGCGCGCATGATGGACGAGAACGGCGCGCGTTCGCAGCCGTGGGATGCGCAGAGCGTGATGTACGAAGCGCTGATCCAGTCGGCGATCGGCTCGGCCGAACGTGCGGTCGAACTCGGCCTCGGCCGTGATCGCATCGTGCTGTCGTGCAAGGTCAGCGGCGTGCAGGACCTGATCGCCGTGTACCGCGAGCTCGGTCGCCGCTGCGGCTTCGCGCTGCACCTCGGGCTGACCGAGGCCGGCATGGGCTCGAAGGGCATCGTTGCGTCGACGGCCGCGCTCGGCGTGCTGCTGCAGGAAGGGATCGGCGACACGATCCGCATTTCGCTGACGCCGGAACCGGGCGCGCCGCGCACGGGCGAAGTGATCGTCGGCCAGGAAATCCTGCAGACGATGGGCCTGCGCTCGTTCGCACCGATGGTGATCGCGTGCCCGGGCTGCGGCCGCACGACGAGCACGCTGTTCCAGGAACTCGCGATGCAGATCCAGACCTACCTGCGCGAGCAGATGCCGGTCTGGCGCAAGGAATATCCGGGCGTCGAGAAGATGAACGTCGCGGTGATGGGCTGCATCGTCAACGGCCCGGGCGAGTCGAAGCACGCGAACATCGGCATCAGCCTGCCGGGTTCGGGCGAGAACCCGGCCGCGCCCGTCTTCATCGACGGCGAGAAGGTCAAGACGCTGCGCGGCGAGCGGATCGCCGAGGAATTCCAGCAGATCGTCAGCGACTACGTCGCACGCAACTACGGCCGCGCTGAGGCCACGAACTAATTCGTCCACACATACGAACGATGACTGAACAGAAACGCAAGATCGAGAAGCTCACCGGCGTCAAGGGCATGAACGACATCCTTCCGCAGGATGCCGGCCTGTGGGAATTCTTCGAAGCTACCGTGAAATCGCTGCTGCGCGCGTACGGCTACCAGAACATCCGCACGCCGATCGTCGAACACACGCAGCTCTTCACGCGCGGCATCGGCGAAGTCACCGACATCGTCGAGAAGGAGATGTACAGCTTCACCGACGCGCTGAACGGCGAAAACCTGACGATGCGCCCGGAAAACACCGCGGCCGTCGTGCGCGCGTCGATCGAGCACAACATGCTGTACGACGGCCCGAAGCGCCTGTGGTACATCGGCCCGATGTTCCGTCACGAGCGTCCGCAGCGCGGCCGCTACCGCCAGTTCCACCAGGTCGGTGTCGAAGCGCTCGGCTTTGCGGGCCCGGACGCGGATGCCGAGATCATCATGATGTGCCAGCGCCTGTGGGACGACCTCGGCCTGACCGGCATCAAGCTCGAGATCAACTCGCTCGGCCTCGCCGAAGAGCGCGCCGCGCACCGCGTCGAACTGATCAAGTACCTCGAGCAGTTCGCGGACGTGCTCGACGAGGACGCGAAGCGTCGCCTGTATACGAACCCGCTGCGCGTGCTCGACACGAAGAACCCCGCGCTGCAGGAAATTGCGCAGAACGCGCCGAAGCTGATCGACTTCCTCGGCGACGAATCGCGCGCGCACTTCGAGGGGCTGCAACGCCTGCTGCTCGCGAACAACATCCCGTTCAAGATCAACCCGCGTCTCGTGCGCGGCCTCGACTACTACAACCTGACCGTGTTCGAGTGGGTGACCGACAAGCTCGGCGCGCAGGGCACGGTCGCGGCCGGCGGCCGCTAC
This sequence comes from Burkholderia cepacia GG4, assembly GCF_000292915.1. NCBI lineage: Bacteria > Pseudomonadati > Pseudomonadota > Betaproteobacteria > Burkholderiales > Burkholderiaceae > Burkholderia > Burkholderia cepacia. The sequence continues at coordinate 1,752,470 of NC_018513.1, forward strand.
GATCCGCTGATCGAACAGCTCGGCGGCAAGCCGACCGCCGCATGCGGCTGGGCGATGGGCATCGAGCGGATTCTCGAGCTGCTGAAGGAAGAGGATCTGGTGCCGGAGCAGGAAGGCGTCGACGTGTACGTCGTGCACCAGGGCGAGACTGCGCGCGAACAGGCATTCATCGCGGCCGAGCGCCTGCGTGACACGGGCCTCGACGTGATCTTCCACTGCAGCGCCGACGGCGCGACGGCAAGCTTCAAGTCGCAGATGAAGCGGGCCGATGCGAGCGGCGCCGCGTTCGCGGTGATCTTCGGCGAAGAAGAGGTCGCGAACGGCACGGTGGGCGTGAAAGCGCTGCGCGGTGCGGGCGAGGAGGGGGAAAAGAACGTTCAGCAGACCGTACCGGTCGAAAGCTTGACCGAATTCCTAATCAATGCGATGGTTGCATCCGCCGAAGACGGCGACGACTGATCGCGCTGGCATTCGCCGACAAGAAAAGCCTGAAAAGGAAGGAACCGCTCGCCGATGAGTTATCACGACGAACAAGAATCGATTGAAAGTCTCAAGGCGTGGTGGGCCCGCTGGGGCAACCTCACCACGTGGATCGTGCTCGCGGCGCTGGTCGTCGCGGCCGGTTTCAACGGCTGGAACTATTGGCAGCGCCGTCAGGCTGCCGAGGCGTCCGGGTTGTACGAGCAGGTCCAGAAGGCTGCCGCCGCGAACGACAAGGCGACGATGGCCCGCGCGGCCGCCGACATGGAAGGCAAGTTCGGCAGCACGCCGTATGCGCAGATGACGGCGCTGTCGGCCGCGAAGACGCTGTACGCGGCCGGCGACACCGCAGGCGCGAAGGCGCAGCTGCAATGGGCCGCCGATCACGCCAAGGACGACGAGTACAAGCAGATCGCGAAGCTGCGTCTCGCGTCGCTGCTGCTCGACGAGAAGGCGTACGACGCCGGCCTCTCGCTGCTGTCCGGCACGCCGGTCGATGCATTCAAGGGCCTCGTGGCCGATCGCCGCGGCGATCTGTTTGCCGCGCAAGGCAAGACCGACGATGCGCGCGCCGCGTACAAGCTCGCGCTCGACGGCCTGTCGAAGGACGACCAGTCCGCACGTCAGCTCGTCCAGTTCAAGCTGGACGCGCTTGGCGGCTAATCCCGGTCCCCTCAACCTCTTAACTCTGCTTCGCTAACCGATGAATTTGCTGAAACGTTACGCTGTGCCCGTAGCCTGCGCGGCGGCTGTCCTGGCATTGGCGGCCTGCTCGTCGTCGAAGGACGCGCGTCGCGTGCCGACGCCGCTCACCGAGTTCAAGCCCGTCATGGACGTGCAACAGGTCTGGAAGGCGAGCGTCGGCAAGGGCGGGCGCTATCTGTTCTCGCCGGTGGCCGTGGGAGACGCCGTCTACGCGGCGGGCGAGAACGGTTCGGTCGAGAAGATCGACGCGAAGACGGGCCAGACGCTGTGGCGCTCGAAGGTCGGTTCGGATCTGTCGGCCGGTGTCGGCAGCGACGGCAACCTGACCGCGGTCGGCGCGCTGAAGGGTGGCGTGTTCGTGCTCGGTCCCGACGGCAAACAGCTGTGGAAGACGACCGTGCAGGGCGAAATCTTCTCGCCGCCGCTGGTGGGCAACGGCCTCGTGGTCGTACGCACGATCGACGGCCAGGTGATCGCGTTCAACGCGCAGACGGGCGAGCAGAAGTGGAACTACCGCAACCGCGCGGTGCCGCTGAACCTGCGCGTGTCGGCCGGCATGACGTTCGCGGGCGATGCGGCCGTGCTGGCGGGCTTCCCGGGTGGCGGCCTCGTCGCGATCAACCTGCAGTCGGGCGATCCGTTCTGGCAGACGCCCGTGTCGTTCCCGAAGGGCGTGACCGAAGTCGAGCGCATCAACGACGTCAGCGGTCCGCCGACGCTCGTGGGCGCCGAAGCCTGCGCGGTCACGTTCCAGGGCCAGCTCGCCTGCTTCGACGCGAACTCGGGCCGTCCGCTGTGGGAAAAGGCGTTCTCGAGCCGCAGCGGCCTCGCGCAGGACGATTCGGTCGTCGCCGGCGGCGACGACTGGTCGGTCGTGACGGCCTACGATGCGGCGAGCGGCAACCAGCTCTGGCGCAACGACAAGCTGAAGAGCCGCGACGTCGGCGTGCCTTACCTGCTCGGCCATGCGGTCGTGATGGGCGACTACAAGGGCTTCGTGCACTTCCTGTCGCGCGAGGACGGCAGCTTCATTGCGCGGATGAAGACCGACGGCAGCGCGATTACGGCGGCGCCGGTCCTGGCGGGCAATACGCTCGTCGTGCAGACGAAGGACGGCGGCCTGTACGGGTTCCGTCCGCGCTGACGCGCGCGAAACAAGCGCAATCGCGGCGTGGCGGGCTTGTCCCGTGCGCCGCAGTCGCGCAACATGAAGGCGGCCGGTGTCCCCGGCCGCTCGGTATTTGAAAGGCAGTTCGAAACGAAAGACGACGGCGCGCAACGCGCGCCCGGCGCGCGCATCCGGCGCGGCGCGAAATCGTGATATTTTCATTCAGCGCAGCCGCCCGCAGCAGCGGGCCTCCCGCTGCTGCGCATCACCGTAGAAAACACAGATGAAACCGGTCATTGCCCTCGTTGGGCGCCCCAATGTGGGGAAATCCACGCTGTTCAACCGGCTCACGCGCTCGCGCGATGCGCTGGTCGCTGACTTGCCGGGCCTGACGCGCGATCGCCATTACGGCGAAGGGCGCGTCGGCGAACGGCCGTACCTGGTCGTCGATACCGGCGGCTTCGAACCCGTCGCGAAGGACGGCATCCTCCACGAGATGGCGCGCCAGACGCGGCAGGCCGTCGAGGAAGCCGACGTCGTCGTGTTCATCGTCGACGGCCGCAACGGGCTCGCGCCGCAGGACAAGTCGATCGCCGACTACCTGCGCAAGACCGGCCGGCCGATCTTCCTGGTCGTCAACAAGGCCGAGGGGATGAAGTACACGGCGGTCGCGACGGACTTCTACGAGCTCGGGCTCGGCGATCCGCGCGCGATCTCGGCCGCGCACGGCGACGGCGTGACCGACATGATCAACGAGGCGCTGGAAGTCGCGTATGCGGGCCAGCCCGAGGAAGCGGACGAGGATGATCCGTCGCGCGGCATCAAGATCGCGATCGTCGGCCGGCCGAACGTCGGCAAGTCGACGCTCGTGAACGCGCTGATCGGCGAGGACCGCGTGATCGCGTTCGACATGCCGGGCACGACGCGCGATTCGATCTACGTCGACTTCGAGCGTAACGGCAAGAAATACACGCTGATCGACACCGCGGGCCTGCGGCGCCGCGGCAAGGTGTTCGAGGCGATCGAGAAGTTCTCGGTCGTGAAGACGCTGCAGTCGATCTCCGACGCGAACGTCGTCATTCTTCTGCTGGATGCACAGCAGGACATTTCCGACCAGGACGCGCACATCGCCGGCTTCGTCGTCGAGCAGGGCCGCGCGCTCGTGATCGGCGTCAACAAGTGGGACGGTCTCGACGACCACGCACGCGATCGCGCGAAAGCGGATTTGACCCGCAAGCTGAAATTCCTCGACTTCGCGAAATCGCACTACATTTCGGCCGCGAAGAAGACGGGCATCGGCGCGCTGATGCGCTCGGTCGACGACGCGTACGCGGCGGCGATGGCGAAACTGCCGACGCCGAAGCTCACGCGTGCGCTGATCGAAGCCGTCGAGTTCCAGCAGCCGCGCCGTCGCGGCCCGGTGCGTCCGAAGCTGCGCTACGCGCACCAGGGCGGCCAGAATCCGCCGCTGATCGTCATCCACGGCAACGCGCTCGACGCGGTGACGGAAACCTACAAGCGCTACCTCGAAAACCGGTTCCGCGAAACTTTCTCCCTGACCGGGACTCCATTGCGAATAGAGTTCCGTTCGTCGAACAATCCGTACGCGGACAAGGGCTGAAGGATGCCTGCCATGCACGTCCGGCAAGGGATAGGCCGCATGGCCCACGCCCGGGCGGGGCAGGCAAAATCAGCTATAGTGTAGCGATTGGCGGCGGATCTCTTTTTCTTCGTCGCCAATCCAGTTCAACCTGCAAAAAAAGATGGAGTACGCCATGAGCAACAAAGGGCAATTGTTACAAGACCCGTTTTTGAACGCACTGCGCAAAGAGCACGTTCCCGTTTCGATCTATCTCGTCAACGGCATCAAGCTCCAAGGGAACATCGAATCGTTCGACCAGTACGTCGTGTTGCTCCGTAATACGGTGACCCAGATGGTCTACAAGCACGCCATCTCGACGGTCGTGCCGGCGCGCCCGGTGAATTTCCACCCGGACGCGGAAGTCTCGTCCTAACCTATCGCAGCGGCCGGCATCCGGTCGCCGCGAGCGACCGATGCCAGCCGCCTTATCTTGACACCTGAAAATTTGATCAACGCAGCGCTCGTCGGCATCGACTTCGGCAAGACCGATTTCGAAGCCAGTCTCGAAGAACTCAGTCTTCTTGCCTCCAGCGCGGGGGCAAATCCCGCCGTCACCCTCACGGGTCGTCGCTCCAGTCCCGATGCCAAGATGTTCATCGGCAGCGGCAAAGCCGAAGAGCTGCGGCTCGCCTGCGACGCGCACAACGTCGAAATCGTCATCTTCAACCACGCACTGGCACCCGCCCAGCAACGCAATCTGGAGCAGGCACTTAACCGGCGGGTGGTCGATCGCACGAGCCTCATCCTCGACATCTTCGCGCAGCGCGCCCGCAGCCACGAAGGCAAGCTGCAGGTCGAGCTGGCGCAGCTGCAATACCTGTCGACCCGACTGATTCGCGCGTGGACCCACCTGGAGCGGCAGAAGGGCGGTATCGGCCTGCGCGGCCCCGGCGAAACCCAGCTCGAAACCGACCGCCGGCTGATCGGCGAGCGCATCAAGATGCTGAAGTCGCGGCTCGATCGACTGCGTCGGCAGCACAGCACGCAGCGTCGCCAGCGCGCGCGCAGCGGCACGATGTCGGTGTCGCTCGTCGGCTATACGAACGCGGGCAAGTCGACGCTGTTCAATGCGTTGACGAAAGCGCAGGCCTATGCGGCCGACCAGCTGTTCGCCACGCTCGATACGACGTCGCGACGCGTGTACCTGGGCGACGAGGTCGGCCAGATCGTCGTGTCGGATACCGTCGGGTTCATCCGCGAGCTGCCTCACCAGCTGGTCGCTGCGTTTCGCGCGACCCTCGAGGAAACGATTCACGCGGATCTGCTGCTGCACGTGGTCGACGCGTCGAGTGCGGTCCGGCTCGAGCAGATCGAACAGGTGAACGGTGTGCTGCACGAGATCGGCGCGGACACGATCCGGCAGGTGCTGGTGTTCAACAAGATCGATGCCGTTCCCGAGCTGGCAGCCCGCGGCGACGCGGTCGAGCGGGACGAGTATGGTAATATTTCGCGCGTCTTTTTGAGCGCACGCACCGGTCAGGGTCTTGACGCGTTGCGTGCCGCCATCGCCGAGATCGCCTCCGCGGAACACCTTTCCGGCGCGACGTTGATTAACGACGCGCTCGACGGTGCACCCGCTGAACCACACGAAGACCACACGATTTCCGAACAGGGGCGCTAACCGGTCCCGGCCGGCTCGCCGGCGTCTAATCTGGTGAACAAACTCTGGTGAACGAATACAACGAGCGGAGTACCTGGCGGCGGATGCGCGCCTTGCTGTCGATCAACGATCCCCGCTGGGGACGCGGCGACGCCAAGGGCAACGACGGATCCCGTCCGCGTGCGAACGAATCGAAGCGTCCGCCCGGCGGCGACGGTGACGGTCCGCCCGATCTCGACGAGATGTGGCGCAACTTCAACCGGCGCTTGAGCGGCCTGTTCGGCGGCAAGGGCGGCAACGGCTTCCGGCCCGACAACGGCCGGGCTGCGCGCGTCGGCGTCGGCATCGTGATCGGCGTGCTGGTCGCGGTCTACGCGGGCAGCGGGCTGTTCGTCGTGCAGGACGGCCAGACGGGCGTCGTGCTGCAGCTGGGCAAGCTGTCGGGCACGGTCGGCCAGGGCGTGCACTGGCGCGCGCCGTATCCGTTCGCGTCGCACGAGATCGTCGATACGTCGCAGGTCCGTTCCATCGAGATCGGCCGCAACAACGTCGTGCGTCTCGCGAACGTGAAAGAAGCGGCGATGCTGACGCGCGACGCCGACATCGTCGACGTGCGTTTCGTCGTCCAGTACCGGATCCGCTCCGCCACCGACTACCTGTTCCGCAGTGTCGATCCCGAGCGCAGCGTGGCGCAGGCCGCGCAGGCCGCGGTGCGCGCGATCGTCGGCACGCGCAGCGCGGCCGACATGCTGAATCAGGATCGCGACGCGCTGCGCGAGCAGCTGTCCGCCGCGATCCAGCGGGATCTCGACCGCTACCAGTCGGGGCTCGAGGTGACGGCGGTCACGATGCAGAGCGTCGCGGCGCCCGAGCAGACGCAGGCCGCCTACGCCGAAGTCGCGAAGGCGCGTGACGAACGCGAGGCCGCGAAGCGTGCCGCGCAGGCCTATGCGAACGACCTGCTGCCGAAGGCGCAGGGCGATGCCGCGAAGCTCGTCGACGAAGCGAAGGCGTATGCCGATCGCGTGGTGACCGAAGCCGAAGGCGACGCCGATCGCTTCAAGCAGGTCTATGCGCAGTATTCGAAGGCGCCTGCGGTGATCCGCGAGCGGATGTACCTTCAGACGATGCAGGAAATCTATTCGAACACGACGAAGGTGTACGTCGGCAACAAGGGTGGCAACAACGTCGTGTACCTGCCGCTCGACAAGCTCGTCGAGCAGGGGCGGCAAAACGTCGCGACGTCCGCTGGCGCATCCGCGCCCGACGCGGCGTCGGCCCCGCCCGCCGCGGCAGCGAGCGCACCTGCGAGCACGGCATCGGCCGCTGCGGCACCGACACTGGGCAGCGACGTGCTGCGGTCGCGCGAAGCGTTCCGCAGCCGCTCGCGCGAAGACGATACGAAGTAACGGGGAGCGCAGAACATGAACCGAATCATTGCGCTCGTCGTCGCAATCGTGATCGTCGCCTTCGCGGCGTCGTCGACCGTCCTGACCGTTGATCCGCGCCATGCGGCCGTGCTGTCGGGGCGCGACGGTGCGCAGCCGGAACTCGCGGGCCCCGGGATCCATTTCAAGCTGCCGCCGCCGCTCCAGACGGCTACGCTGATCGATACGCGCCTGCAATCGTTCGAGTCGTCGGACGCACTGCAACTGGCGACCGAAGACAAGCACGACCTGCTCGTCGCCTATGCGGTCAAGTACCGGATCAACGATCCGATGAAGTACTTCACGGCGCTGGGTGGCGACCCGGCGGCCGCCACCGAGCGCCTGGCCGGCGCGCTGAAGAGCGCACTTGGCGATGCATTCGGCAAGCGCGCGCTCGACGATGCGCTCGGCGGGCAGCGCGAGATCGCCAAGGCGGCTCGCGATGCGGTGCGCGCGCAGGCATCCGGCTTCGGCGTCGACGTGGTCGATGTCCAGTTGACGCGAGTCGACCTGCCGGCCGCGCAGACGGACGCCGTCTATCAGCGGATGATTGCCGCGCTGCGCGACCAGGCCGCACGGGTGCGGGCCGAGGGCGGGTCCGACGTCGAGCAGATCAAGGCCGACGCGGAACGCGAACAGCAGGCGGTGCTCGCGAATGCGTACAAGTCCGCGCAGACGATCAAGGGCGAGGGCGATGCGAAGGCCGCGACGATCGCCGCCGACGCGTTCGGCAGCGATCCGCAGTTCTACCAGTTCTACGCGAGCCTGCAGGCTTACCGGAATACGTTCAAGCGCAACGACATCATCGTCGTCGACCCCGACAGCGAGTTCTTCCGTTTCATGCGCAGCCCGACGGGCGGTGCCGCACCGGCGGCGCCTGCTCCCCGCAAACATTGACCTTGGGGCGCCGCGACGAGCGGCGCTGTCGCTCGCATGGATCTGGCTGGCTCGTTGTTGCTCGCGGTAGCACTGATGCTGATCATCGAAGGGGCGTTCCCCTTCGTGTTTCCCGTCGCCTGGCGCGACACGTTTCGTAGAATAGCGGAGCGGCCGCCGCATCATATCCGGATCGGCGGGCTCATCGTGATGGCGTTCGGGCTCGTCCTCCTGCTGCTCGCCACCTGACCGGAGACCCGATCCAGACGGCGCATCTGCCGTCCGTTCCGCCTGATTCCGATTTCCGATTCATCTCGCGGCGCGCGTGCGCGCCCTGTTTCCCGTCGTAGGACCGTACCGATGTCGACCTGGTTACTTCCCGAGAATATCGCCGACGTACTGCCGTCGGAAGCGCGCAAGATCGAGGAGCTGCGTCGCAGGCTGCTCGACCGCTTCCGTTCGTACGGCTATGAAATGGTGATGCCGCCGCTGCTCGAATACCTCGAGTCGCTGCTGACGAGCGGCGGCACCGACTTGCGCCTGCGCACCTTCAAGCTGGTCGACCAGCTGTCGGGCCGCACGCTCGGCCTGCGTGCGGACATCACGCCGCAGGTCGCACGCATCGACGCACACCTGCTGAACCGCCAGGGCGTGACGCGCCTCTGCTATGCGGGCAATGTGATGCATACGCGTCCGCGCGGCCTGCACGCGACGCGCGAACAGATTCAGATCGGCGCCGAAATCTACGGGCATGCCGGGCTGGAAGCCGATCTCGAGATCCAGCAGCTGATGGTCGACGCGCTGCACCTCGCGGGGTTGTCGCGGATTCGTCTGGACCTGTGCCACGCGGGCGTGCTCGCGGCGCTGCTCGCGCGCGACGCGCAGGCGGCCGAGCGCGGCGAGGCGCTGTACGACGCGCTGTCGGGCAAGGACGTGCCGCTCTTGACCGAACTCACCGACGACCTCGGCGCCGACACGCGCGCGGCGCTGCGTGCGCTGCCGCATCTGTACGGCGACGCGAGCGTGCTCGACGAAGCGCGCGCGCGACTGCCGGTGCTGCCCGAGATCACGCGTGCGCTCGACGATCTCGCGCAGCTCGCGGCCCAGGCGAAGGGTGTCGAAGTGGCGATCGATCTCGCCGACCTGCGCGGCTACGCGTACCACAGCGGCGCGATGTTTACCGCGTACATCGACGGCGTGCCGAACGCGATCGCGCGCGGCGGCCGTTACGACCACGTGGGCCAGGCCTACGGTCGCGCCCGCCCGGCGACGGGCTTCTCGCTCGACCTGCGCGAGCTCGCGCGGATTTCGCCGGTCGAGGCGCGCGGCACCGCGATTCTCGCGCCGTGGGCGCAGGACGACGCGCTGAGCGCGGCCGTCGCGGCGCTGCGCGATGCGGGCGAAGTGGTGATCCAGGCACTGCCGGGGCACGACCACGTACTCGACGAGTTCGCCTGCGACCGTTCGCTCGTCGAGCGTGACGGCGCATGGGTGGTCGAACCCCGTTAAAGAGGCGTTCGCGGGCCGTCGTTCGGCGTGCATATCGTTGAAGCGAAACGGAAAAAGTCGGAATCGCCCGCGAACATAGGTAGAATACGTTTTTAACCAGCTAACGAATCAACATGTCTGCCAGCGCAGTGAACGTGACTCCCGGGCGCAATGTCGTCGTCGTGGGAACGCAATGGGGTGATGAAGGCAAGGGCAAGATCGTCGACTGGCTGACGGACCACGCTCAGGGCGTCGTGCGTTTCCAGGGCGGTCACAACGCCGGCCACACCCTCATCATCGGCGGCAAGAAAACCATCTTGCGCCTCATTCCGTCGGGCATCATGCGTGAAGGCGTCGCCTGCTACATCGGCAACGGCGTCGTCCTGTCCCCCGAGGCACTGTTCAAGGAAATCGGCGAGCTGGAAGAGGCCGGCGTGAACGTGCGCGATCGCCTGTTCATCTCCGAAGCCACGACGCTGATCCTGCCGTACCACATCGCGATCGACCAGGCGCGCGAAGCGCGCAAGGGCGCGGGCAAGATCGGTACGACCGGCCGCGGCATCGGCCCCGCGTACGAAGACAAGGTCGGCCGCCGCGCGCTGCGCGTGCAGGACCTGTTCGACGCGAAGACCTTCGCCGACCGCCTGCGCGAAAATCTCGATTTCCACAACTTCGTGCTGACCCAGTACCTGGGTGGCGCAGCCGTCGATTTCCAGGCTACGCTCGACACGATGCTCGGCTATGCCGATCGCCTGAAGCCGATGGTGGCCGACGTGTCGCGCCGCCTGTACGACGCGAACAACGCCGGTCAGAACCTGCTGTTCGAAGGCGCGCAAGGCACGCTGCTCGACATCGACCACGGCACCTATCCGTTCGTCACGTCGAGCAATTGCGTCGCCGGTGCGGCATCGGCTGGCGCGGGCGTCGGTCCGCAGAAGCTGAACTACATCCTCGGCATCACGAAGGCGTACTGCACGCGCGTCGGCTCGGGCCCCTTCCCGAGCGAGCTGTACGATGCGGACAACCCGCAGCGCCAGGACCAGGTCGGCGTCACGCTGGCGAACGTCGGCAAGGAGTTCGGCTCGGTCACCGGCCGTCCGCGCCGCACCGGCTGGCTCGACGCAGCGGCGCTGCGTCGTTCGATCCAGATCAACGGCGTGTCGGGCCTGTGCATGACGAAGCTCGACGTGCTGGACGGCCTCGACGAAGTCAAGCTGTGCGTCGGCTACAAGATCGACGGCAATGACGCGGACATCCTGCCGCGCGGTGCTGCCGACGTGGCGCGTTGCGAGCCCGTGTACGAAACGTTCGCCGGCTGGAAGGAAAGCACCGTCGGCATCAAGACGTGGGACGCACTGCCGGCGAATGCGCAGGCATACCTGACCCGTGTCCAGGAAGTGGCCGGCGTGCCGGTCGACATGGTTTCGACGGGTCCGGATCGCGATGAAACGATCCTGCTCCGCCATCCGTTCAAGGTGTAATTTTCAGCATGACGCAGCAAATCACGATGACGGCGGCAGATTTGATGACCGATCCGCGCAACGACGACAAGAACCTGTGGGTAGGCTGGGACGAATACCATCGTCTGATCGAGCTGCTCGCGCTCCAGGTGCATGAATCGGGCTGGAAGTTCGACCAGATCCTGTGCCTCGCGCGCGGCGGCCTGCGCGTCGGCGACCAGCTGTCGCGCATCTACGACGTGCCGCTCGCGATCCTCGCGACGAGTTCGTATCGCGAAGCGGCCGGCACCGAGCAGGGCGACCTCGACATTGCGCAGTACATCACGATGACGCGCGGCAATCTCGCGGGCAACGTGCTGCTGGTCGACGATCTCGTCGATTCGGGCGTCACGCTCGCGCGCGTGCAGGAGCACCTGAAGGAGCGCTATCCGTCGGTCACGGCTGTGCGTTCGGCCGTGCTCTGGTACAAGGGTTGCTCGAAGGTCAAGCCCGACTATCACACGCAGTATCTGCCGACGAATCCGTGGATTCATCAGCCGTTCGAGGAGTGGGACACGGTTCGTCCGCACAACCTCGAGGCGTGGATCAAGCGTGGTCGCGCGCAGCGCGACGGTTCGGGCGCGTAAGCGTCCGGCCAATCGAAGGAAAGCCTTGTACGGCGCCGCTTGCGGCGCCGTTTTTTATTCGGGCGCCGGTCCGGCGCGCGCGTCGATCGGCGTGCGCGGTAGGCAGACGGCGCGGCCCCGGCTATGATGGCAGCCCTGCCACAGCTTGCGCAGGATTGCATGCGCGGCGTGGATCACGTGGTTTAAGGGCAACAAGACAGGGCGGTATTTCAGGGGGGCGCGAGTAGAATAGCGCTCGTTTTGTCCGAACCGGACCCGATTATTACGCTTCATATGAACGACACGATCCAGGCGACCGACGCAGCCCATGCGCATTCGACGCACCAACACTCGATGCAGGCGCTTGCGATAGCGGCCATCGGCGTCGTGTTCGGCGACATCGGCACGAGCCCGCTGTATTCGCTGAAGGAGGCGTTCAGCCCCGCACACGGCATCCCGCTGACCGAAGGCTCGATTCTCGGGGTGATCTCGTTGCTGTTCTGGGCGATCATCCTCGTGGTCGGCATCAAATACCTGCTGTTCGTGATGCGGGCCGACAACAACGGCGAGGGCGGCGTGCTCGCGCTGATGGCACTGTCGCTGCGGCCGCTCGACTCGAAAACCCGCGTCGCGGGCGCGCTGATGGCGCTCGGGATCTTCGGCGCGTGCATGTTCTACGGCGATGCTGTGATCACGCCGGCGATCTCCGTGATGTCGGCGGTCGAAGGACTGGAGATCGCGACACCGCATCTGTCCCATCTCGTGCTGCCGATCACGATCGTCATCCTGATCGCGCTGTTCTGGATCCAGCGCCATGGCACGGCACTGGTCGGCAAGCTGTTCGGGCCGATCATGGTGCTGTGGTTCATCGTGATCGCGGCGCTCGGCGTGTATCACATCCTGCGCGTGCCCGGCATCATCGCGGCGGTCAATCCGTACTACGCGGCGTCGTTCATGGCGGACCACCTGCTGCAGGCCTACGTCGTGCTGGGCTCGGTCGTGCTGGTGCTGACCGGTGCGGAAGCGCTCTACGCGGACATGGGCCACTTCGGCGCGAAGCCGATCCGCATCGCCGCGTACGGGCTCGTGATGCCGTCGCTCGTGCTGAACTACTTCGGCCAGGGTGCGCTGCTGATCCAGAATCCGAAGGCGATCGAAAACCCGTTCTTCCTGCTCGCCCCGGACTGGGGGCTGCTGCCGCTCGTCGTGCTGTCGACGGTCGCCACCGTGATCGCTTCGCAGGCCGTGATTTCGGGCGCGTATTCGCTGACGTCGCAGGCGATCCAGCTCGGCTACGTGCCGCGCATGAAGGTGCTGCATACGTCCGAGCTGGCGATCGGCCAGATCTACGTGCCGGTCGTGAACTGGCTGCTGCTGTTCGTGATCCTCTGCATCGTGATCGGCTTCAAGAGCTCCGACAACCTCGCGGCCGCGTACGGCATCGCGGTGACGGCCACGATGGTGATCACGACCGTGCTCGCGGCCGTCGTGATGGTGAAGGTGTGGAACTGGAACCGGCTGCTCGTCGGCGCGATCATCGCGGTGTTCCTTGCGGTCGACCTGGGCTTTTTCGGCGCGAACCTGCTGAAGGTCGCGCAGGGCGGCTGGCTGCCGCTCGGCATCGGCGCGCTGCTGTTCTTCCTGCTGATGACCTGGTACAAGGGCCGCCACATCGTCAAGGAGCGTACGGCCGCCGATGGTATCCCGCTCGAGCCGTTCCTGCAGGGGCTGCTCGCGCATCCGCCGCACCGCGTGTCGGGCACTGCGATCTACCTGACCGGCAACGACACGCTGGTGCCCGTCAGCCTGCTGCACAACCTGAAGCACAACAAGGTGCTGCACGAGCGGACCATTTTCCTGACGTTCGTCACGCGCGACATTCCTTATGTGCGCGACGACAAGCGCCTGAGTTCGCGCGATGCGGGCGGCGGCCTGTACATCGTGAAGGCCGAGTACGGCTTCAACGAGACGCCCGACGTGAAGGCCGTGCTCGAGGAATTCGGCCGCACGCACGACATGACGTTCGAACTGATGGACACGTCGTTCTTCCTCGCCCGCGAAACGGTCGTGCCGACGCATCTGCCCGGCATGTCGATCTGGCGCGAACGCGTGTTCGCGTGGATGCACCAGAACGCGGCGAAGCCGACCGACTTCTTCTCGATCCCGGCGAACCGCGTCGTCGAACTCGGTACCAAGATCGAGATCTGACCGGCCCGCGCGGGCCGCGGAGGCGGCCCATGCCGATCCGGCGGCGCGCGCGCCGAAGCAATGAAAAAGCCCGCCTTTCGGCGGGCTTTTTTTCGTGCGTCGACAGCCTTGGCGTGCTCAGCGCTTCAGCTTCGCGAACGCCGCGGCCATCGCGCCGGCCGGTTCCGGCTCACGCGAACGCTGCGGGCGGGCCGCGCCGCGGCCGGCATTGCCGCGATCCTGGCCGCCGCGTGGCGCCAGGCCGGGCGTTGCCGCTTCGTCGTCGAGGCGCATCGTCAGCGCAATGCGCTGGCGCTTCACATCGACGTCGAGCACCTTGACCTTCACGACCTGTCCGGCCTTTACGACCTCGTGCGGGTCTTTGATGAACTTCGTCGACATCGCCGACACGTGGACGAGGCCGTCCTGGTGCACGCCGATATCCACGAACGCGCCGAACGCGGCGACGTTCGTCACGACCCCTTCGAGCAGCATCCCCGGCATCAGATCGGACACCTTCTCCACACCGTCGCGGAACGTTGCGGTCTTGAATTCGGGGCGCGGATCGCGGCCCGGCTTCTCGAGTTCGGACAGGATGTCGCGCACGGTCGGCAGGCCGAAACGTTCGTCAACAAATTCCGTCGGCGACAGGCCGGACAGCGCGTCGCGGCTGCCGAGCACGTCGTCGATCCGCTTGCTGATCTTCGCGAGGATCCGTTCGACGACCGGATAGGCTTCCGGGTGCACCGACGAGCGGTCGAGCGGATTCTCGCCGCCGTTGATGCGCAGGAAGCCGGCCGCCTGCTCGAAGGTCTTGTCGCCGAGGCGCGGGACCTTGCGCAGGTGGTCGCGCGACGGAAACGGCCCGTTCGCGTCGCGGTAGTCGACGATGTTGCGTGCGAGCGTTGCGTTCAGACCCGACACGCGCGCGAGCAGCGCGACCGACGCGGTGTTCGCATCGACGCCGACCGCGTTCACGCAATCCTCGACCACCGCGTCGAGCGAGCGGGCGAGTTCGCGCTGGTTCACGTCGTGCTGGTACTGGCCGACGCCGATCGCTTTCGGCTCGATCTTCACGAGCTCGGCGAGCGGGTCCTGCAGGCGGCGGGCGATCGACACCGCGCCGCGCAGCGACACGTCGAGCTCCGGGAATTCCTTCGCGGCCAGCTCGGACGCCGAGTAGACGGACGCGCCGGCTTCCGACACGACGATCTTCTGCAGCCGCAGTTCGGGGTGCTTCGAGATCAGTTCGCTCGCGAGCTTGTCGGTCTCGCGCGATGCGGTGCCGTTGCCGATGCTGATCAACTCGGCCTGCGTCTGCGCGGCGATGCGCGCGAGCTTCGCGAGCGAGCCGTCCCAGTCGCGCCGCGGCTCGTGCGGGTAGATCGTGTCGGTGGCCAGCACCTTGCCGGTGCGGTCGACGACGGCGACCTTCACGCCCGTGCGCAGGCCGGGGTCGAGGCCGATCACGGCCTTCGGGCCGGCCGGCGCCGCCAGCAGCAGGTCCTTCAGGTTGCGGGCGAACACGCGGATCGCCTCGGCTTCGGCCGTTTCACGCAGTTGCGTGAGCAGTTCGTTCTCGATGTGCGGCTGCACCTTCACGCGCCAGCACCAGCGGCACACGTCGGACAGCCATTTGTCGGCCGGGCGGCTCTGGTTCGCGATCCCGAAATGGCGCGCGATCATCGCTTCGCCGGGATGCGGGACCTGTGCGTCGAGTTCCTCGCCGAGGCCGAGCTTGACGGTCAGCACGCCGGCATTGCGGCCGCGGAACAGCGCGAGCGCGCGGTGCGACGGCACGGTCCGGATCGTTTCCGCGTAGTCGTAGTAGTCGCGGAACTTCTCGCCTTCCTCGTTTTCCTTGCCTTCGACGACGGCCGACGACACGACACCCTGGCTGTGCAGATAGTCGCGCAGCTTGCCGAGCAGTTCGGCCGTTTCGCCGAATTGTTCGGACAGGATGTCGCGCGCGCCGTCGAGCGCGGCCTTCACGTCGGCGACGCCCTTGTCGGCATCGACGTAGGCGGCGGCTTCCGTCTGCGGGTCGAGCAGCGGATTCGCGAGCAATGCCTGCGCGAGCGGCTCGAGGCCGGCTTCGCGGGCGATCTGCGCGCGCGTGCGGCGTTTCGGCTTGTACGGCAGATAAAGGTCTTCGAGCACCTGCTTGCTGTCGGCCGCCTCGATCGCGGTGCGCAGTTCGTCGGTCAGCTTGCCCTGTTCGTCGATGCTCGACAGGATCGTCGCACGGCGATCCTCGAGCTCGCGCAGATACAGGAGGCGTTCCTCGAGCTGGCGCAGCTGCGTGTCGTCCAGGTTGCCGGTCACTTCCTTGCGGTACCGGGCAATGAACGGAACGGTCGAGCCTTCGTCGAGGAGTTGCACGGCCGCCGCGACCTGGCGCGGCTGGACGGACAGTTCGGTGGCGATGCGCTGTACGATCTTGAGTGCTACGGTTTCCGTCATGTCGTGGATGATGTGCCTGCTGAAATCGCGGCGCGGGCCGGCAGCCGCGCGCGGCGGGCTGCGAGACGGGCCCGCCGGACCAGATGCCGCGGGTGAGTGAAGCGGGGCATTTTGCCATAAATGGCAGAGCGCCCAGCCGGGGGTGATAGAATTTGATACATGTCCCGCAGCTTTCCTACGACGTTGCCAACTTCCCGCATTTCTCTCGTCGCGCTCGGCGCAGCGCTCGCCGCGGCTTTGTCCGTCGGGTCTACCGTCGCGTACGCACAGGTCTCGGGCGCAACCGCGCCGGATGCCGCCGCAGCCGTGCCCGTCGCAGCCACCGTCACGCAGGATTTTGACGCCCGTCAAAAAGTGCTCAATCAACGTTCCGCGGAAAACGATTATCGTTATGCCGTGGCGGAGCACGATTGCTACAGCAAGTTCTTCGTCAATCACTGTCTCGGCAAGGCGCGTGACCTGATGCGCGAGGAGCGGGCGAGCATCAGTCAGGAGCAGCTCGCGCTCGACGACGAACAGCGCGCGGTGCGGGCGCAGCAGCGTGACCAGCAGCAGGCGCTGAAGCAGGCGCAGAATGCGGCGGAAGCACCGCAGCGCGCGGCGAGCGACGCGGCGAATGCGGCTGCGTTCCGCGACAAGCAGGAGCAGAATGCACTGAAGCGGGCACAGCGCGGCGCGGAAGGGCCGCAGCGGGCCGCGAGCAAGCAGGCATACGACCAGAAGCAGTCGGATTTCCAGCGCAAGCTCGACCAGGCGCACCAGCAGGGCGCGCAGAAGGCGCAGGAGCGGTCGGACAACGCCGCGCGCTACGAGCAGAAGCAGAAGGAAGCCGCACAGCACAAGGCCGATGTCGAGCGGCGTCAGCAGGAAGCGACCGAGAAGGCCAAGCAGCAGCAACAGCAGGGGCAGTAACGTGTTGGATTGATCCGGAGTCAGTCTCGTGCGTGCCGGCACGCCAGCCGGCACGCTGCTTCGATGAGGAGGCGCATATGCAAAACCGTCCCACGGAACAGCAGCAGGAATTGCACAACCGTTTGGCTGCATTGCAGGAGCAGCACCAGCAGCTCGCTCGGGAAATCGAGCTGAAGGAAGGACACTCCGACATCGACGACATCACGCTGCACCGGCTGAAGAAGGAAAAGCTGGCGGCCAAGGACAAAATCATTTTGCTGCAATCGCAGCTGGAACCGGATAAGCGCGCCTGAGCGCGGCCTGGCAAGCGCCGGCGCCGCCCGGGCGCTGGACACAGGAACGCTTGCCTTGAATTCACCGCTTGAAGCCAACCCCGATGCCCGGCGTGACGCGTCGTCCGCCGGGCGCGTTCGTGCGCCCGAAGGCACCTTCGAGCTGAGCCGCAAGCGTGTCGACGAACTCGACACGATCTTCGGCGAAGGCGGACTGCTTGCGCGCGCGCTCGACGGCTATCACCCCCGTCTGTCGCAGATCGAGATGGCGCGTGCGGTCGCGTCCGCGATGGAGGCGTCCGCGCGCCGGATGCCCGAGCCGGAGATCTTCGAGACCCGCAAGCGGCCGGCGCGCCGCCTCGGCGAAGGCGACAAGGCGGCCGAATCCGCCGCCGACGGCGCGGCGGCCGACACCGACGGCGACACCGGCGACAACACGCTGATCGTCGAGGCCGGCACCGGTACCGGCAAGACCTATGCGTATCTGGTGCCCGCGATGCTGTGGGGCGGCAAGGTGATCGTGTCGACCGGCACGAAGCACCTGCAGGACCAGCTGTTCCAGCGCGACATCCCGACGGTGCGCAACGCGCTCGCGGTGCCGGTGACGGTCGCGATGCTCAAGGGCCGCTCGAACTACCTGTGCCATTACTACCTGCAGCGCACGGCCGACAACGGCCGCCTGCCGTCGCGACAGGACACCGCCTATCTGCAGGAAATCGTTCGTTTCGCGAAGGTCACGAAGAGCGGCGACAAGGCCGAGCTCGCGAGCGTGCCGGAGACGGCGCCCGTGTGGTCGATGGTCACGTCGACGCGCGACAACTGCCTCGGCCAGGAGTGCCCGCATTACAAGGAGTGCTTCGTGATGCAGGCGCGGCGCGAGGCGCAGCAGGCCGACATCGTCGTCGTCAACCATCACCTGTTCTTCGCGGACATCATGCTGCGCGACACGGGGATGGCCGAACTGCTGCCGAACGCGAACACGGTGATCTTCGACGAAGCGCATCAGCTGCCCGAGACGGCCACGCTGTTTTTCGGCGAGACGCTGTCGACCACGCAGATCCTCGAGCTCGCGCGCGACACGGTGGCCGAGGGCCTGAGCCATGCGCGCGACGCGGTCGAATGGGTCAAGCTCGGCGGCGATCTCGAACGCGCGGCGCGCGACCTGCGCCTGGCGTTCGCGAACGACCAGATCGTGCGCATGTCGCTCGCGCAGCTCGGCGACGATCACCCGATGTTCGGCGCGCTCGACGCGCTCGAGGTGGCGCTCGACGCGCTCGCATCGGCGCTCGCGAGCCAGGCCGAGCGGGCGGAGTCGCTCGGCGCGTGCCTGCGGCGCGCCCGCGAGCTGCAGGACCTGCTGGCGGGCTGGGTCGCGCCCGGCGCCGCCGAAGCGGCGGCGAAGGCCGATGCCGCGGCGGCCGGCGACAAGGCGGCTGCCGACGGCGACCCGAACGAGAAGGTGCGCTGGGTCGAAGTGTTCGCGCATACCGTCCAGCTGCACGAGACGCCGCTGTCGGTCGCGCCGATTTTCGCGAAGCAGCGTGCCGGCGTGCCGCGCGCGTGGGTCTTCACGTCGGCGACGCTGTCGGTGCGCGGCGACTTCACGCACTACGCGGCCCAGATGGGCCTCAGCTCGCGGCGCTCGATGACGCTCGCGAGCCCGTTCGACTACCAGACGCAGGGGCTGCTGTACGTGCCGCGCAATCTGCCGCAGCCGTCGTCGCCGGCATTTACCGACGCCGTGTTCGACGCGGCGTTGCCGGCGATCGAGGCGTCGGGCGGCGGCGTGTTCATGCTGTGCACGACGCTGCGCGCGGTCGACCGGATCGCATCGAAGCTGCGCGACGTGATCGAGTCACGCGGCTGGAATACGCCGCTGCTGGTGCAGGGCGACGCAAGCCGCACCGAGTTGCTCGATCGCTTCCGTTCCTACGGCAATGCGATCCTGGTCGGCAGCCAGAGCTTCTGGGAAGGCGTCGACGTGCGCGGCGACGCGTTGTCGCTGGTCGTGATCGACAAGCTGCCGTTCGCGCCGCCCGACGATCCGGTGCTGGCCGCGCGGCTCGATGCGCTGACCAAGAAGGGCTTGAGCCCGTTCGCGGTTCACCAGCTGCCGCAGGCCGTGATCACGCTGAAGCAGGGCGCGGGCCGCCTGATTCGCGCGGAGACGGATCGCGGCGTGCTGATGATCTGCGACACGCGGCTCGTCGACAAGCCTTACGGTCGCCGGATCTGGCAGAGCCTGCCGCCGTTCAAGCGTACCCGCGAGATCGCTGTCGTGCAGGACTTCTTCGACGAACAGCGCGCGGACAAGCGCGCGTGACCGCACCGCCGCCTGCTGCGGGCGGCGCCAACAAAAAACCCGGCTCGATGGCCGGGTTTTTGTTGGTGCGGCGAGTGTCGCTCAGAACTGCCACCACGACTTCTTCGCGCCGGGGCGCGAGTGGCCGGTGATGTACGGGCTGTCCGGGAACGTCCCCGCGAGCACGCGCTGCGTGTCTTCCGCGAGCTGCGGCTGATTCAGCTTGCCGTACGACAGGATCATGATGTGCAGCGCATCCTCGATCGCCGGCGCGCCCTTGTAGTCCTTGATCGCGAGCTGCGCGCGGTTGATTGCCGCGACATAGGCGCCGCGCCGATAGTAGTAGTCGGCCGCGTGCACTTCGTGCGATGCGAGCGCGTTGACGATGTAGCGCATCCGGGCCGCGGCGTCGGGTGCGTACTTGCTCTTCGGATAGCGGTCGACGACGACCTTGAACGCATCGTACGATTCGCGCAGGGCCTGCGGATCGCGCTCGCTCATGTCCTGGCCGGAGAAGCGGCCGAACAGGCCGAGATCGTCGTTGAAGTGGATCATCCCCTTCAGGTAGTACGCATACGGGATATCCGGGTGATCCGGGTGCAGCTGGATGAAGCGGTCGACGGCCTGGTCGGCGGCTGCCGCTTCGTTGTCCTTCCAGTTGCAGTACGCGACGTTGATCTGCGCCTGTTGTGCGAAATGGCCGAACGGATCGCGGCCTTGCAGCGATTCGAAATATTTCGCGCACTTGCCCCAGTCGCCGCCGGACAGTGCGTCCTGGGCCTCTGAGTATAATTTGTTGTTCGACCAGGTAGCCGTCTCGTCCTGCTTCTGCGGCAAGCCGTGGCAGCCGGCGATGAGGGCCGCGGCCGCTACCGCCGCAGCTCGGGCGGCGACGGTTCTGGCCGTACGTTTGGTCGAATTCATCATGCTCGCATGTCCTAGCTTCAAGTCTCGGTGACCCAGTCTAAATGACCCGTTCAAGTTCGCAGAATGCCCCGCGGGGCAAGTCAAATCGCGAAGATTATAGCCCAAGCGATCGGCCCGCCGACGCTGCGTCGGGGGATTCCCTCGACGACGATCTGGCCGCAGACGCGCTGCAGCCGCCTGTCGTGCCGTCCGCGCCGGGCGATGACGCGCCGCGTATCGTTGAAGTGCCGCTGTCGCTCGCGGGTGAACGCCTCGACAAGGCGCTCGCCCAACTGTTCCCCGAATTCTCCCGCAGCCGCCTGCAGAGCTGGATCGAGGCGCAGCGCGTGCTGGTCGACGGCGCGCCCGCGAAGATCCGCCAGCCGGTGCCGCTCGGCGCCAGGATCGAGCTCGTGCCCGACCTGCTGCCGGAGCAGCTGGCGTTTACGCCGGAGCCCGTGCCGCTCGACGTGATCTACGAGGACGACGCGCTCGTCGTCATCAACAAGCCGGCCGGCCTCGTCGTTCACCCGGCCGCCGGCAACTGGAGCGGCACGATCCTCAACGGGCTGCTGCATCGCTACGGCGACGCGGCGGCCGGCCTGCCGCGCGCCGGGATCGTTCACCGGCTCGACAAGGAAACGTCCGGCCTGATGGTGGTCGCGCGCACTTTGGCCGCGCAGACGGATCTCGTGCGCCAGTTGCAGGCCCGCACGGTGAAGCGCCGCTATTTCGCGCTCGTGTGGGGCACGATGCCCGAGGAAGGCACGATCGACGCGCCGATCGGCCGCGATCCGCGCGAGCGCACGCGCATGGCCGTCGTCACCGGCGCGTCGGGCAAGCCCGCGCGCACGCATTTCCGCACGGTTGACACATGCGTGTGGCAACGTCAGCCAGTTTCGGCGATCCAGTGCGACCTCGAAACCGGCCGCACGCATCAGATCCGCGTGCATTGCTCGCATGCCGGGCACCCGCTGCTCGGCGATCCTGTCTACGGGCGCGCGCGCGGCAAGCGCTCGGTCACGCCGCTGCCGGACGGGTTTGCACGGCAGGCGCTGCACGCATGGCGGCTCGGTCTCGTGCATCCGGTCACGGGCAAGGCGATGCAGTGGCGCTGCCCGCTGCCGGACGACATGAACGCACTGGTTGCGGCGCTGGGCTTCGGGCAGGGCGACGAGGAATTCGACGACGACGGTGTCTACGACGATGACGATTTTGGCGGCGAGTATCACGACGATGAGCCGTATATGGACGATGAGGAGGAGTGAGTGCCGATGACGAACCTGGCGCCGATGACCTGGCAGGACTGCGTACGGCCCGACTGGCGGGTGTCGCCGCGCGTGCGGGCGCTGATCACGACGCGTGACGGCGGCGTGAGCGAGGGTCCGTACGGGCGCTGGCAGGACGGTGCCGCGTTGCCGGGCGGCATGAATCTCGGCTTGCATACCGGTGACGATCCGGCCCATGTCGCCGCGAATCGCGCGCGCCTGCTCGCGCTCGCGGGCCAGTCGCGCGCGGCGTGGCTCGACCAGGTTCACGGCGCGCAGGTCGTGCGCGCGGACGAGGTGATCGAGGCCGCGCCCGGTGCCGCGGCGCCCGTGCAGGCCGACGCGAGCGTGACGGACCGCGCGGGCGCGGTCTGTGTCGTGATGGTCGCGGATTGCCTGCCGGTGCTGCTGTGCGACGCACAGGGTCGCGCGGTGGGCGCCGCGCATGCGGGCTGGCGCGGGCTCGCGGCCGGTGTCGTCGAGCAGACCGCAGCGCGCGTCGCGGCGCTCGCCGGCGGCGCGACGGATGAGCTCCATGCGTATCTCGGGCCCGCGATCGGCCCGCAGGCGTTCGAGGTCGGCGCGGACGTGCGCGCCGCGTTTCTCGACACGGCTCCGCAGTCGGAGCATGATGAGACGCAGCAAGCGTTCGTCGCGATCGATGGCGTGCCCGGCAAGTTTCTCGCCGATCTCCCTGCGCTTGCGCGCCTGCGCCTCGCCCGCGCCGGCGTTGCCCACGTGAGCGGCGGGACTGCGTGCACGGTCGCCGAACACGCGCGCTTCTATTCGTACCGGCGCGACCGTGTGACCGGCCGCATGGCCGCGGCGATCTGGCTGGCCGACTGACCATGCGTGCATGCGCAAGGTTTGTTGCACCGCAAAATCGGGTTATCTCGATATTGGCGCGGCAATGCGGTGTTGCATCGGCAACCGAATGAATAATCGCGAAGTCAAGTCGAACAAAATGTTTTATGTGTCTCCGGAAGCCTTGTCCCGCTTGTGGTGCGCGGATTATCTCCGTGCAGAAATGTTCAGCGGTTTGACGCGGCGCTTTACATGGGGAAAACGATAATGATAAAAATACCGCACTGCGGCAGAATCTGGAGACGCCTCTCCAGAGCATGACGGCCCGGCTCGCAACCGGCACGCCGCGCGCGAGCAGGATTTCACGATTGACGCTCACGAATCACCGGTAAGGCAGGTAATGACAGCATCGAAAAATTCGTCGACGTCCGCTCAGGCGGGCACTTTCGCGGGCAGCACCGGATTCGATCCGGCCGCACAGCCGATGCAGCAGATGTTCGAGGCGTGGCTGAACGCATGGCGCGGTTTCGCTGATCCGGCCCGCGCCGCGACGGCAGCGACCACGGCCAACCCGTTCGCCGCATTCCAGTTCCCGAAGTCGTTTCCGTTCCAGATGCCGTCGATGCCCGACCTGGGGGGGCTGGGCGGCCTGGCATCGCCGTTCGCGGGGCTGAAGTTGCCGGTTGCCGCGATCCCGCCCGAGCGGCTCCAGAAACTGCAGGCCGACTATGCGCGCGACTGTGTGACGCTGATGCAGCAGGCCGCCGCCGCGAAGCTCGAGTCGCCGGAACTGAAGGACCGCCGCTTCAGCGCGGACGCCTGGAAGGCGTCGCCTGCGCATGCGTTCGCGGCTGCGTGGTACCTGCTCAACGCGCGCTACCTGCAGGAACTGGCCGACGCGCTCGAGACTGATCCGAAGACGCGCGAGCGCATCCGTTTCTCGGTCCAGCAATGGACGGCCGCCGCCGCGCCGAGCAACTTCCTCGCGCTCAACCCCGATGCGCAGAAGTCGATCCTTGAAACGCAGGGCGAAAGCCTGCGGCAGGGGATGATGAACCTGCTCGGCGACCTGCAGCGCGGCAAGATTTCGCAGACCGATGAATCGCAATTCGTGGTCGGCAAGAACCTCGGGTGCACCGAAGGCTCGGTCGTCTACGAGAACGACCTGATCCAGCTGATCCAGTACACGCCGAAGACGGACAAGGTGTTCGAGCGGCCGCTGCTGATCGTGCCGCCGTGCATCAACAAGTTCTACATCCTCGACCTGCAGCCCGAGAACTCGCTCGTCGCGCATGCGCTGTCGAACGGCCATCAGGTGTTCCTCGTGTCGTGGCGCAACGCCGATGCGTCGGTCGCGCACAAGACGTGGGACGACTACATGAACGAAGGGCTGCTCGCGGCGATCGACGCCGTGCAGCAGGTCAGCGGCCGCGAGCAGATCAATGCGCTCGGCTTCTGCGTCGGCGGCACGATGCTCGCGACTGCGCTGGCGGTGCTCGCCGCGCGCGGCGAACATCCGGTCGCGTCGATGACGCTGCTGACCGCGATGCTCGATTTCACCGACACCGGCATCCTCGACGTGTTCGTCGACGAGGCGCACGTGCAGATGCGCGAGCAGACCATCGGCGGCAAGAACGGCACGCCGCCGGGGTTGATGCGCGGCGTCGAGTTCGCGAACACGTTCTCGTTCCTGCGGCCGAACGACCTCGTGTGGAACTACGTCGTCGACAACTACCTGAAGGGCCGTACGCCCGCGGCGTTCGACCTGCTGTACTGGAACAGTGACTCGACGAGCCTGCCGGGCCCGATGTACGCGTGGTACCTGCGCAATACCTATCTCGAGAACAAGCTCCGCGTGCCGGGCGCGCTGACCGTGTGCGGCGAATCCGTCGACCTGTCGCGCATCGACGTGCCGACCTTCATCTACGGTTCGCGCGAGGATCACATCGTGCCGTGGCAGACGGCCTATGAGTCGACGTCGATCCTGACGGGCCCGCTGAAGTTCGTGCTCGGCGCGTCGGGTCACATCGCGGGCGTGATCAATCCGCCGGCGAAGAAGAAGCGCAGCTACTGGATCAACGACGGCGACCTGCCCGAATCCGCGGACGACTGGTTTGCCGGCGCGACCGAGCAGCCGGGCAGCTGGTGGACGACCTGGGTCGAATGGCTCGACCAGTACGGCGGCCGCAAGGTGGAACCGCCCGCCAAGCCCGGCTCCGCGCAGTTCCCGGTGATCGAGCCGGCGCCGGGCCGCTACGTGTTGCAGCGCGATTGACGAAAACCGGACAGCGGCGCACGCTGTCCGGTGCACCGCAGTTTTTTTTAACAGGGCCGGTAGCGATGCGCCGTGTCGTGCGGGCCTGGAGGAAAGGGAAATGACGGACGTAGTGATCGTATCGGCCGCGCGGACCGCGGTCGGCAAATTCGGCGGCTCGCTCGCGAAGGTTGCGGCACCGGAGCTGGGCGCGACGGTGATCCGCGCAGTGCTGGAGCGTGCGGGCGTGAAGCCCGAGCAGGTCAGCGAAGTGATCATGGGCCAGGTGCTGACGGCCGGTTCCGGGCAGAACCCGGCGCGCCAGTCGCTGATCAAGGCCGGGCTGCCGACGGCAGTGCCGGGGATGACGATCAACAAGGTGTGCGGCTCGGGCCTGAAGGCCGTGATGCTGGCGGCGAATGCGATTGTCGCGGGCGACGCGGACATCGTGATCGCGGGCGGCCAGGAGAACATGAGCGCATCGCCGCACGTGCTGCCGGGCTCGCGCGACGGGTTCCGGATGGGCGACGCGAAGCTGGTCGACACGATGATCGTCGACGGCCTGTGGGACGTGTACAACCAGTACCACATGGGCGTCACGGCGGAGAACGTCGCGAAGGAATACGGGATCACGCGCGAAGAGCAGGACGCGTTCGCGGCGCTGTCGCAGAACAAGGCGGAAGCCGCGCAGAAGGCCGGCCGCTTCAACGACGAGATCGTTCCGGTGTCGATCCCGCAACGCAAGGGTGAGCCGCTGCAGTTCGCGACCGACGAGTTCGTGCGTCACGGCGTGACGGCGGAATCGCTGGCCGGGCTGAAGCCGGCGTTCTCGAAGGACGGTTCGGTGACGGCGGCGAATGCGTCGGGGCTGAACGACGGCGCGGCGGCGGTGCTGGTGATGTCGGCGCAGAAGGCGGCGGCACTCGGCCTGACGCCGCTGGCGCGGATCAAGGCGTACGCGAACGCGGGCGTGGATCCGAGCGTGATGGGCATGGGCCCGGTGCCGGCGTCGCGCCGTTGCCTGGAGCGTGCGGGCTGGACGCCGGGCGACCTGGACCTGATGGAAATCAACGAGGCATTCGCGGCGCAGGCGCTGGCGGTGCACAAGCAGATGGGCTGGGACACGTCGAAGGTGAACGTGAACGGCGGCGCGATCGCGATCGGTCACCCGATCGGCGCGTCGGGCTGCCGGATCCTGGTGACGCTGCTGCACGAGATGGTCAAGCGCGACGCGAAGCGCGGGCTGGCGTCGCTGTGCATCGGCGGCGGGATGGGCGTGGCACTCGCGGTCGAGCGTCCGTGACCGGCCGGCCGTAACCGGCCAAACAAATCCGGGCGCCGGCCGATTGCGGCTTCGGCCGGCGCCACGTGAAGCCAGAGGGGCCTCCGGCAGCTCTCGAAACCAAAAAATGGAGTGAGATACATGTCTCAGCGAATTGCGTACGTAACGGGCGGGATGGGCGGCATCGGCACCAGCATTTGCCAGCGTCTGTTGAAAGACGGCTTCAAGGTGGTCGCGGGTTGCGGCCCGAACTCGCCGCGCCGTGTGAAATGGCTCGAGGACCAGAAGGCGCTCGGGTACGATTTCATCGCGTCGGAAGGCAACGTCGGCGACTGGGACTCGACCAAGGAAGCGTTCGACAAGGTCAAGGCCGAAGTCGGCGAAATCGACGTGCTGGTCAACAACGCGGGCATCACGCGCGACGTCGTGTTCCGCAAGATGACGCACGAAGACTGGACGGCCGTGATCGACACCAACCTGACGAGCCTGTTCAACGTGACGAAGCAGGTGATCGACGGGATGGTCGAGCGCGGCTGGGGCCGGATCATCAACATTTCGTCGGTGAACGGCCAGAAGGGGCAATTCGGCCAGACCAACTACTCGACCGCGAAGGCCGGCATCCACGGTTTCACGATGTCGCTCGCACAGGAAGTCGCGACGAAGGGCGTGACGGTCAACACCGTGTCGCCCGGCTACATCGGCACCGACATGGTAAAGGCGATCCGTCCGGACGTGCTCGAGAAGATCGTCGCGACGATTCCGGTGCGTCGCCTTGGCGGGCCGGAGGAAATCGGTTCGATCGTCGCGTGGCTCGCGTCGAACGACTCCGGCTTCGCGACGGGCGCCGACTTCTCGCTGAACGGCGGCCTGCACATGGGCTGAACGTGCGGGCTGCGCGGGCCGGGTGGCCGCGCAGCCTGGCGTTTCCGAAGGCCCCCGCCTCCCGGAACCGGGCGGCGGGGATTTGTCACTTGCGCTACGCTGCACCGAAAGGCGTTACATGACTACTACAAAGAAAACGGCCGAGCGGCTCATCAAGAAGTACCCGAACCGCCGGCTCTACGATACCGAGACGAGCACGTACATCACGCTGACCGACGTCAAGCAACTCGTGCTGGAACAGGAGGACTTCAAGGTCGTCGATGCGAAATCCAACGAAGACCTGACGCGCAGCATCCTGCTGCAGATCATCCTCGAGGAGGAGAGCGGCGGTGTGCCGATGTTCTCGTCGTCGATGCTGTCGCAAATCATCCGTTTCTACGGTCATGCGATGCAGGGGATGATGGGCACGTACCTGGAAAAGAACATCCAGGCGTTCATCGATATCCAGAACAAGCTCGCGGATCAGGGGAAGAACCTCTACGAAGGCAACGCGATGAATCCGGAAGTCTGGTCGCAGTTCATGAACATGCAGGCGCCGATGATGCAAGGGATGATGACGAGCTACATCGAGCAGTCGAAGAACATGTTCGTGCAGATGCAGGAGCAGATGCAGAACCAGGCGAAGTCGATGTTCAGCACGTTCCCGTTCAAGCAACCGGGCGCGCCGGAGCCGGAAAAGAAGTAAGGTTTTCGCGGCAGGCCGGCCGCGGCGGCGCGAGCCGTCGGACGGTCGGCGCCGCGACGTGCGCGGTGCGATGCGGCCGATCGTGTGCTCGGGCACGACGATGGCCGGTGGCCGACTGCCGCACGATATCGCCGACGGTCGATCATGATCGTCGGCACCGAATGCCGGTGCCCCTGCGCGGGGCGGGCATGACCGTGGTCCGGTCGATCGAATCCCGGACAGTCAGCGAATCAACACCAGGGTGTGTCGCGCCTGACGGCGCGCGTTCGTGCCGGTGCGGGCGGTCGCCGCTGCGCCGGGCCGTGACGGCACGTAGCCGCGAAGCCGGCACGGCTCGCCCGCCTGGTTCAAAGTGCCGGATCGAAATCCTGATGGTCGTCCGCCGGAGGCAGGTCGAGCACGAGCTTCACCGCGCAGTAGTTGGCCTTCAGCGAAAACACGCGGCCGATCACGAGAAACGTCTGCCGCGAATACTCGAGTTCGACGAAGTCGCCCGGCTGCGGCACGTGGGCACCCTGGTCATAGGAAAAGCTGGTGCTGGTTTGCTCCCCGATGGCTTCTGCGGCGTGCTCGGTGAATTCGATCGTGATGTGGGTGGTCATGAAAGCCCCGTTGGGTCATTGAAGATGGCGGATGCTGCGATTTTCGCATAGCGGCAGCGTGGCTCCTGACCGATTCATGCGCGGTGAGGGGGCTGATCGGGGCGGTCATTTCGTCGCGTCGTGCTGAAAGGGTCGAATCGGGTCCGACTGTCGACGCGATCTGCCCGTGCGAGCGGCGCACCGGGTCCGCGATTCGCGGCATCCCAACCGCCGGTTTTGCCTCGCTGACCCATAAATAGCTGTAAACTCACGCTTTTGCCGCCACGCCCCCACATTCCAGATGTCCCAGTCCCCCAAAGTAGGCTTCGTTTCGCTCGGGTGCCCGAAAGCGCTCGTCGATTCCGAACAAATCATCACCCAGCTGCGCGCCGAAGGTTATGAAATCTCCGGCACCTACGACGGCGCCGACCTCGTCGTCGTCAACACCTGCGGCTTCATCGACGAAGCGGTGCAGGAAAGCCTCGACGCGATCGGCGAAGCGCTGACCGAAAACGGCAAGGTGATCGTCACCGGCTGCCTGGGCGCGAAGTCGAGCGCCAGCGGCTCGAACCTGATCGAGGAAGTCCACCCGAAGGTGCTCGCCGTCACCGGCCCGCACGCGGTGGGCGAAGTGATGCAGGCCGTGCATTCGCACCTGCCGAAGCCGCACGACCCGTTCGTCGACCTCGTGCCGGCCGCCGGCATCAAGCTCACGCCGCGCCACTACGCGTACCTGAAGATCTCCGAAGGCTGCAACCATCGCTGCACGTTCTGCATCATCCCGTCGATGCGTGGCGATCTCGTGTCGCGTCCGGTCGCCGAAGTGATGCTCGAGGCGGAGAACCTGTTCAAGTCGGGCGTGAAGGAACTGCTCGTGATCTCGCAGGACACGAGCGCATACGGCGTCGACGTGAAGTACCGCACGGGCTTCTGGAACGGCAAGCCGATCAAGACGCGCATGACCGACCTGGTCGCCGCGCTCGGCGAACTCGCCGCGCAGTACGGCGCATGGGTGCGCCTGCATTACGTGTATCCGTATCCGAGCGTCGACGAAGTGATTCCGCTGATGGCCGAAGGCCCGTTCAAGGGCCACGTGCTGCCGTATCTCGACGTGCCGTTCCAGCACGCGCATCCGGAAGTGCTCAAGCGCATGAAGCGCCCGGCCAACGCCGAGAAGGTGCTCGAGCGCGTGCAGAAGTGGCGCGAGATCTGCCCGGACCTGACGATCCGCAGCACGTTCATCGCCGGCTTCCCCGGCGAGACGGAAGAGCAGTTCGAAACGCTGCTCGACTTCATCCGCGAAGCGGAACTCGATCGCGTCGGCTGCTTCGCCTATTCGCCGGTCGAAGGCGCGACCGCGAACGAACTGGACGGCGCGCTGCCGGACGAGGTTCGCGAAGAACGCCGTGCGCGCTTCATGGAAGTCGCCGAGGAAGTGTCGGCCCGGCGCATCCAGCGCAAGGTCGGCAAGACCCTCAAGGTGCTGATCGACGAAGTCAGCAACGAAGGCGGCATCGGCCGCACGGCGGCGGATGCGCCGGAGATCGACGGCGTCGTCTATGTCGAGCCGGCGACGAAGGCGTCGAAGCGCTACAAGGTGGGCGATTTCGTGTCGGTGAAGATCACGGGCGCGGACGGCCACGACCTGTGGGGTGAGGTGTAAGCGATGACCGCAGCGTTTCCGCAGATCCTCGCGCTCGGCGAGGCGATGATCGAGTTCAACCAGTCGCAGCCGGGCCGTCCGGAATTCCTGCAGGGCTTTGGCGGCGACACGTCGAACTTCTGCATCGCCGCGGCGCGCCAGGGTGCGTCGACGGGCTTCGTGTCGGCGATCGGCGACGATCCGTTCGGCCGCTTGCTGGCGGACATGTGGGCGGCGGAGCGCGTCGACACGACGTATGTGCGGATCGACCGCACGGCGCCGACCGGCGTGTATTTCGTCACGCACGGCGCTGATGGCCACCAGTTCGACTATCTGCGCGCGGGCTCCGCGGCGAGCCGCTATGCGGTGGCCGACCTGCCGCTCGATGCGCTGGCCGCGGCGAAGGCCGTGCACCTGTCGGGCATCAGCCTCGCGATCAGCACGGCCGCGTGCGACGCCGCGTTCGCGGCGATCGACCATGCGCGCAGCCATGGTGCGCAGGTCAGCTTCGACACGAACCTGCGCCTGAAGCTGTGGCCGCTGCCGCGCGCCCGCGCGGTGATGCGCGAGGCGCTGCGGCAGACGGACATCTGCCTGCCGAGCTGGGACGACGTCACGGCGCTCACGGGCGCGAACGATCGCGACGCGATCGTCGATGCGATGCTCGAGCACGGGCCGCAGGTCGTCGCGCTGAAGCTCGGCAAGGAAGGCGCGTACGTTGCGACCCCGAACGAACGGCGCGTCGTACCGGGCTTCACGGTCCAGGCCGTCGACGCGACGGGCGCGGGCGACTGCTTCGGCGGTGCGTTCGTCGCGCGGATCGTCGCGGGCGACGATCCGTTCGCGGCCGCGCGTTACGCAAATGCGGCGGCAGCGCTGTCGACGACGGGCTACGGCGCGGTCGCGCCGATTCCGCACCGCGATGCGGTGGAACGCCTGATGCAGGGCTGACGACGCGCACGCACACCGGCCACGACACCGAACAGTCGATTCCGCGGCGTCGCGACCGGTTCATCGTCGATGCGCTGGACGTGCTGCAGCGCATCGGCGGTCGCGATGCACGCGTGACGATGTGCATCGGCGGCGAGCAGGGCTGCGCCGCGATTTACGAGCGAATCTGAAGCAAGGAGCAACACAAGGTGGGTCGATATTCGGAATGGCAACGGGCGCTGGTGCTAGCCGGCGCGCTGGCGGCGGCCCTCGCGATGCCGGGCGTGGTCGCGGCGCAGGCCGCCGCGTCGGGTGCGCAGCAGGATGAAGCGGCACCCGCACGGCCACTGCGGCCGAATCCGGAGTTCGCCCGCCTGCCGCGCTACGAAGGCACGCTCGGCGACCGGCCGATCGTCGTGCATCTCGGCCCGAAGACGGACGAAGCGGGCGTGCACGGCGAATACCAGTTCGCCGATACGGGCGAAGTGGTCCTGCTCGCCGGCGATCGCGACGGCGACACGCTCGAAATCGAGGAATCGAACGACGGCACGAACATCACGGGCGTGTGGATCGGCCGTTTCGATTCAGCCGGAGACCTGAAGGCCGACCGGATGAACTCGGACGAATCGGATCCGCAACCCGTCGTGCTGCATCCGTCACAGGGCAAGCGCGCGGCGCTGCAGGTACGCAACGGCCGCGTGCAGGAAATCGAGACGGTCGGCGGGGTCGTCAACCTGCGTACCGACGACTGAGTGCGCGCTGGCTCGGTGCGTGCGGCGCGCATTGTACCGGGCCAAGCGCGCCGATTTTGGCTAATCTAGCGATATATTCCGCAACCGAATGGCCTTTTTCCCGGCCTCCTGCCATGACTGCATCCACTCCGAAGCGCGCACTCCAAACCCGCATCGTTCAACCCGACGACGTCATTCCGGAAGGCTTCCGTTCGTTCGTGCCGCCGGTCGCGCGCGCGTCGACGGTCGTGTTCCCCGATCTCGCGACGATGCGCGAGCTCGTCTGGCACAACGATAACCAGTGGCGCTACGGGCTGCATGCGACGCCGACGTCGCTCGCGCTCGCGCAGCGGCTCGCCGACATCGAGGGCGGCACGCACGCGCTGCTGCAGCCGTCGGGCCTCGCGGCGATCATGAACGTGTACTTCGGCATCGTGAAAGCGGGCGATGACGTGCTGATCCCGCACAACGTCTACGGACCGAACGCCGATTTCGGCAACTGGCTCGCGAAGGATTTCGGCATCACCGCGCGCTTCTACGATCCGCTCATCGGTGCCGGCATCGCCGACCTGATCCAGCCGAACACGCGGCTGATCTGGATCGAGGCGCCGGGCTCGGTGACGATGGAAGTGCCCGACGTGCAGGCGCTTACCACGGCCGCGAAGGCGCGCGGCATCGTCACCGCGATCGACAACACCTATTCGGCCGGGCTCGCGTTCAAGCCGTTCGAGCATGGCGTCGACATCTCGGTGCAGGCGCTGACCAAGTACCAGTCGGGCGGCAGCGACGTGCTGATGGGGGCGACGATCACCGCGAACGCGGAACTGCACGCACAACTGAAGCTCGCGCGGATGCGCTGCGGGATCGGCGTGTCGGTCGACGACTGCTCGCTCGTGCTGCGCAGCCTGCCGAGCATGCAGGTGCGCTTCGATGCGCACAGCAAGAGCGCGCTCGCGCTCGCGCAATGGCTGAAGGCGCGGCCGGAGATTGCATCGGTCCTGCATCCGCAGCTCGCCGACTGCCCGGGCCACGCGTCGTTCATGCGCGACTTCACGGGCGCGGGCGGGCTGTTCTCGGTGGTGTTCGACGCGCGCTACAGCGCCGAGCAGATCGACCGCTTCGTCGAATCGCTCGAACTGTTCGCGATCGGCTGGAGCTGGGGCGGCGCGTGCAGCCTCGCGATGCCTTACGACGTCGCGTCGATGCGTCCGGACTGGTCGCAGCGCGGCACGCTGGTGCGTTTCTATGTCGGCCTCGAGGACGAAGCCGACCTGCGCGCGGACCTCGAGCGCGCGATGCAGGCCGCACTCGGCTGATCGCAGGCCGACAACGTCCCGCGGAAAAACAAAACGCCGGCGCGATGCAACATCGCGCCGGCGTTTTTCATTGGCGGCTTGCGCGGATCAGAACAGCCGCAGCAGCCCGTCGAGGCCGACGTGGTCGAACGCGACGGTGGCGGCATCGCGCACGACGGGCTTCGCGTGGAACGCCACCGACAACCCGGCTTCGGCCATCATCTTCAGGTCATTCGACCCGTCGCCCATCGCGATCGCGCGGCTCGGCTCGATGCCGAGCGATGCGCAGGTATCGCGCAGCATGCGCGCCTTCACGTCCGCGTTGACGATTTCGCCGAGCACCTTCCCGGTCAGCTTGCCGTCGACGATCTCGAGCGTGTTCGCGTGCGCATGGTCGAGGCCGAGGCGCGCCTTCAGGCGCTCGGTGAAGAACGTGAAGCCGCCCGACACGAGCAGCGTCTTCAGCCCCGCGGCCTTCACGCCGGCGAGCATCGTCTCCGCCCCCGGCGACAGTTGCAGACGTTCCTCGTACACGCGCTCGAGCGCCTGCGCGTCGAGCCCCGCGAGCAGTGCGACGCGGCGCGTGAGGCTTTCGTTGAAGTCGCGGATCTCGCCGCGCATCGACGCTTCGGTGATCTCGGCGACCTGCGTCTTCAGTCCGCAGAAATCGGCGATCTCGTCGATGCATTCAATCGTGATCAGCGTCGAGTCCATGTCCATCACGACGAGCCCGAAATCGCCGAGCGTGCGCCCGGCGTCGACGAACGCGAAGTCGAGCGCGTGCGTGCCGCAGTACGCGTCGATATCGAGACGCTGCGCCGGGTTCGCGTTTTCGATGCGCAGTGCGTGATCGTCCGTCTGCACGATGCGGGTGCCGCGCGACAGCGCGAGCAGCGGTTTGTGATGCGCGTCCGACAACGGCGCGAGACTCTGGATGACGAGGTTCTGGGTCATGACGGGATGATTGGAGGCGAATGAAACGCGTGCACGGCCGGCGGGCGGCCGCCTGCGAACGCGGGCCCCGTCCGGCTTCGGGCCACTGCGTCGCGAACGCGTCATTGTAGCTGGTTGGTATCCGATCACGACCGGATCGCTGCCGGGCAGGTGGGCAGGTGGGCGGTCGCCGGCGGCTATTGCCCGTCCGCGCGATCCCAGTAAGGCGGATCGCCGAAGTGCTCGGCCAGGAACGCGATGAATGCGAGCGTCTTCAGCGGCACATGCGCGCGGCTCGGATAGACGGCCCAGATCGCGACGTCGTCCGCGAACGGGTAGTCGTCGAGCACGGTGACGAGCGCGCCGCTCGCGAGCAGCGGGCCGACGTCCCAGGTCGACTTGATCGCGATACCGAAGCCGTCGACGAGCGCTTCGCGGATCGCCTCGCCGTTGCTCGCGACGAGCCGGCCGCCGACCCGCACGGTGAGCGGGCCTTGCGGCGTGACGAACGACCAGTCGCGCTGGTCGCCGAGGATCACGCATTCGTGCTGCGCGAGGTCGGCCGGATGGCGCGGCGTGCCGCGTTCGGCGAGGTACGCGGGCGAACAGCACAGCACGCGCCGGTTCGCGGCGAGCTTGCGCGCGACCAGCGTCGAATCCTTGAGCGCGCCGAGGCGGATCGCGACGTCGTAGCCGTCGTCGACGAGGTCGACGATCTCGTCGGACAGCCGCAGGTCGAGCGATACGGATGGGTAGCGGCGCAGGAACGCGGGAATCACGGGCGCGACGTGCTGGCGGCCGAACGACGACGACATCGACACCTTCAGCCGCCCGTACGGCTCGCTGCGGCCGTGGCCGACCGATGCGCGGGCGGCCTCGGCGGCCGACAGCAGTGCCTCGGCGCGAGCCATGAAGACTTCGCCGTCCTGCGTGAGGCTGATGCGGCGCGTGGTGCGGTGCAGCAACCGCGCGCCGAGCTGGCGTTCCAGTTGCGCGATGCGCGCGCTCGCGACCGCGGCCGACAAGCCGAACTCGCGCCCGGCCGCGGTCACGTTCGCGAGCAGCGCGGCGCGCACGAACAGGCCGACGTCGAGCAGGTCGAGCGGCTTGTCGGGAGCCGGGATCGAATCGGACACCATTCTTCTGAAATTCCTGAAAATGTTTCAGGAAATATAGCGGTTTTCTCGAAGGATCGGGCGACCTACGATGGCGTTCATGGGGCTGCGTCGTGGCCCGCCCGATTTCCCTGAATGGAGTTTCGTGATGAAAGCCGTTGGACTGACCCGCTACCTGCCGATCGACGACCCGCAGGCGCTGCTCGACGTGGAACTGCCGCAACCGGTGCCGGGCCCGCGCGACCTGCTCGTGAAGGTCGAGGCGATCTCCGTGAACCCGGTCGACACCAAGGTGCGCGCGCCGAAGCCGCAGGTCGAGGCGACCGCGCGTGTGCTCGGCTGGGACGCGGCCGGCACGGTCGTCGCGGTCGGCGCCGAGGTGACGCTGTTCCGGCCCGGCGACGAGGTGTTCTACGCGGGCAGCATCACGCGGCCCGGCGCGAACAGCGAATTCCACGCGGTCGACGAGCGGATCGCCGCACTCAAGCCGCGCACGCTCGGTTTCGCCGCGTCGGCCGCGTTGCCGCTGACTGCGCTGACCGCCTGGGAGGCGCTGTTCGACCGGCTGCGCGTGTCGCCGCAGGGCGCGGACGCGGGCAAGTCGGTCCTGATCATCGGGGGCGCGGGCGGGGTGGGCTCGATCGCGATCCAGCTCGCGAAGACGCTCGGCAAGCTGCGCGTGATCGCGACCGCGTCGCGGCCGGCGTCGTCCGACTGGGTGCGCTCGCTCGGCGCGGACGAGGTGGTCGACCATTTCGGCGACCTGCCCGCGCAGCTGCGCGCAATCGACCATCCGAACGTCGACTACGTGCTGATCTTCAACGACACGGATCGTCATTTCCCCGCTGCGGCGGAGGTAATCCGGCCGCAGGGCGGGATTTGCACGATAGTCGAGAACGAGAAGCCGATTCCGGTCGAGCGGCTGAAGGCGAAGAGCGCCGCGTTTCACTGGGAATTCATGTTCACGCGCGCGATGTTCGAGACACCGGACATGATCGAGCAGCACAAGATCCTGAGCGAGGTCGCCCGGCTGGTCGACGGCGGCACGCTGCGCACGACGCTCGGTGAGCAGCTCGGCGCGATCAACGCCGCGAACGTGCGGCATGCGCACCAGTTGCTCGAGGCCGGGCGTGCGATCGGCAAGCTGGTGCTGAGCGGCTTCTGAGTGCCCCCAAACCTCTCGCTTCGCGCCAGGCCCCCGAGGGGCAATCCCGCAAGGGGACTTCCTGCGGGGCGGAAAACCTGGGGCGGCCCGGCGTTTTCTTGAGAGCCGGCGGCGCGCGTACGGGATGCCGCGTCGCGAACGCAAGCGGGGTAACACCCGATGCGTTTGCGGCGCATTGCATCCCGCTTGGCGGTAGACTGGCAACGCATCATGCATCGAAAACCGCGCGGCACGCGCGTGCCGCCGCATTACAAGGAGGTCAGCATGAGCCAACGCAGCTTGTCAGTCGCCGCATCGTGGTCGGTCGTGCTCGCGGCGGCGTGCGTCAGCGCGAGCGTATTCGCGGCGCCGCCGGTCAAGGGCAGCCTGAAGGGCGGCGGGACAGGGCAGCTCGAATACACCGTCAAGGTCGACTCGAAGACCTTCGGTAATGCGCAGGAGACCCGCAAGATCCGTTCGGGCGAAACGGACGACTTCAACTGGAAGTCGGTGCCGCCGAGCGGCGCGGTCGCGATGCCGGACGGTTGCCCGAACGCCGACAACCTGCCGCGCGACGCGAACGGCGCGATGGTGCGCCAGACCCAGGTCCGGCTCGCGCCGTCGGTCGACGCGAAGGGGATCGCGAACGTGCAGATGAGCTTCCAGGCGGCCGCGCCGAAAGGCGTGCGCAACGTGAGCGCCGGCGGCAAGTCGCTGCAGTGCCCGGACGTCGTGTCGGTGAGCCAGGTCAAGTGGGTGTCGATTTCGACCAATGGCGGCTCGAAGTCGGTCACGATGAGCGACGGCACGAAGGTGACGGTGTCGATCAAGCACTGAGCGGGGCGCGCGGGCCGGCGATGCGTCCGGTGCGTGCGCAACCAATCCCTGGGCATGTCCGGGCGCTCCGGGCATGGCCGCGCGTGACGGTTTCGTGGCGCGCGGCTTCGTGCCGCTCCGTTGTTTTCAGCACGCAGCGCGTGTGCCGGTGTCCTGGCCGTTCGCCCGGCGCGCGGCCGCTCGCGTGACGTCATGCGGATGTCACGCTATCCTCCGCGGCATCCTCGATCATCCTTGAACGACATTCCGATGAAACATCGCATGCGCGTGCTGCTGTGCGCCGCTGCGTTGGTCGCCGCCCACGCGCACGCGGCCGACGATTGCAGCTTCGTGAAGAAGGTCCCGCTGGCGTCGCGGCAGCAGATCGTCGTCGTATCGAGCGGCGCGCTGGAACCGTGCTCGACCGGCAGCTATGCGGTGCGCGTGTATTCGACCGTGCATGCCGCGTCCGGCTTCGATACCGACGACTACGTGACGGGTGTACTGCATGCACGTGACGGCACCGTGACCGACGCGTTGACGGTCGATCTCGGCGCGCGGGCGCCGCAGGCGCTGGTCGTCACGACGCGCTCGGCCGGCAGCGGCGGGTACGTCGGTGCGCAGGCCTATGTGACGACGCCGCGCACGGTGCGGCTCGTCGCGTCGGTCGACGGGCTGGCGCCCGACGCCGACGTCACGGCCGCATTGCGGCAGGCACTCGCCAGGCGCCGCGCTGCCCGCTGACCGCACGCCGCACGCCGCACGCAAGCGGCATGCGTCAATGCGCGCGTTCTTCGAGCCGCGATGCGAGAAAGCGGTGATCGGGCGAGAACAGCCGGCGATACGTCATCAGCACCGCACCGACGGTGCCGAGCGCGGACGCCGCGGCGATCAGGAACATGATCACGATCTGGTAGCGCACGGCCTGCAGCGGCGACTGGCCGGCCAGCACCTGGCCCGTCATCATCCCCGGCAGGCTCACGACGCCGACCACGGCCATCTGGTTGAGCGTCGGCAGCATGCCGGCGCGCACGGCCTGGCGCGCGGCATCCTGCGCAGCTTCCCAGCGCGTCGCGCCGAGCGCGAGCGCGGTCTCGACGCGGTCGCGCCGTGCGGTCAGTTCCTCCATCATCCGTTCGACGCCGAGCGACACGCCCGTGAGCGTATTGCCGAGAATCATCCCGAGGATCGGGATCGCATATTGCGGCGCGTACCACGGATGAATGCGGATCACGACGAACAGCCCGATGGCCGCGACGAACCAGCTGCTGAACCAGATCGACGCGATGCTGTCGATGCGCTGCCCGCGGTACGCATGTTTGCCGCGTCCGGCGCCGGCGAAACCGGCGATCAGCGTCATCAGCGCGGTGAGCGGCAACACGACGGTCCAGTGCGGATGGCCGAACACCCAGCCGAGCACGTAGCCGATCGCGAGCAACTGCACGACGGTGCGCACGGCCGCGAGCGCGAGCTTGCGCCCGAGTCCGAGCGACAGCGCTGCCGAGATCGCGCCATTGACCGCGACGAGCGCGGCGGCGATGCCGACGTCGACCAGACTCAGGTCCTGCAGTGCGGGGCTCATTGCGCAGCCTCCATCGGGTTCGCGGTGTGCAGCACGCCGGCCTGCATGACGAGCCGCGTGGTACTGATCCGTGCGGCCTGCGCCGGATCGTGCGAGATCCACATGTACGCCCGCGCATCGGGCGCCGCGTCGAACCATGCACCGACGAGCGCTTCGATCGCGCGGGTCGAGTCGGGGTCGAGCGCCGACGTCGGCTCGTCGAGCAGCAGCACGTCGGGATCGAGTTGCAGCACGCGCAGCAGCGCGGCGATCTGCGCTTCGCCGCCCGACAGTTCGCTCGCGCGCTTGTCGAGAAAATCGGCGCCGCGCCCGGCACGCGCGGCGAGCGCTTCGGCGCGGGCGCGGTCGAACGTCACGTCGCGATAGATCGCGAGCGAATACGGATAGCGCAATTGCGCTTCGACGGTACCGTCCATCTGCGCGGGCCGCTGGCGCACGTATGCGACGCTGCGCCGGTAGCGCGGAATCGCGCCGCGCCTGATCCGCTTGCCGCGCCACAGGATGTGGCCGCCGTCGAGCGGATCGAGCAGCGCGAGCGCGCGCAGCAACACGCTCTTGCCGGAACCCGACGGTCCCGTGATAGCAATTCGCGATCCCGCGGCGAGGCCGAAGTCGGTCGGGGCGAGCAGCGTCTTGCCGCTGCTGGTGTCGCGGCGCGTGATGTGCTGCGCATCGATGAGGCCGGTGGGGGCTGTCATGTCACAAATGAAAAAAAGCGTTAATGGCGCCGAAGCGTTGCTGTAGCGTGCGTCATAATACCTATTGAAAAGCCGCGGTTGTCGTGTGCCGTTCGTTCACGCAAGCGGCCCGGCATGGCGCGGCAACGCTGCATAACAACAACGGAACCGCCATGACGCTAACCCGAGCCATCGGCAAATCGGCTGTATGGATCGTCGGTATCGTCGCAATCATCATCGCGGCAGCCGGCGTCTTACTCTTCACGTTCGACTGGAACCGCGCGAAACCGTGGGTCAACGAACAGGTGAGTGCCGCACTCGGCCGCCCGTTCGCGATCAACGGCGATCTCAAGGTCGGCTGGCGTCGCCCCGATAACGAGACCGGCTGGCGCGCATGGGTGCCCTGGCCGAGCTTCTCTGCCACGCAGCTCGAGATCGGCAATCCCGACTGGGCGAAGGCGCCCAAGTTCGTCACGCTCGACGCCGCGCACTTCGATCTCGCGATCCTGCCGCTCCTCGCGCACGAGATCGTCATTCCGTCGATCGACGTCGTCAATCCCGCGGTCGACCTCGAGCGGCTCGACGACGGCCGCAATACGTGGACCTTCCAGTTCAAGCAATCATCGCAGCCGTCGCCGTGGAAGGTGCGGCTCGACAGCTTCGGTTTCGCGAAGGGCACCGTCACGTATCGCGATGCGATCACGAAGGCCGATCTGACGGTCGCGATCGATACGCTCGGGCAGCCGATTCCGCTGGGCGACGTGCTGAAGGAGCAGGAACAGACATCGCGCGCGGCGTCTGCACAGCGCGTCGGCAAGCGCGGGGCCGCGCAATTGAGCGCGACGGCGAGCGCGCAGGCCGCGTCCGGTGCATCGGAGGCGCAGGGGGCGAGCGCTGCGTCGACGTCGGTGGCTGCGTCGGGTGCGGCTTCCGCTTCCGCGGTTGCTTCGGTTTCCTCTGCATCGGCGGCCGCACCGGCGGCCGGCGCAAGCGGCACCGCGGTGCCCGCGAAGCCGTCCGGCCCGACCTATGCGTTCGGGCTGAAAGTCGACGGCCGCTACAAGAACGTGCCGATCAGCGGCACCGGCAAGGTGGGCGGCGCGCTGGCGATCGAGAAGGCGACGCAGCCGTTCCCGCTGCAAGCTGACGTGAAGGCCGGCGATACGCGGCTCGCGCTCGTCGGCACGCTGACCGATCTGATGCATCTCGCGGCGCTCGACCTGCGGCTGTGGCTGCAGGGCACGTCGATGTCGCATCTCTACCAGCTCACCGGCATCACGTTGCCCGATACGCCGCCGTATGCGACCGAAGGGCGGCTGATCGGCAACTTCAAGCCGCATGCGAGCACGTTCCGCTACGAGAACTTCAATGGCCGCGTCGGCGGCAGCGATCTCGGTGGCACGCTCACCTGGGCGCAGCGCGAGCCGCGCCCGAAGCTGTCCGGCGAACTCGTGTCGAACCTGCTGCAGTTCTCCGACCTCGCGCCGGTGATCGGCGCGGACACGGCCCGGAGCAAGGCCAAGCGCGGCGATACGACGCGCCAGCCGCCGGACCGCGTGCTGCCGGTCGAGACGTTCCGCACCGAGCGCTGGAGCGCGATCGACGCGGACGTCAAGTTCACCGGCCGCAAGCTGATCAAGAGCGCGAACCTGCCGATCACCGACCTGTACACCCACATCCTGCTGCAGGACGGCGTGCTGACGCTCGAGCCGCTGCAGTTCGGCGTCGCGGGCGGCACGCTCGCGACGAACGCGCATCTCGACGGCAGCCGCACGCCGCTGAAGGGCCGCTTCACGCTGACCGCGCGGCACCTGAAGCTCAAGCAGCTGTTCCCGACGCAGAAGGTGATGCAGACTGCGCTCGGCGAGATCAACGGTGACGCGTCGCTGTCGGCGACCGGCAATTCGCCGGCCGCGCTCGCGGCGACGTCGACCGGCGAAGTGAAGGCGCTCATCACGAACGGCCGCATCAGCCTCCTGCTGATGGAGGCGGCGGGCCTGAACGTCGCGAACGTCGTGTACGAGAAGCTGTTCGGCACCCGCGACGTGGACATCAATTGCGCGGCGATCGATTTCGTCGCGACCGACGGCATGCTCGATCCGAAGGTGTTCGCTCTCGATACGGACGACGCGCTGATCAACGTCGACGGCCCGATCAACCTGCGCGACGAGTCGCTCGACCTGAAGATCCATCCGCACACGAAGGGCTTCCGGGTCTTCTCGCTGCGCTCGCCGCTGTATGCGAAGGGCACGTTCAAGAACCCGAAGGTCGGCGTCGACGCCGGTGCGCTCGCGCTGCGTGCCGGCGCGATGGTCGGGCTCGGGCTGATCAACCCGTTCGCGGCGCTGATCCCGCTGATTGCGCCGAGCAACAACCGGGACGTGCCGTGTTCGGAGCTGTTCGGGCAAATGAAGGCCACGGCGGCACAGAAGGGGGCGGAGAAGGCCGGCAAGTGAGATTGCCGCGGATGCGGGCGCCGGCGCCGCGCGCAGCGGCCCGGTTGACGGGGCCGGAACAGTGCGGTCGGCAGTTTCTCCGACACCTGCTAAAATACACGGTTTTCCGTCGATTTCTCTCTTACGGGACCTGCCGTGCTTTCTACTGCCAACATCACGATGCAATTCGGGCCGAAGCCCTTGTTCGAGAATATCTCGGTCAAATTCGGCGAGGGCAACCGCTATGGTCTGATCGGCGCGAACGGCTGTGGCAAATCGACCTTCATGAAGATCCTCGGCGGCGACCTCGAGTCGAGCGCCGGCAACGTCGCGCTGGAGCCGAACGTGCGTCTCGGCAAGCTGCGCCAGGACCAGTTCGCGTATGAAGACGTGCGCGTGCTCGACGTCGTGATGATGGGCCACACCGAAATGTGGGCCGCGATGACCGAGCGCGACGCGATCTACGCGAACCCGGAAGCCACCGACGACGACTACATGCACGCGGCCGAGCTCGAGGGCAAGTTCGCCGAATACGGCGGCTACGACGCCGAAGCGCGCGCGGGCGCGCTGCTGCTCGGCATCGGCATCGAGGAGAAGTTCCACACCGGCACGATGGCCGACGTCGCGCCGGGCTGGAAGCTGCGCGTGCTGCTCGCACAGGCGCTGTTCTCGAAGCCGGACGTGCTGCTGCTCGACGAACCGACCAACAACCTCGACATCAACTCGATCCGTTGGCTCGAGCAAACGCTCAACGAGTACAACTCGACGATGATCATCATCTCGCACGATCGTCACTTCCTGAACTCGGTGTGCACGCACATGGCCGACATGGACTTCGGCACGCTGAAGGTCTGGCCGGGCAACTACGACGACTACATGCTCGCATCGGCACAGGCGCGCGAGCGCCAGGCCGCGGCGAATACGCGTGCGAAGGAACGCGTGGCCGAGCTGCAGGACTTCGTGCGCCGCTTCTCGGCGAACAAGTCGAAGGCCCGCCAGGCGACGAGCCGCGCGAAGCAGATCGACAAGATCAAGATCGAGGAATTCAAGCCGTCGTCGCGCCAGAACCCGTTCATCCGCTTCGAGTTCGAGAAGAAGCTGCACAACGTCGCGGTGGTCGCGGAAGACATCACGAAGAAGTACGAGCGCACGATCTTCCAGAACTTCAACCTGTCGGTGCAGCCGGGCGAGCGGATCGCGATCATCGGCGAGAACGGCGCGGGCAAGACGACGCTGCTGCGTTCGCTGCTCGGCGCGCTCGAGCTCGAGCACGGCACGGTGAAGTGGTCCGAGAACGCGAATGTCGGCTACATGCCGCAGGACACGTACGAGGAGTTCCCGAACGACATCACGCTGATGGACTGGATCGACCAGTACCGCAAGGATGGCGATGATGAAACGATGGTGCGCGGCACGCTGGGCCGCCTGCTGTTCTCGTCGGACGACATCAAGAAGTCGGTGAAGGTGCTGTCGGGCGGCGAGAAGGGCCGCATGATCTGGGGCAAGCTGATGCTCGGCCGCCACAACGTGCTGCTGATGGACGAGCCGACCAACCACATGGACATGGAGTCGATCGAGTCGCTGCAGATCGCGCTCGAGCAGTTCGAAGGCACGCTGATCTTCGTATCCCACGACCGCGAGTTCGTGAGCGGGCTGGCGAACCGTATCATCGAAGTGCGCACGGACGGCACGCTGTTCGACTTCGGCGGGAATTACGAGGACTTCCTCACGAGCCAGGGGCAGGAGTAATTGCCCGGGCGTTCATGCCCCCCGACCTGATGTCGATGTACCGGAAGCCCGCCAGGTGGATGCCTGGCGGGCTTTTTCGTATCCGGACCGGGGGCGCTCGCCGTTACTGGATCGGCTCGATGCGCAGCGCGCATTGGCCGACCGGACGCAACCGTGTGCCGGTCCATTCATAGAAGAACCGGGCCG
Source organism: Burkholderia cepacia GG4 (assembly GCF_000292915.1). Classification (NCBI taxonomy): domain Bacteria; kingdom Pseudomonadati; phylum Pseudomonadota; class Betaproteobacteria; order Burkholderiales; family Burkholderiaceae; genus Burkholderia; species Burkholderia cepacia. The sequence continues at coordinate 1,795,894 of NC_018513.1, forward strand.
CTTTCGCGTTGTTGTCGTCGCAGTCGTCGTTGAAGCAGCCCGAGACGATCAGCAGTGAACTGGCGGCGCGGAAATCGACGCGCTCGTCGTCGTTGCCCATCACGCCCGAGATGGCCCGCACGCGTGGCATCGTGTAGGTCGCGCCGCTGTACTTGTCGACGATCGCGAAATTGCGGCAGTCCGTGCCGCACCCCCAGATCGCGACGCGATAGTGACCGGCAAAATTGGCCGGCTGCGTGAATTCGTCGCGAATGACGGTGCGATAGAGGCGGGCCTCCTTGCTGTTCAAGCGCGGCGCCGTGGCCGGCACACGTGGCGCGCGACCGACGCGCGCCGGGTAGCGCGCGAACGACGGCGACGGACATTCGCCCGCGGACCTCGCCGCTGACGGAGTTGCAGGGCGAGCCGCATCGGCGCACAGCATCAGCATGGCCGACACGGCGGTCGTCAACAGGATTCGGTAGGTGCGCGCCACGTGATCGTCCTTGTGCAGGGAGGAATGGCCGGCCGACGCCATCGGAACAGGATTGTAAGGCGTTCGTGTGCCGCGACGGTACGCAGTGCATCCCCGTCAAGCATTGTCAAATCGCCGGCAATATCACGATGTCTGACGATTCGCGCGCGCCCGGAGGCTGTCATGCCAAGGTCGGTTGAGTATGCTTGGATGCGAATCGCATGTACTCATGCACTCACGACTGGGAGGCTTCACATGAACGCACGTCTATACCGCGCGACCGTTGCCGGCGCGCTGATCGGATTGCTCGCGCCGTTTTCGGTGGCCCATGCGCAACTTGGCGATGTGCTGAAGCAGGTTGGCGGCGGCGATTCGGGCAGCAGCGCGGGCAGCGCGCTGGGCAACCTGGGCGGTCTCGGCGGCGCGCTGACGGGCGGCGGCGGTACGTCGCTGCTGCCGGGCAGCACCGGCAACGTCGCGGGCCTGCTGCAGTTCTGCATCCAGAACAACTATCTCGGCGGTGCGTCCGGCGGCGCGTCGTCGGTGAAGGACGCGCTGCTGGGCAAGCTCGGCGGCAACGCGTCGTCCGACAGCGGCTATACGAGCGGTGCAAGCGGGATCCTCGACGCCGGCAACGGCAGCAAGCTCGATCTGAGCGGCGGCGGCCTGAAGCAGCAGGTCACGAAGCAGATCTGCGACAAGGTGCTGGCGCAAGGGAAGTCGCTGTTGTAAGCCGACGTCGCGTACCGTTCGCGCGCGTCGAATCAATGCGTGCGCGAACGGCAGAAAAGGCCAAGTGCGGCGGCGGCAGAAGCAGGCTGCCGCCGTCGCTGGCGGCAACGTCCGTCCGCGTCAGCCCGAAAAGTCCGTCACGACCGTCACGCCGGCGCCTTCGAACCGGTTCATGTTCATCAGTGCGTCGATCGACTGGCCGAGACTGATTTCCTTGCCGATCAACCGGCTCGGCGCGAGCGTGCCGGCATGCACCATATCGAGCATCGCGTCGTAACGATGCGCCTGCATCCCGTGGCTGCCGAGAATCTCCAGCTCGTGCGCGATGACTTTGCTCATCGGCACGGCCGGTGTCGCATGCTCGCCGAGCATCAGCCCGACCTGCACATGCTTGCCGCGGCGGCGCAGATTGCTGATCGAGTTGAAGCAGGTGGTCGGATGGCCAAGCGCATCGAGCGATACGTGTGCGCCGCCGCGTGTGATCTCCTTCACCGCATCGACGACGTCAGCGACTTGTGACGCATTGACGGTCGCCGCCGCACCGACCGATCGCGCAAGCGCGAGCGCCGAGTCCGAAATGTCGATCGCGACGACGTTCGCACCGATTGCATTCGCGATCATGATCGCCGACAAACCCACGCCTCCGCAGCCGTGCACGGCGACCCACTGGCCGGCCGACGTGCGCCCCTGGTCGACGACCGCGCGAAACGACGTCACGAAGCGGCATCCGAGGCTCGCCGCGGTCGGGAAATCGAGCGCATCGGGCAGTCGCACGAGATTCAGGTCCGCGTGATGGATGCCGACGTATTGGGCGAACGAACCCCAGTGCGTGAAGCCGGGCTGAAACTGTTGCTCGCATACCTGCTGGTTGCCCGAGTGGCACTCCGGGCAGCGGCCGCAACCGGCGACGAACGGCACCGTGACGCGGTCGCCGGCCTTCCAGCGCGTGACCGCCGCACCTGCCGCGACCACGACGCCTGCGAGTTCGTGGCCCGGCACATGCGGCAGCACGATGTCCGGGTCGTGCCCCATCCAGCCGTGCCAGTCGCTGCGGCACACGCCGGTTGCCTTGACTTCGATCACGACGCCGTCGGGTGCCGGTGTCGGATCGTCGACGTTCATCAACCGCGGCGCGGCGCCGAATGCTTCATAGACGACTGCTTTCACCATTTCCTCCTGAATCGAATGACTCTTTCAATGTAGCGCGAAAGGAGTGGATTTATCTTTCGTTTTACGATTGAGAGACGGGTATTTTTGCGATAGCCTTGCGACCATCGCGCGGTTGCCGCAAGGAGCTTTCATGGAACAACTGGACAGGATCGATCGCGGCATGCTCGACATGCTCCAGCAGGACGGGCGCGTGTCGAATGCTCGACTCGCCGAAGCATTCTCGCTGAGCGAGACGTCCTGCTGGCGTCGGCTCAGACGGCTGGAGGAAGCGGGGTTGATCGCGGGCTATCACGCGCGGCTCGACCGCAGAAAGCTCGGGTTCGGCGTGATGGCGTTCGTGCAGATTGTTTGCACGCAGCACAGCGAGGAGGTGACGGCCGAGTTCGAGCGCCTGATCCAGGCAAGCCCCAACGTGCTTGCGTGCGACAACACGACCGGCGAAGCGGATTTTCTGCTGCAGGTGGTGGCAGCCGATCTCGACGACTACAGTCACTTCGTCGAAAGGGTGCTGCGCAAACTGCCGGGCGTGCTGAGCATCCGCTCGAACCTGTCGCTGCGGCAGTTGAAGTCGACGCAGCGGCTGCCGATAGCGTGACGGCGCGCACCGGCGCGCGTGCATGCGAGCGCGGTCAGTCGGCCAGCCGCTTGTCGGCGAGCGCCTTGCAGCAGTCTTCGTACACCCATTGGACGAGTTTTGCCCGGTAGTCGAGGTCGTCGGTATCGACGATTTCCTCGACCGCGTCGCGCGCCCAGGACGCGTCGACAAAGCCGGCGTGCCGCTTCGCGATGTCCTGCGCGAGCGCGGCCAGCTTCGCGATTGCGAGCCAGTCGGACTGCCGGTGATGGCGGTCGAGCCAGCGGTGGGCGGCCTGCACCTGGAATGACGCGTCCGGCCAGGACTCGTTGAGGTAAAACGCGCCAAGATTGCCGCAGGTGAGCCAGCACAGCAGCTCCAGGCGATCTTGCGAGCCGAGGATATGGGATGCGTCGGTCATGGCAGCGCTCACGAAAGCATCGATTCCGGGTGGCGCGGCCTGCAGCGGCCGGCGCCGATACTAAAAACATAGCACGATGCGGGCCACGTGGTGCGCCGGCGTGGCGCGGATGCCGCAGCCGGGGAAAACGGGCGGCCGGCCACCGTTGCGCGGGCGATTGCGCAGCCCGTCCGGCGGAGTGTGCGGCCTCGTTCGACAGCATCGCGGTGCCGCGCCACACTCGTTAGAATGACCGTTTTCCGGGAGACAGGAAGCGATGAAAATCTACGACCAGTTCTACATCGACGGCGCATGGCGCAAACCGGCCGGAACGGGCACGATCGACGTGATCGACTCGGGTACCGAGGCCGTGATCGGCCGGATTCCGGAGGGCGTGGCGTCCGACGCGCAGGACGCGATCCGCGCGGCGCGCGCCGCGTTCGACGCCTGGGCCGCGACGCCGGCAGCGACGCGCGCGGGTTACCTGCGCAAGATCGTCGAGCGCCTGCAGGCGCGCAGCGAGGAACTCGCGCAGTCGATCACCGGCGAGGTCGGGATGCCGATCAAGCTGTCACGCGCGATCCAGGTTGGCGGCCCGATCTACAACTGGAAGGCATACGCGAAGCTCGCCGAATCGTTCGAATTCGAGGCGACGGTCGGCAACTCGCTGGTGGTGCGCGAGCCGGTCGGCGTCGTCGCTGCGATCACGCCGTGGAACTATCCGCTCAACCAGGTCACGCTGAAGGTCGCGCCGGCACTCGCGGCCGGCTGCACGGTCGTCCTGAAGCCGTCCGAGGTCGCACCGCTCAACGCGTTCATGCTCGCCGAGGCGATCCACGAAGCGGGCCTGCCGCCGGGCGTGTTCAACCTCGTGTGCGGCTACGGCCCGGTCGTCGGCGAGGTGCTGGCCACCGATCCGGACGTCGACATGGTGTCGTTTACGGGCTCGACGCGCGCCGGCAAGCGGGTGGCCGAACTCGCGGCCGCGGGCGTCAAGCGCGTCGCGCTCGAACTGGGCGGCAAGTCGGCGTCGGTGATCCTCGACGATGCCGATTTCGCGGCGGCGGTGAAGGGCACGGTCAACGCGTGCTACCTGAACGCGGGCCAGACCTGTTCGGCGCACACGCGGATGCTGGTGCCGGAGGCACGCTACGACGAGGCGCGCGAGATTGCGAAGGCGGCCGCCGAAGCGTACGTCGCGGGCGATCCGCGCGAGGAGGCGACGCGCCTGGGCGCACTCGCATCGGCCGTGCAGCAGCAGCGCGTGCAGGCGTACATCCAGCGCGGCATCGACGATGGCGCGGAGCTCGTGACGGGCGGCACGGGCCTGCCGGAAGGGCTCGCGAAGGGTTTCTTCGTGAAGCCGACCGTGTTCGGTCGCGTCGATCCGAAATCGGCGATCGCGCAGGAGGAAATCTTCGGGCCGGTGCTGTCGATCATCACGTATCGCGACGAAGACGAGGCCGTGCGCATCGCGAACGATTCGCCGTACGGGCTCGGCGGCGCGGTCTGGGCGGGCAGCGACGAACGCGCGATGCGCGTGGCGCGCCGCATCCGCACGGGCCAGGTCGACATCAACGGCGGCACGTGGAACGGCGCCGCACCGTTCGGCGGCTACAAGCAGTCGGGCCACGGCCGCGAGAACGGCGTGTACGGGCTCGAGGAGTATCTCGAGTACAAGTCGATGCAGCTCAAGCCGTCGAATCCGGCCTGAGTGCATCCCCCGGCAGGACCCGCAACGGCACGCTCGCGTGCCGTTTTTTTATTGACGGCCGTCAAGGTGCGTGCCGGTGGATCGTCGATCATCGCGTTTCCGATTTCCGATTTCCGATGTTTCGACGAGGTTCCAGATGACCGTACGCACTTCCTTCCCGCCGCTCACGATTCGCGGCCGCACCTTGCTGCCCGTGGTGCAGGGCGGCATGGGCGTCGGCATTTCCGCGCACCGCCTCGCGGGCAGCGTCGCGCGCGAAGGCGCGCTCGGCACGATCGCGAGCATCGACCTGCGCCACCATCATGCGGACCTGCTCGCACGCTGTCGCGCGCAACCCGACCGCGCGACGCTCGAGGCCGCGAACCTCGACGCGCTGGCCCGCGAGATCCGTCTCGCGAAGACCTACAGCGCAGGGCGCGGGATGATCGCGGTCAACGTGATGAAGGCGGTCAGCGCGCATGCGGACTACGTGCGCGTCGCGTGCGACGCGGGCGCGGACGCGATCGTGATGGGCGCCGGTTTGCCGCTCGATCTGCCGGACCTCACGCAAGGCCGCGACATCGCGCTGATCCCGATCCTGTCGGACAGCCGAGGGATCGCGCTGGTGCTGAAGAAGTGGATGAAGAAGGGGCGGTTGCCCGATGCGCTCGTGATCGAGCATCCGGCGCATGCGGGCGGGCACCTCGGCGTCACGCAGATCGACGACATGCACGACGCGCGCTTCGACTTCGCGCGCGTGCTCGACGAGACCGCGCAGGTGATGGCGTCGCTCGGCCTCGCGCGCGAGGCGATTCCGCTGATCGTCGCGGGCGGGATCAACAGTCACGATACGGTGCGCGCGGCGCTCGCGGCCGGCGCGAACGGCGTGCAGGTCGGGACACCGTTCGCGGTCACGGAAGAAGGCGACGCGCATCCGAACTTCAAGCGCGTGCTGGTCGACGCAGCGCCGGACGACATCGTCGAATTCGTCAGCGTGACGGGGCTGCCCGCGCGCGCGGTGAAGACGCCGTGGCTCGATCGCTACCTGCGCAACGAAACGCGCATCCGCACCAAGCTCGGCGCGTTCAAGCAGCGCTGCCCGACCGCGCTCGAATGCCTGAGCGTCTGCGGGCTGCGCGACGGCATCGAGAAGTTCGGCCATTTCTGCATCGACACGCGGCTCGCGGCCGCGCTGCGCGGCGACGTCGCGAACGGGCTGTTCTTCCGCGGCCGCGAAGCGCTGCCGTTCGGCAATGCGATCCGCAGCGTGCGCGACCTGCTCGACCTGCTGCTGACGGGCCGTGCGATGGAGCCTGCGGCAAACCGTCCGATGTTTACGCTGGCTTGACGGATATCAAGACGCCGGAAAGACCCTATAGGCAGAATGGAATACATTCTTCAAGGGTCCGTACCATGCATAAAACGATTCGAACCTGTGTCACCGCTGCCGCGGTCGCGGCGAGCCTCGTCGCGATGCCTTCGCTGTCGCATGCGGCGTCGCCGGGCGACGGCATCAACCAGGGTGACGTACTGGTCCGCCTGCGCGCGATCAGCATCCAGCCGAACGAGCGCGCGAGCGACACGCTCGGCGCGATCAATACCGGCGTGAACAACGCGATCGTGCCGGAGCTCGACTTCACCTACATGATCCGCGACTACCTGGGCGTGGAGCTGATCCTCGCCACGTCGCGGCACCAGATGACGTCGAGCCTCGGCAATCTCGGCGGCGTGGGCGTGCTGCCGCCGACGCTGCTGCTGCAGTACCACTTCAACCATGCCGGCAAGGTGCGTCCGTACGTCGGCGCGGGCCTGAACTACACGTACTTCTACAACAACGGGCTCAACGTCGGCGGCCAGGGTGTGTCGATCAACAAGAGCAGCTTCGGCCCGGCGCTGCAGTTCGGCGTCGACGTGCAGCTCACGAAGAAGGTGTTCATGAACGTCGACGTGAAGAAGATCTGGATGAGTACCGATGCGACGCTCGGCGACAAGGGCATCGGCACGCTGCACATCGATCCGCTGATCGTCGGCGTGGGCGTCGGGATGAAGTTCTAGACGCCCTCGGAAAAGAACAGAGTTGGGGTTGGCGGCATGGCAGTCGGCATGCCGCTCTTTTTTTGTGCGGCGGCTTTACAGCTTGTCGTACTGAAAGCGCATCGCAGTGCCTTCGCGCGTGATGCGCTCCCACACCGTGCGTTTTTCGTCGTCGCTCAGGAACACCCAGTTCGACACTTCGGCGGCCGTGCGGCCGCAACCCTTGCAGACTTCGTCGAAGAGGGTCGAGCATACGCCGATGCAGGGGCTGTCGGGCAGGTCGTGGAGATTGGAGGCCATCGGAAAGGTTTGCGCTTTGAATCGTCAGGGCGTCATTTTAATGCATCGGGGTGACGCGGCCCGGCCGCGATGTCGGCGGGGCAATGGCCACCCGTTCGGACGGTTTCGGCGCCGCTTTCTTTTCCTGATGGACAGCCGCCGATTACCCGATAGAATTCCCCCGGAACGCCCCGCCGCACGGGCCGCCCGCGCGGCTTGTCGCGGGAATCTGTTCCGTTTGCGCGACACCGCCATGATTTTTTTGTGACGCAGCGCGAATGATGGTAGTTTTCGGGGTTTTCGAGGGGCGGCGCGCCAGAATGTGCCGCCATGACGAGGCAGACGGCAGCCGGACACACGGTCCGGCCGGAGGGAGAACGGGATGAAAGCAAAGGTAGTGGGCCGGTTCGCAGCGCTCGCGCTGTGCGTGGGTGCATCGGCGGCAGCAGCGAAGGATACGCAGCTCAATGTCTATAACTGGTCGGACTACATTGCGAAGGACACGATCCCGAACTTCGAGAAGCAGGCGGGCGTCAAGGTCCGCTACGACAACTACGACAGCGACGATACGCTGCAGGCGAAGCTGCTGACGGGCAGCTCGGGTTACGACATCGTCGTGCCGACCAGCAACTACGCGGGCAAGCAGATCGCGGCCGGCATCTTCACGCCGCTCGACAAGTCGAAGCTGCCGAACCTCAAGTACCTCGATCCGCAACTGATGGCGCTCGTCGCCGGTGCGGACCCGGGCAACAAGTTCTCGGTGCCCTGGGCGTACGGCACGACCGGCCTCGCGTACAACCTGACGAAGGCGCAACAGGCGCTCGGCAAGGTCCCGCTCGACAACTGGGACATCCTGTTCAAGCCGGAAAACCTCTCGAAGCTGAAGACCTGCGGCGTGTCGGTGCTCGACGCGCCGGACCAGATGTTCGCGGCGGCGCTGCACTACATCGGCAAGGATCCGATGAGCACGAACCCGGCCGACTACAAGGCCGCGATGGACGTGCTGAAGAAGATCCGCCCGTACATCACGCAGTTCAACTCGTCGGGCTACATCAACGACCTGGTCGGCGGCGACATCTGCTTCGCGTTCGGCTGGTCGGGCGACGTCGTGATCGCGAAGCATCGCGCGATCGAAGCGAAGAAGCCGTACAAGGTCGAGTACTACATTCCGAAGGGCGGCGCGCCGGTGTGGTTCGACGTGATGGCGATCCCGAAGGACGCGAAGAACAAGGACGCGGCGCTGCAGTGGATCAACTACATCGAGGATCCGAAGGTGCACGCGGCGATCACGAACGCCGTGTACTACCCGAGCGCGAACGCCGAGGCCCGCAAGTACGTGCGGCCGGACGTCGCGAACGACCCGGCCGTCTACCCGCCGGCCGACGTCGTGAAGACGCTGTTCCTGCTCAAGCCGCTGCCGCCTGAGATCCAGCGTCTGCAGACGCGTCTGTGGACCGAGCTGAAATCGGGCCGCTGACGCGAGCCGGCATTGCCCAGCAGTCATGAAGCCCCTGGTACCCCCGGGGGCTTTGTTCGTCAAACGCAGGAGAGAAGCAGCACATCATGAATAGCCAGTCGGGTGCGCCGGTCGCGGGCGCACCGTCCTTCGTTCCTTCGTCCGGCGCCGATGCGCGCGCCGAGAATTTTGTCCAGATCATCGACGTCGTCAAGAAATTCGGCGAGACGGAAGTGGTGCGCAGCGTGAACCTGACGGTGCGCCAGGGCGAGCTGTTCGCGCTGCTCGGCAGTTCGGGCTCCGGCAAGTCGACGCTGCTGCGGATGCTTGCCGGTCTCGAGACGGTCACGTCGGGCAAGATCCTGATCGACGGCGAGGACCTCGCACAGATGCCGCCGTACAAGCGGCCCGTGAACATGATGTTCCAGTCGTATGCGCTGTTCCCGCACATGTCCGTCGAATCGAACGTCGCATACGGCCTGAAGCAGGAAGGCACGCCGAAGGCCGAGCTGAAGGAGCGCGTGGCCGCGGCGCTCGAACTCGTGCAGATGAGCAAGTACGCGAAGCGCAAGCCGCATCAGCTGTCCGGCGGCCAGCAGCAGCGCGTCGCGCTCGCCCGTTCGCTGGTCAAGCGCCCGAAGGTGCTGCTGCTCGACGAGCCGATGTCGGCGCTCGACAAGCAGATCCGCCAGCGCACGCAGATCGAGCTCGTCAACATCCTGAACAAGGTCGGCGTCACCTGCATCATGGTCACGCACGACCAGGAAGAGGCGATGACGATGGCGAACCGGCTCGCCGTGATGAGCGAAGGGCAGATCGTGCAGATCGGCTCGCCGAACGAAGTCTACGAATATCCGAACAGCCGCTTCTCGGCCGAGTTCATCGGCTCGACCAACCTGTTCGACGGCGTCACCGTCGAGGACGAACCCGACTACGTGTACATCGAATCGCCGGAGTTGCCGAGCCGGCTGTACGTGAGCCACGGGATCACGGGGCCGCTCGGGATGCCGGTCACGGTGTCGGTGCGCCCCGAGCGGATCGCGCTCACGCGCAAGCCGCCCGAAGGCGCGTTCAACTGGGCGCACGGCAGGATCAGCAACGTCGCTTACATGGGCGGCTATTCGCTGTATCACGTGAAGCTCGACGCGGGCAAGACGGTGATCGCGAACGTGTCGAGCCTCGCGATCACCGAGCTCGACACGCCGGCGCTCGGCGACGAGATCTACGTGCGCTGGAGCGCGACCGCAGGCGTGGTGCTGACGTCATGAGCACGCTCAAGTCCCTGCTCGCGTGGCCCGTGCGGCGCTTCAACCTGACCGGCGGCTCGGCGGTCGTCGCGGGGCCGTACACGTGGCTCGTGCTGTTCTTCCTCGTGCCGTTCGTGCTGGTCGTGAAGATCAGCTTCGCGGAGCTGCAGCTCGGCATCCCGCCGTACACGGAGCTCGCGTCGTACGCGGACGGCGTGGTGCACATCGCGCTGAACCTGTCGCACTACGCGTTCCTGCTCACCGACAGCCTGTATTTCGCGACCTACGTGAATTCGGTGATGGTCGCCGCGATCACGACGCTGCTGTGCTTGCTGATCGGCTATCCGATGGCGTATTACATCGCGCGTTCGAACCCGGCGACCCGCAACCTGCTGATGATGGGCGTGATGCTGCCGTTCTGGACGTCGTTCCTGATCCGCGTCTACGCGTGGATCGGGATCCTGAAGAACAACGGGCTCTTGAACAACTTCCTGATGTGGATCGGGCTGACTCACACGCCGATCGAGCTGTACCGCACGAACTACGCGGTCTACATCGGGATGGTGTATTCGTACCTGCCGTTCCTCGTGATGCCGCTGTACGCGCACCTCGTCAAGATGGACCTGCGCCTGCTCGAAGCCGCGTACGACCTCGGCGCGAAGCCGTGGCGGGCATTCGTGCAGATCACGCTGCCGCTGTCGAAGAACGGCATCATCGCGGGCTGCCTGCTGGTGTTCATCCCGGCGGTCGGCGAGTACGTGATTCCGGAACTGCTCGGCGGCGCGAACACGCTGATGATCGGCCGCGTGATGTGGAATGAGTTCTTCAACAACGCAGACTGGCCGATGGCGTCGGCCGTGACCTGCGCGATGGTGCTGCTGCTGCTCGTGCCGATGGCGATGTTCCAGCACTTCCAGGCGAAGGAGCAGGAGGGCCGCCGTCGATGAAGCCGAATCGTTACCTGCAGTTCGCGGCGCTGTTTGCCGGCTTCGCGTTCCTGTACATCCCGATCATCAGCCTGATCGTCTATTCGTTCAACGAGTCGAAGCTCGTCACCGTGTGGTCGGGCTTCTCGTTCCGCTGGTACTCGGCGCTCGTGGAGGACGACGAACTGCTGACGGCCGCGTGGCTGTCGCTGAAGATCGGCGTGCTGACCGCGTTCGCGTCGGTGTTCATCGGCACGTGGGCCGGCTTCGTGCTCGCACGGATGGGCCGCTTTCGCGGCTTCGCGCTGTTCAGCGGGATGATCAACGCGCCGCTGGTGATTCCGGAGGTGATCCAGGGGATCTCGCTGCTGCTGCTGTTCATCGAACTCGCGAAGTGGATCGGCTGGCCGGCCGAGCGCGGCGTGTTCACGATCTGGCTCGGCCACGTGATGCTGTGCATCTCGTACGTCGCGATCATCGTGCAGTCGCGCGTGCGCGAACTGAACCCGTCGCTCGAGGAAGCCGCGCTCGATCTGGGTGCGACACCGCTGAAGGTGTTCTTCACGATCACGCTGCCGCTGATCTCGCAGGCGCTGATCGCGGGCTGGCTGCTGGCGTTCACGCTGTCGATCGACGACCTCGTGCTGTCGGCGTTCCTGTCGGGCCCCGGCTCGACGACGCTGCCGCTCGTGGTGTTCTCGCGCGTACGTCTCGGCCTGAACCCCGAGATGAACGCGCTGGCGACGCTGTTCATCGTCGCGGTGACGGCCGGCGTCGTGATCGCGAACTTCGTGATGCTGCGTCAGGAGCGCAAGCGGATGGCCGCGTTCGCGACTTGAGGGCCCGACGTCCTGACGCACAGGTTGCCAACGCAATGAACAACGCCCGGTGCCGACGACGAGTCGGACCGGGCGTTTTGTCTGGTGGATTGCGTTGCGCTGCGCCGCGTGGCTTACGCGCCGAACGCCGCCTTCGCGAGCAACCCGAGCGCCACGCAGACGAGCACGGCCGCGAAGCCGGCCTGCACGTGCCGCGCGGACAGGTGCCGGGACGCGCTGCGGCCCGCCGCCATCCCGATTGCGGTCGCGACCGTGAACCACAGCATCATGTCGAGCGGTGCGCGCGTGCCCGACACGAGCGTCGCGACCACGCCGCCGGTGCCGACCAGCGCGATCACCATCAGCGACGTCGCGACCACGCCGTGCATCGACACGTTGGTGAACTTGCGCAGCATCGGCACGATCACGAAGCCGCCGCCGACACCGAGCAGCCCCGTCATCAGCCCCGTCACCGCGCCGGTCGACGCGAGCGCGAGCCCGACCGGCCAGGACCACACGAGCCGGCCCGTATCGGGATTGATGCGGCCGACGCACAGCGGCGACGTGTCGGTATCGCCGGGCGCGCTGCGCAGCGCCTGCCGCAGCAGGCGGCTCGCGACGACCAGCATCGTCAGCGCGAACAGCGCCAGCAGCACGCGTTGCGGCAGCACGTGCGCGAGCTTCACGCCGAGCGTCGTGAGCGGCACGCCGGCCACCGCCATCAGCAGCGCCGCGCGATAGCGCACGAGCCCGCGACGAAAGCCTTCGAGTGCGCCGAGCGCGGCGCTGCCCGCCACCGCGACGAGCGCGACGGGGGTGGCCTGCTGCATCGGCCAGCCCATCCCGACCACGAGCGCGGGCACCGCGAGAATCCCGCCGCCCGCGCCGGTGAGGCCGAGCACGGCGCCGACGAAGCCGCCCAGTACGAGGGAAATCAGCATGGTGTCATCCGGTTCCGGTCAACGTGCGATCGCGGGCTTCGCGAGCCATTCGCGACCCTTGAGCATGGCCTTCCAGTAGAGCGGCGGCAGCACGCGCTCCTTGAGCAGCCACGCGAGCCGCGACGGACGCTTGCCGTCGATCAGCCACGCGGGAAAGGTCGGCGCAACCTTGCCGCCGTACAGGAATTCGGCGAGCACGATCTTGCCGCGCTCGACGGTGAGCGGGCATGAACCGTAGCCGTCGTATGCGGCGTCGCCGTGCGCGCGGCCGAGCGACACGAGCACGTTGTGCGCGACGACGGGCGCCTGTTTGCGCGCAGCCGCGGCAGTTTTCGCGTTGGTTGTGTTGGTGACGTCGCCGAGCGCGAAGATGTCCGCGAACTGCTTGTGCCGCAGCGTCGCCGGATCGACGTCGATCCAGCCGGCCGCGTCGGCGAGCGGGCTCGCGCGTACGAACTCGGGCGCCTTCTGCGGCGGCACGACGTGGATCATGTCGAACGGACGCTCGACGGTTTCCGCGCCGCCGTCGGGCAGCGCGCGCCGGAACGTCGCGCGTCGCGCCGGCCCGTCGATCGCGACGAGGTTGTGGCCGAACGACAGCGCGATGTCATAGCTTTTCACGTATTCCATCAGCGCGGGCACGTAGTCGGCGACACCGAACAGCGCGCCGCCCGCATTCAGGAACTCGACGTTCGCGGCGCCGAGGCGGCCCGCGCGCCGCCAGTGATCGCACGACAGGTACATCGCCTTTTGCGGCGCGCCAGCGCACTTGATCGGCATCGGCGGCTGCGTGAACAGCGCATTGCCGCCGCGGAACGCCTGCACCAGCTCCCACGTGTACGGTGCGAGATCGTAGCGATAGTTCGACGTGACGCCGTTGCGGCCGAGCGTTTCGGCGAGGCCGTCGATCGCGTGCCAGTCGAGCTTCAACCCCGGGCACACGACGAGCTTGCGGTAGCCGATGCGCCGGCAGCCGTCGAGCACGACCGCGTGCGCGTCGGGCTCGAAGCCGGCGACGGCCGCCTGGATCCATTTCACGCCGCGCGGCAGCAGGTCGGCCATCCGGCGCGCGGTCGTGCCGGGCTGGAACACGCCCGCGCCGACCATCGTCCAGCCGGGCTGGTAGTAATGCGTGTCGGCCGGATCGATCACCGCGATATCGAGCGACGCGTCGCGCGCGAGGAGGCTTGACGCGACCGCGACGCCGGCCGCGCCCGCGCCGACGATCACGATGTCGTGCTGCGCGTCGACGGCCGGCGCGGCCTGTCGGCCGTCTTGCGCGAGGCGCGACGCCAGCGCGCCGAGGTCGTAGCCAGCCGCGGCGGCCGTCGCGACGAGGTCGGCCGGCGCGCGCCGGCCCGCTTGCGACAACGCCCACAGCGTCGCCGACCGCGTGCCGCTGCGGCAGTACGCGAGCACCGGGCCGGCGAGCGACGCGACGAGCGCGCCGAACTGGGCGGCCTGGTCGTCGGTGACCTTGCCGGTATCGACCGGCAGGTAATGCACGGCGATGCCGAGCGGCGCGGCGGCGGCGCGAATTTCGGCGACGGTCGGCTGGTCGGGGCCTTCGCCGTCCGGGCGGTTGCAGACGATCGTGCGGATGCCCGCCGCGTGCAGCGCGGGCAGGTCGGTCGCGGCGATCTGGGGCGAGACCGACAGCGTGTCGGTCAGCGTGCGGATGGTCATGTCGGGGGTTCTCCGGTCGGGGCGGCGGCTCAGATCGCGTCGAGCGGGATCTTCAGGTAGCGCACGCCATTGTTTTCGGGCTCGGGCAGGTGGCCGGCGCGCATGTTGACCTGCACGGACGGCAGCATCAGCACGGGCATGTCGAGCGTCGCGTCGCGCGCGGTGCGCATGTCGACGAAATCGTCCTCGGTCACGCCGTCCATCACGTGTACGTTCGCGCGGCGCTGCTCGGCAACGGTCGTCACGAACTGCACGTCGCGGCCGCCCGGCTGGTAGTCGTGGCACAGATACAGGCGCGTGTCGGGCGGCAGGCCCAGCACGCGCGCGATCGAGCGGTACAGCGTGCGCGCGTCGCCGCCGGGGAAGTCGCAGCGGGCGGTGCCGTAGTCAGGCATGAACAGCGTGTCGCCGACGAACGCCGCCCGCTGCGTCGCGTCGTCGACGCAGTAGGTCAGGCACGCGGGCGTGTGGCCCGGCGTGTGCAGCGCGCGGATCGTCAGCGCGCCGAGCGCGAGCGTGTCGCCGTCGTCGAGGAGGCGATCGAACTGGCTGCCGTCCTCCGCGAAGCCGGGCCCGGCATTGAACAGCGTGCCGAACACGTGCTGCACGCGGCGCACGTGCGCGCCGATCGCGATCTGGCCACCGACGCGCGCCTTCAGGTACGGCGCGGCCGACAGGTGGTCGGCGTGCACGTGCGTTTCCAGCAGCCAGTGCACGGTCGCGCCGAGTTCGGCGACGCGCGCGATCAGCCGGTCGGCGCTGGCGGTGTGCGTGCGGCCGGATTTCGGGTCGTAGTCGAGCACGCTGTCGATCAACGCGCACGCGCGGCTCGCGGTATCGAGCAACAGATAGCTGACGGTGTGGGTCGCCGGGTCGAAAAAGCCTTCGACCGACAGCGTGGGGGCATGGCTCACGGGAATGTCCTCGATCGGGTTCTGCATCTGCAATCGGGGTTCTGACGATCAAGAAGCGTGCCAGCCGGTGCGACAGCGCCAGTCGATCTGGCAGGTACTTGATTCGGTTCGGGTTTTGGGTGAGATCGCGGTGCGCTGCGGGTCCGGCCGACCGGTTGTCGCCACCCCGGACTGCCATGTTTGGCAGTGTCGTGGCAGAATTGGCAGTCAGCCTGGCAGTTCGTCCGGCCATCCGTCATCGAGCCCCCGCATGAATCCGCACGACACCATTCCGATCGTTCCCGCGTCGCCGCGCGACGTCATGCCCGACGTGCGCGCGCTCGTCGCGTATCTCGAACAGGATCCGCAGCCGATGATCGTCGTCGATCCCGACTACCGCATCCTCGCGGCGAACGATGCGTATCGGCGCCAGTTCGGCGTGGCGGGCATCGAGCACGTGGGCCGGCACTGCTTCCAGGTCTCGCATCACTACGACGTGCCGTGCGACCAGGCGGGCGAGCATTGCCCGATGAAGCAGGCGCGCGAATCACGCAGCCTGAACCGCGTGCTGCATATCCACCATACGCCGCGCGGCCCCGAGCACGTCGACGTCGAACTGCGGCCGATCTTCGATGCGTCCGGCAACGTGATCGCGTACGTCGAGCGGCTGACGACGGTACGCAGTGCGTCCGCGCAACCGAGCGCGGAAGGGCTCGTTGGCGGCGCCGACGCGTTCAATGCGGCGCTCGGCGCGCTGCAGCGGGTCGCGCCGTCGATGCTGCCCGTGCTGTTGCTCGGCGAGTCGGGCACCGGCAAGGAACTGTTCGCGCGGGCGTTGCACGAGGCGAGCGAGCGCGCGATGGGGCCGTTCGTGGTCGTCGATTGTTCGGGCATTGCCGAGACGCTGTTCGAGAGCGAGCTGTTCGGCTACGAGAAGGGCGCGTTTACCGGCGCGAACCAGCGCAAGCCGGGCCTCGTCGAGACCGCGCAGGGCGGCACACTGTTTCTCGACGAGATCGGTGACGTGCCGCTGCCGATGCAGGTGAAGCTGCTGCGGCTGATCGAGTCGGGGACGTTCCGGCGCGTCGGCGGCGTCGAGGCGCTGCGCGCGGATTTCCGGCTCGTCGCGGCGACCCACAAACCGCTGCGCGAGATGATCGACGACGGCCGGTTCCGCCAGGATCTGTACTACCGGATCAACGCGTTCCCGATTCCGCTGCCCGCGCTGCGCGAGCGGCGCGGCGACGTCGCGCTGCTGGCCGAATCGATCCTGTGGCGAATCGCGAATGCACGTGCCGGCGCGGGCGACGCGCTCGCGCGGCCGTTCGTGCTGACCGAGCGCGCACGTGCGTGTCTCGATGCGTATGCGTGGCCCGGTAACATCCGCGAGCTGCGCAACGTGCTCGAACGCGCGTGCCTGTTCGCGGACGACGGGACGATTCGCGTCGAGCATCTGCCGGCCGAGCTGGTCGCGGCATCGGCGGTGCCGCAGGCGCGCGCGGCGGACGCGCGCGGCATGTCGGACGCGGAGCTCGTGCGGATCGCGGGCACGTTCGACGGCACGCGCAAGGCGCTGGCCGAGCACGTCGGGATGAGCGAGCGCACACTGTACCGGCGGATGAAGGCCCTCGGGCTCGGGGTGCGCGACCGGTGAGCGAAGGTGGCTGGCATCGCCAGGCCGCTTTATCGATCATGGCGCGTTCGATTCCAGGCCCATCGTCGATGAAGATCCGCTTCCCTTTGCGTAGGCTGCTTCTCGTTGCCGCTGTTGCTGCCGCTGCGTTGTCCGGTCCGGCACAGGCTGCCGACTACGCATGGGCCGATGCGCTCGGCGCGCATGCGGTGACGCTGGCCCGGACCGAATCCGGCGACGACGTTCAGCTCAAGGTGTCCGCGACGCTCGACGGCAAGCCCGACTGGACGGTGCGCGACTACGTGAAGGAATGTCCAGTCGACGTGATCCTCGACGTCGTGCCGGCGTCGATCGAAATGACCGACCTGCTCGGCAACGGCCGCAAGCAGTTCCTGTTCGCGTACAAGATCGGCTGCCGCGGCGACGTCAGTGCGGACCAGGTCAAGTACTTCCTGATCGACCAGGGGGCGAAGTACGTGCTGCGCGGCGAGGAGCGGGTCACTGTCAACGGCAAGGTCATGGACGGCGGTGCGCCGCCCGTGCCGAATGCGGACCTGAAGGCTCGGCCCGTGTTCCTGCGTTACATGACGAAGCACTGGCGCGCAGTCAGCCTGCACAACTACGAATAGCCGTGTCGTGGGTGCATGGGCGACCCTCGGTCGGGCGACGCACGCGTACGGCACGCAAGCGGCCCGCGCGCCGGGCGCGGCGTCGGCGAATCAGCGTGCTGGCGCAAGCTGCGCCATCGCCTCCCGCACGAAGCCGAGCAGCGTGTCGTCGACCCACGAATCCTGCGTCAGCGCCGGCTCGTTCATCATCGCGTGGCGGAATTTCGCATGCGTGGCCGGATCGTGGCCGGCATAGCTGCAGAACAGGTCGAGCCAGCGCTGCGCGAGCGCGCGGCCTTCCGGCGAAGCAGGTTCGACGCCCGCATCGATCGCGTCGCGCACGTCGCCCATCAGTTGCGGCCATGCCATCGCACGGTCGCCGTAGTGCGCCCGCATGAAGCGAATCTCGTCCGGCGCGAGATACTTCTCGAAGATCCGCATCTTGGTTTCCGACGACGCGCGTAGCACATAGTCGCGCAGCGCGGTCGAAATGCCGATCTTCGACTGCATCGCCGGTTCGTGTTCGTGCATCAGGTTCAGCTTCGCCAGCAGCCGCGGGTCGTTGTTCGTGTCGCGCACGAGCAGCGTCATCCAGCGGCTGGCGAGCGCGCGGGTGCGTTCGTCCTCGGCGGGTACGCCCGCGTCGTGCAGCGCGCGAACGTCGTCGACGAGTGCGATCCATTCGGCGTCGCCCGCCTGGCTCTTCTGGTACATCGGCAGGCGCGCGAGTTCTTCCTCGGAAAAGTATTTGTCGTACACGGTCATCAACTCCAGTGTGGTGAGCCAATCGGCCAGTTCCGGCTCGGTGCCCGCGGCGAGCTGCGCGTGCAGGTGCACGAGCCGCTCGCGCAGCTGCGCAGCTTGCGCGAGCTGGTGGTCGAGCGACGCGATCTGTTTCGCGACGAGCTCGACGAGCGGGGTGCCGGGCTGGTTCAGGTAGTCGCCGATTTCGGCGAGCGACAGTCCGAAGCGACGCAGGGCCTGGATCTGGTGGAGCCGGGCGACGTCGTCGCGGTCGTACAGCCGGTAGCCGTTGTCGGCACGCGCCGAAGGCGTCAAGAGGCCGATCGCGTGATAGTGATGAAGCGTGCGGACGGTCAGTCCGCTGCGTTTCGCCAGTTCTCCCACTTTCAGCCGCATGGTGTCCTCCGTTCGGTGCGCACACTGGAGTCTCGAACGTTACGCTACGTGAGGGTCAAGCGGAAGATTGCAGATCGGCGCGCGGGGGGCTCCGCGCGCCGAGCACCTGAAGGAAGGGGCGCGTTATTGCGGTGACGGCGGCGCGTCGGGTGTGGCCGCTCGTGCCTGGGCGCCGGGGGCGTCTTGATCCGCGTTGCCGGCCGTGCCGGCTTTCCCGGCCTTGCCGGTCGCGTCGGCCGGCGGCGTACCCATCGCCTGATAGAGCCGCGCGGTATCCGCGAAGCGCGCGCCGGTCGCGCGAATCTCGTCGAGCCGTGCGTTGCGGTATTGCAATTCGCTTGCGCGCGCGGCGGACGGCGGCAATGCACCGAGCCGCACACGGGCGGCCGCGTCGTCATACGCGCCGCGCGCGGACAGCGCGGCGCGGGACGACGCATCGAGTGCCTGGGCATCGTGCTCGAGCGCGGCAAGCGAATCGGCGACGTTCTGGAACGCGCTCAGCACGGTCTGCTTGTACTGGTCGACTGCGGCCGCGTAGGTTGCCTTCGCCGCGCGCCGCTGCGCGAGCAGCGCGCCGCCGTGGAACAGCGGCTGGCTCAGCGACGCGCCGACGTTCCAGATCGAGCCGGCGCCCGACAGCATCGTTGGCCAGCTGAAGCCGCCTTTACCCATCGCCGCCGACAGCGACAGTTGCGGGAACAGCTGCGCGGTCGCGACGCCCACTTCGGCCGCCGCCGCTTTCAGCCCCGCATCGGCGGCCTGGATGTCGGGGCGGCTTTGCAGCAGGTCCGACGGCACGACCACGGGCACCTGCGCGGGCAGGTGCAGGTCGGCGAGCGTGAGATCGGCGGGCGGCCGGTCGGGCGTGCGGCCGACCAGCACCGCCAGCGCATGGCGCGCCGAGTCGCGCTGCTGGCGCAGCGCGGGCAGGCTTGCTGCGAACGTGTCGGCGCTCTGCTGCGCGGTCAGCGCGTCGCTGTGCGACGCCGAGCCGAGTGCGTAGCGGCGTTGCGCATCGTGCGCCTGGTCGTTCGCGAGCGCGACGAGCCGTTCGGTCGTGGCGATCTGCGCGTTGAGCACCGAGACCGTAATCGACGCGGTGACGATGTTCGCGGCGAGCGCGCGGCGCGCCGATTCGAGCTGGAACGCGCTGACGTCGACGCGCTTCGCGAGTGCGCGGTTCGCGAAACGCGACACGCCGAACAGGTCGACCGTATAGCTCGCCTGCAGTTGCCCGACGAACGTGTCGTACAGCAGCGTCGGCGCGCCGAGCGCGGGGATCGGCACGCCGAGCGCACGCTGGCGCGTGGCCTGGCCGCCCGCGTCGATCGACGGCAGCATCGAGCTGCCGATCTGCCCGCGCAGCTGTTCGCGCGCGGCATCCAGCGAATGCGACGCCGCACTGAGCGTCGGGCTGTTGCGCAGCCCTTCGTCGACGAGCGCGTTCAGCGCATCGGAGCGGTACTGCGTCCACCAGTCCGGCACGGGTTGCGCGCCGACTTCGAATTGCTGCGCGACGCCTTGCGCGGCGACGGTCTGCTGCACTTGCGGCGCGGCGCCGTAATGCGCGGGCGACGGCATCGCGGGCGGCTCGCCGCTCGGTGCGAACCACGCGCAGCCGGCGAGCGGGCCGGCGAGGCTCGCGGCCGCGAGCGCCCGCGCGGCCTTCGTTTTCAGGTTCATCGACAGTTCCATGATCAGGCTCCCGACGGTGCGGCAGGCGTGCCGCCGTGCGGCGGGCCGTCGCGCGGGTCGCGTTCGTCGCGCTTCACGCGGAACCACGCGGCGTACAGCGCGGGCAGGTAGAACAGCGTCAGCACGGTCGCGCTCGTGATCCCGCCCATCAGCGCGGTCGCCATCGGCCCGAAGAAGTTCGAGCGCAAGAGCGGGATCAGTGCGAGCACGGCGGCCGCGGCCGTCAGCGTGATCGGGCGGAAGCGCCGTACGGTCGCGCCGACGATCGCGTCGAAGCGTCCGTGGCCGGCCGCGATGTCCTGCTCGATCTGGTCGACCAGAATCACCGAGTTGCGCATGATGATCCCGAACATCGCGATCACGCCGAGCATCGCGACGAAGCCAAACGGCTGGCCGAACAGCAGCAGCGTGCCGACCACGCCGATCAGCCCGAGCGGCGCGGTCAGCACGACCATCAGCACGCGCGAGAAGCTCTGCAGCTGGATCATCAGCAGCGTGAACACGGCGATCGCCATCAGCGGCATCTGCGCGTTGATCGACGTCTGCGCCTTCGCGCTCTCCTCGACCGACCCGCCGATGTTGATCTGATAGCCGACCGGCAGTTGCGCGCGCAACGCATTCAGCTTGCCGTCGATCGCATGCGTGACGTCGATGCCCTGTGCGCCGGCGCGCACGTCGGACTGCACGGTGATGGTCGGCTGGCGATCGCGCTCCCACACGACGCCGTATTCGAGCGTCGGCGTGAAGCGGCCGAGCGAGCCGAGCGGCACGGGGCCGTTCGCGGTGGGCATCGCGAGGCCCGTGAGCTTCGCGGGGTCGACGCGATCGGGACGCGGCGCGCGCAGGTCGACCGCGATCAGCTTGTCGCGTTCGCGATACTGCGTGACGGTCGTGCCGGACAGCGTCATCGCGAGGAAGCTCGATACGTCCTGCGACGTGACGTTCAGCTCGCGCGCCTTCTTCTGGTCGAGTTCGAAGCGCACCGAGCGCTCCGCCGGCTCGTCCCAGTCGAACTGCACGTTCACGGCGCGGGCGTCGCCGCGCATCGTCGCCGCGACTTTCTCGGCGATCGAGCGCACCGTCGCGATATCGTCGCCGCTCACGCGGAACTGCACGGGGTAGCCGACGGGCGGCCCGTTCTCGAGCCGCGACAGGCGCCAGCGCACGGCCGGGAACGTGTCGCGCAGCGTGGTTTCGAGCCAGGTCGCGAGCTTCTCGCGATCCTTGACCGATTTCGCGGTGACGACGAACTGCGCGAAGTTCGGCAATTGCAGCTGCTGGTCGAGCGGCAGGTAGAAGCGCGGTGCGCCGCTGCCGACGAAGTTCACCGAATGGTCGATCTCGGGCCGCTTGTCGAGCACCTTCTCGAGGCGTTCGGTCTCGCGCAGCGTCGCCGCGAACGATGCGCCTTCGGGCAGCCGCAGGTCGACCAGCAGCTCGGGGCGATCGGAGCTCGGGAAGAACTGCTGCGGCACGAGCGAGAAGCCCATCAGCGCGACGACGAACAGCGCGCCGGTGATCAGCAGCACGACGAAGCGCCGCTCGATGCACCAGTCGATCCAGCCGCGCAGCCGCTGGTAGAAACGCGTGTCGTAGATGTCGTGCTCGTGATCGTCCGGCAGGTGCGCTTCGTGCGCGTGCTTCTTGCGCTCGGGCAGCAGGTGATAGCCGAGCAGCGGGATCAGCACGACGGCCGCGAACCACGACGCGATCAGCGCGATCGCCGACACCTCGAAGATCGAGCGCGTGTACTCGCCGGTGCTCGATTTCGCGAGCGCGATCGGCAGGAAGCCCGACACCGTGACGAGCGTGCCCGTCAGCATCGGAAAGGCGGTGCTCGTGTACGCGAACGCGGCGGCGCGTGCGCGGCTGTAGCCCTGCTCGAGCTTCACGGCCATCATCTCGACCGCGATGATCGCGTCGTCGACGAGCAGCCCGAGCGCGAGCACCAGCGTGCCGAGCGACACCTTGTGCAGCCCGATGTCGAACAGGTACATGAAGAGGGCGGTGACGGCGAGCACGACCGGAATCGAGATCACGACGACCATCCCGGTGCGCAGGCCGAGCGACACGAGGCTCACGACCAGCACGATCGCGACGGCTTCGGCGACGGCTTCGAGGAAATCGTCGACGGAATGCGACACCGCATGCGGCATGCTCGACACCAGAGTCAGCTTGAGGCCGGCCGGCAATTGCGCCTGCAGCTGCTTCGATTCGGCATCGAGTGCCTTGCCGAGGCGGATCACGTCGCCGCCCGGCTGCATCGTCACCCCGATGCCCAACACGGCATGGCCGCTCGCGCCAGGACCGGCCGTCCGCATCTGCGTGACGGTCGGATCGTCGTAGCCGCGCTTCACGGTGGCGAGATCGCCGAGCCGGAACGTGCGGCCGTTGATGCGGATCAGCGTGTCGGCGATCGCGGCGACATTGTCGAACTGGCCGCTCGGCCGCACGAACACGCGATCGTCGGCGGTCGTCAGCACGCCGGCCGACGAGATGTCGTTCTGCGCGTTGATCGCCTGCCCGAGCTGCTGCGGCGAGATGCCGAGGCGCGTGAGCTGCGCGTTGTTCACCTCGATGAAGATCCGCTGGTCAGGGTCGCCGAAGTAGTCGACCTTGCCGACGCCCGGCACGCGCAGCAGCACGGTGCGCAACTGGTCCGCATAGTCGTGGAGCTGCGCAGGCGTGAAGCCGTCGCCTTCGAGCGTCCAGATGTTGGTGTAGACGTCGCCGAACTCGTCGTTGAAGAACGGGCCCTGCACGCCGGGCGGCAGCGTATAGCCGATGTCGCCGACCTTCTTGCGGATCTGGTACCAGGTCTCGGGCACGTCCTTCACGGGCGCCGAATCCTTCATCGTGAAGAAGATCAGCGATTCGCCGGGGCGCGAATAGCTGCGCAGGAAGTCGATCGCGGGCGTTTCCTGCAGCTTGCGGCCGATCCGGTCGGTCACCTGCTCCTGCACCTGCCGCGCGCTCGCGCCGGGCCAGAAGGTGCGGATCACCATCACGCGGAACGTGAACGGCGGGTCTTCGGATTGTGCGAGCCGCGTGTACGCGAGGATGCCCGCGAGTGTCGCGAGCGCGATCAGGTAGACGACCAGTGCCTGGTGGCGCAGCGCCCATGCCGACAGGTTGAACCGGCCTTCTTCGCGGGGAGCGCTCATGACGCGACGTCCTCCGGATGCAGCGGCGCGACCGCGCGTACCTTCTCGCCCGCGCTGACCGTATGCACGCCCTGCAGCACGACGCGCTCGCCGGGCTGCAGCCCGTGCGCCACGGTGACGGTGCGCTCGTTGAAGCGCGCGACGTCGACGCGGCGCAGCTCAAGCGTGTCGTCCTTTGTGCGCACGACCCATACGGCCGGATGCGGGCCGTCGTGGAACAGTGCGGTCGCGGGCAGCGTGATGCTCGGCGCGTTGCCCGCGGACGCCATGCCGTCGAACGCGACGTTCGCGGTCATGCCGAGGCGGACGGCCGGGTCGGGTGCGGCGAGCGTGAGCTTCACGCGATAGGTGCGGCTTTGCGGATCGGCGGCCGGCGCGATTTCGCGCACCTTCGCCGCGAACGCGCGGCCCGGCAGCGACGGCAGCGTGACGCTCGCCGCGTGACCGGGCGCGAGCGACGCGAGCGCGGCCTCGGGCACGTCGCTGACGACGTCGACGTCGCCGGACCACGCGAGCTGGTAGACGGCCTGGCCGGCCGACACGTTCTGGCCCGTGTCGGCCTGTTCGGCGGTGATGGTGCCCGCGTGATCGGCGACGAGCGTCGCATAGCGGAGCTGGTTCTTCGCGAGCGCGAGCTGCTGCTGAGCCTGGTCGCGCTGCGCGAGCGCCGAGGTGTAGCTGTTTTCGGTCTGTTCGAGCTGCGCGGTCGCGATCAGGTTCTCGCGCGCCTGCGCGCGATCGCGGTCGAGCTGCTGCTTCGCGAACGCGAGGCTGTGCGACGCCGCATCGAGCTGCGCCTGCGCGCTCGCGGCGTTCTTCTCGACGTCGGACGGATCGAGCAGCGCGACGACCTGGCCGGCCTTGACCGTATCGCCGAGCCGCACCTTGCGCTCGACGATCTTGCCCGCGATGCGGAACGACAGTGGCGTCGCATAGCGTGGCTGGATCTCGCCGGGCAGCGTGGCGGCGGCCGCGGCGCCGTCGGCGTGCGCGGGCAGCGCGACGACCGGGCGCGGCGCGGGCGGCGCGGCTTCCTTCGGGTGACAGGCGGCGAGGACGAGCGCTGCGCCGATCAGCAGCGCGGCGCGGGAACCGGAGCGATTCACGAAACCCCCAGATGAGGTGAGAGCGGAACGAAGCCGGCAAGCGCGGCGGGCGCTTGCCTCGAGTGGCGCCCGCCGGGCGCGCACGGACAGTCGAACGAGGTCGTTCGGAAACTGTGGCGAATTCTAATACACACCTGTATCTGAATGCAAAGATGAATCTGAAAGCAGGTTGGTGCTAGACTGCGCGCCATGAAACCACAGCGCTTAACTCGCGAGCAGAGCAGGGACCAGACGCGCGAACGTCTGCTGAATGCCGCGCACAGGATTTTTCTGAAGAAAGGCTATGTCGCGGCGAGCGTCGAGGACATCGCGGCCGCGGCGGGCTACACGCGCGGCGCGTTCTACTCGAATTTCCACAGCAAGTCGGACCTGCTGCTCGACTTGCTCGAGCGCGACCATGATTCGGTGCGGGCCGATTTCGAGGCGATCTTCGAGGAAGGCGGGCCGCGCGAGCAGATGGAGTCGATGGCGCTCGCGTACTACCGGACGCTGTTTCGCGACGACGAATATTCGCTGCTGTGGGGCGAGGCGAAGCTGCAGGCGGCGCGCGACGCGAAGTTTCGCGTGCGCTTCAACCAGTTCCTGCACGGCAAGCGGCTGCAGATGGCCGAATTCATCCAGCGCTTCGCCGAGCGCGCGGGCACGCCGCTGCTGCTGCCGGCCGAGACGCTTGCGTTCGGGCTGATGTGCCTGTGTGACGGCGTGCAGTCGTACTACACGGCCGATCCGCAGCACGTGTCGGCCAACGCGGCCGAAGCGGTGCTCGCGGGGTTCTTCGCACGGGTCGTGCTCGGGCGCGCGCCGGACTGAACGGTCGGGACCGGCGCGCGGCGGCCAGCGAGGCGATGCGGCGGCGCACGCGACACCGCGCACCGGGCGGCGCACCGCATGCGCGTCAGCGCTCGCCCGTCATCCGCCGGTACGCGTCGAGCAGCGACGTCTTGTAGACGACGCCCGCGAGCGTCGGCTCGGCTTCGCTTTCGATCACCGGCAGCCGTTCGCCCTGGAACGCCATGAAGCGTTCGAGTGCGGTCGCGAGTGGCATGTCGGGCGTGAGCAGCGGAAACGGCGTATGCGTGTAGTGCGCGGCCGTCTTGTCGGTCGTGTCGCGCTTGTCGAGCAAGTCGGACGTGATGTCCTTCAGCGCGACTGCGCCGCGGAAGCGCCCGGTGTCGTCGGTCACGTACAGGTACTTCACCGGATACTCGAGAAACACGCGCGTCATGTCGGCGACGCTCGCGGTGAGCGGCACGACGGTCTCGGCGGGCTGGATCAGCTCGCGCATCTGCGTGGTGCGCAGCCGCAGCCGTTCCTGCGCGTCCTGGTGGTGACGCAGCGTGATCTCGTACATCGACGTCGTGCCGGTCGCGCGCGCGACGAAATACGCGAACACGCACGACACCAGCAGCGGCAGCACGACCTGGTAGCTGAGCGTCATCTCGAAGATCATCAGGATTGCCATCAGCGGCGCCTGCGTGGCGCCGGCCATGAACGCGCCCATCCCGACCATCGCATACGCGAAGTACGCGGACGTGTGGCCGGGCCACAGCATGTTCATCGCGAGCCCGAACAGCGAGCCGAACACGGCGCCGACGAACAGCGTCGGCGTGAACACGCCGCCGACCGCGCCCGAGCCGGCCGTCGCGGCGGTCGCGATCACCTTGAACACCAGCACCGCGACGAGCGCCTGCCAGGTCCATGGTGCATGCAGGATGTGGTTCACGACGCTGTAGCCGTTGCCCCACACATCCGGAATCCACACCGAGATCACGCCGACGACGAGGCCGCCGAGCGCGAGCCGCACCGGCAGCGGCACGGGCAGCCGCTTGAACTGGTTCTTCGACGCGTCGAGCAGATGCAGGAACTGCGGCGCGAGCACGCCGCACAGCGCGCCGAGCACGACGAACAGCAGCACCTCGGGGCCGGTGACGGCCGGGAACACCGGCATCTCGTACGGCGGCCGGTAGCCGGCGAATTCCCGCATCACGATGTTGGCGACCACGGACGCGACGACCATCGGCCCGAAGCTTTCCATCGCGATCGTGCCGAGCACGATTTCCGACACGAAGAACGCGCCGGCGATCGGCGCGTTGTACGCGGACGTGATCCCGGCCGCCGCGCCGCACGCGACGAGCAGGCGCAGGCGCGGCGGGTCGAAGTGCACGAAGCGGCCGACCAGCGACGCGGCGAGCGCCGCGAGCTGCACCATCGGGCCTTCGCGGCCGATCGAGCCGCCGCTGCCGATCGTCAGCAGCGACGACACGCTGCGCCACAGGCTTTGCCGTACCGGCACGATGCCGTCGCCGAGCGCGACGGCTTCCATGTAGTCGGTCTTGCCGGATTTTTTATCGCCGCGCGTCGCCAACAGCAGCACCCCGCCGGCGAGGAAGCCGCCCACGGCCGGCATCCAGAAGCGCACGTACCACGGCAGGCTTTTCGCCATCTGCACGAAGCTGCCGCTGTGCCCCGAGATCAGGCGCTGCATCAGGTCGATGCCTTCGCGGAACGCCATGGTGGCGAAGGCGCCGCCGACGCCGACGACGGCCGACCAGATCAGCATCGTATGGGCGTCCGACAGGCGGAACAGCGTCTGGGCGCGAGTGCGCAGCTTCAGCAGGAACGAGAGCACGGCTGAAAGTGGGTAATAAAGAGGACGAAGGAAAACGACGCGAAGCATAGCACTGCGCCGCGCCCGCGGGACCTTCCCGTCGGGCGCGGCGCGTGTCGCGGCGTGGATGTGCGGCTCAGCCAAGCCAGTGCTGCACGGCCCAGGTGATCCCGTAACCGCCGGCGATCAACCATACGTACAGGATCAGGCCGGTGATCAGTGCGCGCGGGCCGGCTTCGCGGATCTGCGACACGCGGGTCTCGATGCCGAGCGCGGTCATCGCCATCGTCAGCGCGAAGGTGTCGAGCACGTTCAGCGTGTGGGTGACATCGGCGGGCAGCACGTTCAACGAGTTGACGATCACGAAGCCGAGGAAGCCGAGCGCGAACCAGGGCACGGCCACCTTGCGCTTGCCTTGCGCGCCGTCGGCGCTGGCGTGCGCCGAGCGTGCGGAGCGGGCGAGCCACCAGCCGAGTGTGAGCAGCACCGGCACGAGCAGCATCACGCGGGTCATCTTGACGATCGTCGCGACGCGGGTGACTTCCGGGCTGATGTCGCTCGCCGCGCCGACCACCTGCGCGACTTCATGGATCGTGCCGCCGAAGAACAGGCCGAGGCCGGCCGGGTCGAGGTTGAGCAGACCGGCGTGATACGCGAGCGGGTACAGGAACATCGACAGCGTGCCGAACAGCACGACGCTGCCCACGGCCATCGCGCTCTGGTGCGGCTTCGACTGCAGCGTCGACTCGAATGCGAGCACGGCGGCCGCGCCGCAGATCGCGCTGCCGGCGGCGGTGAGCAGCGCCGCGTCGCGATCGAGCTTCATGACCTTCATGCCGACCCAGGTGCCGATCACGAGCGTGCTGACGACGACCAGCACCGACACCGTCAGGCCCGGCAGGCCGACCTGCGCGATTTCCTGCAGGCTCACGCGCAAGCCGAAGAACGCGACCGCGATGCGCAGCAGCTTGCGTGCGGAAAAGTTGACGCCGGCCGCCCAGCTGGCGGGCATGCCGTCGCGCAGCGCGTTGCCGTACAGCGCGCCCGCGACGATGCCGACGATCAGCGGCGACAGGCCGAGCCCGGCGATCGCCGGCAGTTGCGACAGGCTGGTGACGGCGGCGGCGAACAGCGCGACGAACAGCACGCCGTTCATCTGGCCGCGCATCGACGGCGCGGCGTGGCTGACAGGGGGAGTCGGAGCAGTGGGCATGGCGGCACCGTGTAGATGCATGTTGCGATGCCCTAATCCTAATTTGGTTATATCGATATGAAAAATAGTGATTTGTGACGTAAACTATCCGGAAAGCCGATAATTCATTCTCATGACCCCGGATCAACTGATAACGTTCGCGGCTGTCGCCGAACATCTGAACATCAGCCACGCCGCCGTGGCGCTGCATCTGTCGCAGCCGGCCGTGTCGGGCCAACTGCGCCTGCTGCAGGACGAGTTCGGCGAGCCGCTGTACCAGCGCGACGGCCGTGGCATCCGCCTGACGCCGGTCGGCGAGCAGCTTGCGCAGTACGCGAAGGCGCAGCGCGACACGTTCGCGCAGGCACGCGCGTTTCGCGATGCGGTGCGCGGGCTCGATGCCGGCACGCTGCGAATCGGCGCAAGCACGACGCCCGCCAGCTATCTGCTGCCGTACCTGATCGCGGCGTTTCAGCCGCGCGCGCCGCGCGTGGCGATCCAGACGATGAGCGGCAACACCGCCGACGTGGTCGCCGCGCTGGCGTCGCTCGACATCGCGATGATCGAAGGCCCGCCCGGCGAGGCGCTGCCGCCCGGCACCGCCGTGCATGCATGGCACGAGGACGAGATCGTCGCGATCGTGCCGAGCGGGCATCCGCTCGCGGCACCCGACTACGCTGCCGGCGTCACGCTCGATGCACTTGCCGCGCATCCGCTCGTGCTGCGCGAGGAGGGCTCCGGCGTGCGGCAGCTCGTCGAACGCGCGTTCGCGCATGGCGGCGCGCCGATGCGCGTCGCGTTCGAGATCGCGGGGGTGGAGGCTGTGAAGGAGGCCGTGCGCGCGGGGATGGGCGTCGGGTTCGTGTCAGCGATGTCGCTGCGTCACCAGGACGCGGCGCTCGTGCCGCGCTCGCTGGCCCCTGCGCCGCTCACGCGCCATTTCTCGATTCTGGTGCCGCACGGCGCCGCGCCGTCGCGCGTGGCCGCCCAGTTCCTCGACATGAGCCTCACGCACGACGCCGGATAAGCGGTCGAAGCCGGCCCGGGAGCGCCGGATACGCGTCTGCAGGCGTGCGTTCGTGCGTCGGCTGGCTTAGGGATTTCCTCTATGGCGCGCACCGGAGGCGAAGCGCACCATCCGTCTCAAGCAAATGGAACCGGTTCCATTCGGGTACAAAAGGGCAGATATGGCAGACATCGTGATCGTGGCGAGCGCATTCGGGATGGACCGCGTGCGTCAGGAGGGCCACCGTGCATTCATCGCGACCGCGGCGGCGTCCGGCGCGACCGGCTTCGAGGTGCGGCGCGAGCTGTTCGCGTCGGACGACGACGCGACGCCCGGCGCGCTGGCCGCGCTCGGTACCGAACTCGCCGCGCACGGACTGTGGTCGGTCTATTCGACGCCGGCCATGCTGTATACGGAAACGGGCGCGCTCGACGCCGACACGTTGCGCGACACGCTCGTGGAAGCCGACGCGCTCGGCGCGCGCTTCGTCAAATTCCAGCTCGGCGGCTTCGCCGGCGACGCGCATGCGGCCGAGATCGTCGCGCTGTCGCGCGGTGCGCGGGCCCGCGTGGTGGTCGAGAACGGCCAGCTGCCGGTGGGCGGCGCGCTCGCGCAGTTCCGCGGACTGTTCGACGCGCTGAGCCAGGCGGGCATGCCGGATGCGCTCGGCATGACGTTCGACATCGGCAACTGGCAGTGGCCCGGCGAAGCGCCGCTCGCATGCGCCCAGGCGCTGGCGCCGCATGTCGAATACATTCATTGCAAGGCCGTCGAAGGCGAGGGTGCGCGCCGATTCGCGGTGGCGCCCGCGCCGGGCGATCCACTCGTCACGGGCGTGCTCGCGGCCCTGCCGCAAGCGGCGCCGCGCGGCATCGAGTTTCCGTTCGATGCGGCCGACCTGGCGGGCGATGCCGGCCGCCGAGTCGCGTGGCTCGCCGCCGCGTGACGCCGGCAGGATACGGAGGAGTTCACTCATGAAAGCAGCACTCGATG
This sequence comes from Burkholderia cepacia GG4, assembly GCF_000292915.1. NCBI lineage: Bacteria > Pseudomonadati > Pseudomonadota > Betaproteobacteria > Burkholderiales > Burkholderiaceae > Burkholderia > Burkholderia cepacia. Next base: position 1,826,342 of record NC_018513.1, read on the forward strand.
TCGTGACCTACGGCGAAGCGATGGCGATGTTCATCGCCGCCGAGCCGGGCCACCTCACGCATGCGCAACAATTCACGAAGCGGATCGCGGGCGCGGACCTGAACGTCGCGATCGGCCTGGCACGGCTCGGCTTCCGGGTCGGCTGGATGAGCCGGGTCGGCCGCGATTCGTTCGGCGGCTACGTGCTCGACACGCTCGCGCGCGAAGGCATCGACGCGTCATGCGTGACCGTCGATCCGCGCTATCCGACCGGGTTCCAGCTGAAGTCGCGCAACGACGACGGCAGCGATCCGACCGTCGAGTATTTCCGCAAGGGCTCGGCCGCGAGCCACCTGTCGTGCGACGACTACGTGGCCGACTACGTGCTCGGCGCGCGTCACCTGCATTTGACGGGCGTCGCGCCGGCGATCTCCGCGACGTCGTGCGAGCTGGCGTTCCGTCTCGCACGCGAGATGCGCGCGGCCGGCAAGACGATCTCGTTCGACCCGAACCTGCGCCCGACGCTGTGGCCGTCCGCCGACGTGATGGCGAAGACGCTGAACGCGCTCGCCACGCTTGCCGACTGGGTGCTGCCGGGCCTCGCCGAAGGGCAGCAGCTGACCGGGCACGACACGCCGGCCGATATTGCGGGCTTCTATCTGGCACAGGGCGCACGTGGCGTGGTGATCAAGCTGGGCGCCGCAGGGGCGTACTTCCGCATGGCCGACGGCCGCGAGGGCACGGTGTCTGGCGAGCACGTCGCGAACGTGGTCGACACGGTCGGCGCCGGCGACGGCTTCGCGGTCGGCGTGGTCAGCGCGTTGCTGGACGGCAAGCCGGTCGAGCAGGCCGTCGCGCGCGGCAACCGCATCGGTGCGCTTGCGATCCAGGTGATCGGCGACTCGGAAGGCTTGCCGACCCGCGCGGCGCTCGATCGGCTCGAAAACGTCAGCAATCGCGCCGATCGCTTAGAGGAAATCGTCACCGCGCAATGAGAGGCCGGACACGGCACAATCCGCGGACCCATTTCGTGCTTCGTGCACGGATTTGCATGAGGCCGGAGCAGGCGCGATGCGCCGACGCCGGTTGATTCCCGAAAGGGCGGGAGTAAGTGCTGAAGCACCAACTCCCGCCGACCGCCGCAGGGTATGAGTAGGTGCTGAAGCGCCAACTCTTACCAACCGCGGCATGGGGCGGGAGTAGGCGCTGAAGCGCTAACTCGCGCCGACACAGGAGACACTCTGATGGCAGCCAATCTCGCATCCCGACGCTGGTGGACGATCATGCCGATCGTCTTCATCACCTACAGCCTCGCTTACCTCGACCGCGCGAACTACGGGTTCGCGGCCGCGGCCGGCATCAACCAGGACCTCGGGATCAGCAAGGGCCTGTCGTCGCTGATCGGCGCGCTGTTCTTCCTCGGCTACTTCTTCTTCCAGATTCCGGGCGCGATCTATGCGGAGCGCCGCAGCGTCAAGAAACTCGTGTTCGTCAGCCTCGTGCTGTGGGGCGCTTGCGCGGCGCTCACGGGCGTAGTCACCAACATCCCGTCGCTGATGGCGATCCGCTTCGTGCTCGGCGTGGTCGAGGCGGCCGTGATGCCGGCGATGCTGATCTACATCAGCAACTGGTTCACGAAAAACGAACGCTCGCGCGCGAACACGTTCCTGATCCTCGGCAACCCCGTCACCGTGCTGTGGATGTCGATCGTGTCAGGCTATCTCGTGCACGAATTCGGCTGGCGCCACATGTTCATCGCCGAAGGCGTGCCGGCTGTGATCTGGGCCGTGTGCTGGTGGTTCCTCGTGCAGGACAAGCCGGCGGATTCGCCGTGGCTCAACGCGCAGGAAAAGCGCGACCTCGACGCGGCGCTCGCGGCCGAACAGGCGACGATCAAGCCCGTGCGCAACTACGGCGAGGCGTTCCGTTCGCCGGCCGTGATCAAGCTGTGCGCGCAGTACTTCTGCTGGAGCATCGGCGTGTACGGCTTCGTGCTGTGGCTGCCGTCGATCGTCAAGAACGGCTCCGAGCTCGGGATGGTCGCGACCGGCTGGCTGTCGGCGCTGCCGTATCTCGCGGCGACGATCGCGATGCTCGTCGCGTCGTGGGCGTCGGACAAGGTCGGCTCGCGCCGCGGCTTCGTGTGGCCGTTCCTGCTGGTCGGCGCGGCCGCGTTCGCCGCGTCGTATGCGCTCGGCTCGTCGCATTTCTGGATCTCGTATGCGCTGCTGGTCCTCGCGGGCGCCGCGATGTACGCGCCGTACGGCCCGTTCTTCGCGATCGTGCCGGAGCTGCTGCCGAAGAACGTCGCCGGCGGTGCGATGGCGCTGATCAACAGCATGGGCGCGCTCGGCTCGTTCGTCGGCTCGTATTTCGTCGGCTACCTGAATGGCGCGACCGGGTCGCCCGTCGCGTCGTATGCGTTCATGAGCGCCGCGCTCGTCGCCGCGGTGATCCTCACGCTGTCCGTCAAACCCCAGGCGCGCGATGCGCATCCGCTCGCGGCGCCGCTGCAAGGAAAATGAAAACGATGAAGCCTCGTATCGTCGCGTACAAGCCGCTGCCCGATGACGTTCTCGCGTACCTGCGCGAGCATGCGGACGTCGTGCAGGCCGACGGCGCCGACGCGCTCGCCGATGCCCTCGGCGACGCGGACGGTGCGATCGGCGCGAGCCTGAAGGTCACGCCGCAGATGCTCGATCGCGCGCCGCGGCTGAAGGCCTGGTCGACGATCTCGGTCGGCTATGACAACTTCGACGTCGCGGATCTCACGCGGCGCGGCATCGTGCTCGCGCACACGCCCGACGTGCTGACCGAATCGACCGCCGACACCGTGTTCTCGCTGATCCTCGCGTCCGCGCGGCGCGTGGTCGAACTGGCGGAGTGGGTGAAGGCCGGCCACTGGCATCGCAGCATCGGTCCCGATCTGTACGGCACCGACGTGCAGGGCAAGACGCTCGGCATCGTCGGGCTCGGGCGGATCGGCGGCGCGGTCGCGCGCCGCGCGGCGCTCGGTTTCCGGATGCAGGTGCTGTACACGAACCGGTCCGCGCATGCCGAGGCCGAGACGCAGTACGGCGCGCAGCGCGTCACGCTCGACGAACTGCTCGCCCAGGCGGATTTCGTATGCCTGCAGGTGCCGCTGTCGCCGGAAACGCATCACCTGATCGGCGCGGCCGAATTCGCGAAGATGAAGCGCGGCGCGATCCTGATCAACGCATCGCGCGGCCCGGTGGTCGACGAGGCCGCGCTGATCGACGCGCTGCGTGCCGGCACGATCCGCGGCGCGGGGCTCGACGTGTTCGAGAAGGAGCCGTTGCCGGCGGATTCGCCGCTGCTGCAGATGCACAACGTGGTCGCGCTGCCGCATATCGGCTCGGCGACGCACGAGACGCGCCACGCGATGGCGCGCTGCGCCGCGGAAAACCTGGTCGGCGCGCTGGCCGGCACGCTGCGCACGAACCTCGTCAATCCCGACGCGCGCGCGCGCGCCTGAACGGCGACGGCCGGCCGGTGGGGCCGCCGGCGCCGTTAGAGTCGATGGTCTTGGTGCGGGAGGGCAGGCTGCGTTATGATCGCCCGCTCGTCGCATCCACGACCCGGCCACGCTGCCGGCGGCGTCCGGCGACGGGCATCCGTGCCAGGTCCGGTGCGGCCGATCGCTGTTCGTTTCAGGCGACCGGGGTGGGCGCGAACGCGCCGGCTTCGGTCGACCGCGAAGCATGGGGGCAGCGCAAGCGCTGAAGCGTTTGCGCTGATCGACAGCGGCGTCCGCCGGGTGGCTTTCGTATCCAACAACAAAGGTCCGTCCGCACACGAAGCGGCGCGGATCGTACGTCGCGAGGCACGACTTGAGCGATTCGCAACCTTCCACGCAGCGTCCGGCGACGATCAGCGACGTCGCACGCGAAGCCGGCACGGGCAAGACCAGCGTTTCGCGCTATCTGAACGGCGAGACGAACGTGCTGTCCGCCGATCTGCGCCAGCGGATCGAGACCGCGATCGCGCGGCTCAACTACCGGCCGAACCAGATGGCGCGCGGGCTGAAGCGCGGCCGCAACCGGCTGCTGGGCATGCTCGCGGCCGACCTGACCAATCCGTATACCGTCGAAGTGCTGCAGGGCGTCGAGGCCGCGTGCCATGCGCTCGGCTACATGCCGCTCATCTGTCACGCGGCGAATGAAGTCGAGATGGAACGGCGCTTCCTGCAGCTGCTCACGACCTACCGGGTCGAGGGGCTGATCGTCAACGCGCTCGGCGCCGAGGAAGACGTGCTGCGCCCGCTGCGCGGCGGTGGCATCCCGGCCGTGCTGGTCGACCGGACGGTCGAGGGCTTCGAGGCCGACCTGATCGGTCTCGACAACACCGATGCGATCGAAACGGCGCTCGCGCACCTGATCGCGCGCGGCTTCGATGCCATTCATTTCGTCGTGCAGCCGTTCGAGCGCGTCAGTTCGCGGCGCATGCGCGAGGCCGCATTCCGTGCGGCGCTCGACGCGCGCGGGCTGCCGGTGCCGCCGACGGTCGTGCTCGACCTGAACGCGCCCGACCTGGCCGCGGCGGCGCTCGCAGACCTCGACGCGCGCATCGACGACGCGAAGCGGCGCGGCGTGCGCGCGGCGCTGTTCGCCGCGAACGCGCCGGTCGCGCTCGCGATCGCGCGCCACCTGCGTGCGCGGTTCGGCGCCGCGTGGCAGGAACAGGCCGCGCTGCTGTCGATCGACGATCCGGAGTGGGCCGAGCTGATCGGCATCACGACGATCCGTCAGCCGACCTACGAGATTGGTTACAAGGCCGTCGAATTCGTGCATGAGCGTATCGACGGCGCGGCCGGCGACGTGCGCGTCGCGATGCTGCCCGGCGAGCTGATTGCGCGCGCGTCGACCGCAAGCTGAGTATCATTCGGGGCACGCAGCGCGTCAGGTGCGCTGCCCCGAACAAGGAAATACATGATTGTCGCCCCCGTCACGCTGGCGGTGCTGATCGCCGCCACGCTGATCATCGCGCTGCTGCCGTTCGTTCTGTTCCGTACCCTGCGCAAGCCGCTTGCGCTCGACCGCCGCGACACCATCGTCGGCGTCGCCGTCTTCACGCTGTTCGCGATGATCGTCGAACGTGCATTCCACGGCCTCGTGCTGAGCCAGACGCCCGCAGGCGGCTGGCTCACGCAGCCGCTCGCGTTCGTCGCGTACAGCGCGCTCGCGACCGCCGTGTTCGAGGAAGTCGGGCGCTATCTCGGGATGCGGTTCCTGAACCGCCGCTACGGCGCGTCGGCCGGCGACGGTCGCGCAATCGGCTACGGGATCGGTCATGCCGGTGCCGAAACCTGGTTCGTCGGCGTGCTCGTGTGGGGCCAGTGGTCGTACCTCGCGTGGCTCGCGAGCCGCGGGCAGCTCGAGACGCAGTTGGCGGACCTGCCGGGCGATACCGTCGTGCGGCTGCACGTGATGCTGGCGACGCTGTCGGTGCCGTCGATCCTGCTGTTGCTGCTCGAGCGCTGCGCGGCGTTCACGGTGCAGCTCGCGCTGTCGGTGCTGGTCTGGCGCGGCGTGCGCGCCGGCCGCGCGGGCGTGCTGCCGCTCGCGATCGTGCTGCATGCACTCGCGGTCGCACCGGCGCTGCTGTATCAGCTGCGCGTGTTGCCGGCCGAATGGTACGAGGCCGTGTATTTCGTGCTGGCCGCGATCCTGGTCGTCGTGCTGGTGAAGACGTGCCGCGCGCCGCGCGCGGCGGCCTGACGGGAGAGACGGAATGGACGACTATCTGATCGAATGCCAGAGCGCCGAATTCGACGCGCTCGCGCGCGTGATCTGCGATCTCTTTCCGGAGCAGACCCGCTTCGCCGAAAGCTGCGACGAACGTGGGCGATTCCTGTCCGTGCACTGGCTCGCGATGCGGTTCGGTTCGATGCCCAAGCGGATGACGCTCGACATCCGCATCGTGCCGGCCGCGCTGGCGCGCTATCTGGCGCTCAGGCCGATGCAGCGCGCGCGCAGCCATGCGGTGCTGCATGCGTATACGGAAGCGATGCTGGGCTCGCTCGAGGAGCGCCACGCGGCAGGCGAGGCCGTCGAGCGCGATGCGGAACTCGAGCTCGACGAAGACTTTGCGTGAGTGCGCGCGCCGGCGTAATGCCGGCGCGGCATGTTATGCGTCGCGGTAGACCTGCGCGAAGCGCTGCGCCTGCACGACACCGTAGTCGCCGGGCGCATACTGCATCACCCAGTCGCCGGCGACGCCGCGCAGCGTGTCGCCGTTTTCCGAGCGGGCGATCGTGAACGGCTCGTCCATCCGGCGGGCGAGCACGACGGCCGGCCGGTTCCGGTATGCGCCGGGCGCGCCGTGCGCGAGCGCCGGATCGGCGGGCAGGTACTTCGCGTCGAAGCGCGCGCGCGACACGACCCAGCGGTCGCCGGTCGAGCCGGTGATCAGCGCGTCGCCTGCCACATAACGGTTCGGGCCTTCGAGGCTCATCAGTTCGCCGTCGGCATCCGCGAAGGCGACCGCAACGGTTTCGTCCTTGACGACGCGACGGGCCTGCGGGTCGGTACGCAGATCGATGTGCTTGAGTTCGAGCATGGCGGGGAAGTGCGGGAAAAGCCGGGAGCTTATCCCGAAATCGGCGCGCCGTGTGACGCGCCGGTTTCCGGCGGGACGCACGACGCCGTTCGGCCCGGGCGGGCAGCACGGCGTCGGCGCGGCGGACGTCAGGGTTGTGCGGGCGCGGCGGCTGCCTTGCCGTCCTTGCTCTTGCCCTTGCCGCGTTGTTCGCCGCCATGGTGCAGCCAGTTGCGGAACGTCGTGTCGGCCAGCGCTTTCTGGTCGGCCGGGAAGGTCGCGTAGAGCGGCGCGAATGCGTCGGCGAGCTTCTTCGCGCCGTCCGCGTTCGCCTGCGCGAGTTCCGCGTACTGCTTGATGTCGTCGACCGCGGACACGTTGTGGCTTTCCATCCGTGCGCGATAGAGGCGGCCCATCGTTTCGCCGTTCTCACGCATCGTGTCGGCGAACGTCTTCCATTGCGGTTCCTGCGCCGACGTGATCTTCAACTGGTCGTGCAGGTACTTGACGCGCTGCTCGATGCGCGCTTCGTGGCGTGCCGCGCGCTGCTCGGCGCTCGGCGCCGACGCGGCCGTGGCCGTGGCAGGAGCGGGCTGCGGTTGCGGCTGGGTCTGCGCGAATGCGCCGGCCGTCACGGCGAGCATGGCGAGGGTGAGCGAGATTTTCTTCATGGTTGGCACTCCGGGGTGGTGTCGTGCGAGCGGGCGCGGCGGCAACTGCCGCGATCGCGCATCTCGCGTCGCACCTTATTAGTAGCACGTTGCATGCGGCGCAGCAGCGAAAGCGACACTTGCTTACATCCGATACGAATCGAAATTGAAAGGGACCTGTCGGGCGGGCAAGCGGCGACGGCATTCGATCGGCACGCGGGTCGTCGCACGCGAACGAGGCGGGTGGGGCACGCGTGAACCCGTGAAGGCGCGCGATGCCGTTTGGGTGCGCCGGCGTTCGGCGCTATCATCGCGTCACGTTCCATTTCGCCGGCGCGCTGCACGCCGGCCCAGCCTCATGCGTCCACCTCGCCTCGACCAACTCGACGACCTCGACCGGCAACTCGTCGCGCTGCTGCAAGCGGATGCGCGCGCAAGCGTCGCCGATCTCGCGCGACAGCTCGACGTCGCACGCACGACGGTCGTCGCGCGCATCGCGCGGCTCGAGCGCACGAACGTGATCGCCGGATACAGCGTGCGGCTCGGCCAGGACGTGCTCGACGCGAGCATTTACGCGTATGTCGGCATCATCCTCACGCCGAAGTTCGGCAAGGACGTGCTGCGCAAGCTCGACCGCATGCCCGAGGTGCAATTGCTGTGCGCGGTGAGCGGCGAATACGACTATGTCGCGTGGCTGCGTGCCGATTCGCCGGAGCGACTCAACGATCTGCTCGACCAGATCGGCACGCTCGAAGGCGTCGAGCGCACCACGACGTCGATCATTCTGTCGCGCAAGATCGATCGCGGCACGATCGGCGGATGACGCATCGCATGCGGCGCGCTTGTCGAGATCGCCGCACTTGTCGCGCGTGACTCGGTAGCGCGATTCATCGCGCCGGTTGTTCTTCCGTTACCTTCCATTGATGCCTGCCGTTTGCGCTCGCCGCAGGGCGGGCCGCCGGTGTGCGCATCGCCGCGCTGGCGTCATTGCGTTCCATGCCTGCATGGGCGCGTGCAACGATTCCTTCGCGCGTACATGTCCCGCCTTGCGCGTTCCTTCCTGACTGCCAGAACGCGTGCACCGCGGCTCGTTTGCGGCGCGTCATAGACGCAATTTTTAGATGATTTGGTCGTTGCGACGAAATACATCGTCATTTCGTCGAATTTATCGGTCGTTTCGCATCATTCTTCCTCTTGGAACTGATTTTGCGCGTCCCTAAACTGTGTTCATGGCTCGACGCCGTACACCAACACCAAACCCATCATCAGGAGATAAGCGCATGAAAATCGCCATCGTCGGCGCAGGTCTGATCGGCCACACCATTGCTCACATGCTGCGTGAAACGGGCGACTACGAAGTCGTCGCGTTCGACCGCGATGCGGATGCGCTCGCCAAGCTGTCGCGTGAAGGCATCGCGACGCAACGCGTGGATTCGGCCGACTCCAATGCGATCCGTGAAGCCGTGAAGGGCTTCGATGCGCTCGTCAATGCGCTGCCGTACTACCTCGCCGTCAACGTCGCCGCGGCAGCCAAGGCTGCCGGCGTGCATTACTTTGACCTGACCGAAGACGTGCGTGCGACCCACGCGATCCGCGAACTGGCCGACGGTTCGGACCGTGCGTTCATGCCGCAGTGCGGCCTCGCACCGGGCTTCATCGGTCTCGCCGCACATGAACTGGTGAATGGCTTCAGCGAAGTGCGCGACGTGAAGATGCGCGTCGGCGCGCTGCCCGAGTATCCGACCAACGCGCTGAAGTACAACCTGACGTGGAGCGTCGACGGCCTGATCAACGAATACTGCCAGCCGTGCGAAGCGATCCGCGACGGTCGCAAGCAATGGGTGCAGCCGCTCGAAGGCCTCGAGCACTTCTCGCTGGACGGTACCGAATACGAAGCGTTCAACACGTCGGGCGGCCTGGGCACGCTGTGCGAGACGCTGTCGGGCAAGGTCGAGACGCTCGACTACAAGTCGGTGCGCTATCCGGGCCACCGCGATCTCGTGCAGTTCCTGCTCGAGGACCTGCGCCTGTCGACCGACCGCGACACGCTCAAGTCGATCATGCGCCGCGCGGTGCCGTCGACGAAGCAGGACGTCGTGCTCGTGTTCATCACGGTGACGGGCGTGAAGGACGGCCAGCTGGTGCAGGACGTGTTCACGCGCAAGATCTTCGCGAAGGACGTGTGCGGGATGCACATGAGCGCGATCCAGATCACGACGGCCGGCGCGATGTGCGCGGTGCTGGATCTGTTCCGCGAAAAGAAGCTGCCGCAGAGCGGTTTCATCCCGCAGGAAAAGGTGTCGCTGAAGGCATTCCTGTCGAACCGCTTCGGCAAGCTGTACGAAGGCGGCACGATGGAGCGCGTGCACGCGGTCGCCTGACGACCCGCCAGCCTCTGGCACGAGGGCCGCACGACGCCGGGAGCGCAACAGCGCTTCCGGCGTTGTTTTTTGCGGGGGAGAAAACGGTACCGGTGGGTGCCGGTCAGGCCGGCAGCGGCGGGACGATCGTGGCCGCAGGCGAGGGCGGCACGATGCGGTAGAGCAGCGCGTCGACGTCCGCATCGGACGGCGCGGTGTTGTCGAACATCACGATGCCGTCGCATTCGTGTCCGGTCGGCACGAAGCGGCGTTGCCGGTATTCGTCCCAGTGCGCGAGCTTGTATGCGTCGTTCGGATTTCCGCGCGCGACGATCCGCTGGTGCGCGACGTCTTCCGCCGTATGAACCCAGACGACCGTCAGCGCGACGTCCGGCGCGATGCCGAGCCATGCGCGGTCGAGGATGCGCCGGTCACGGACTTCGCGCGACAGCGGGCCGACCACGAGTGCGCCGATGCCGAGCGCGAGATTCTCGCGGGCCGTGTCGAGCAGCCCCTGGTATTCGGGATCGCGCAGATGCTTCAGGTAGAGCGGGCTGTCACGGTCGTTCGGATCCGAGGTGAGGGCGCCCATCGCGGCCGAGCTGTAGCGGCCGTACAGCGTGTCCTTGTCGAGCAGGCAGAAGGCTTCACCGGTCGCGCGCATCAGCGGCCCGATCAGCCGCTTCGCAAGCGTGGTCTTGCCGGTGCCGGCATGACCGCAGAAGAACACCAGGTGCGTCACGAATAGCGGCTCCCCGAACCCGTGCGCGACGTGTCGACACGCTTGTCGTCGCGCGAGAACACTTCTGCCTCCAGCCACATCGCGTTGATGATGCCGAAGCCGAGCGCCACGCCGATGCCGAGTATCCACGAGAAATACCACATGGGCCTGTCTCCTTTACGGTTGGGCCGCACGGACGTGCCGTGCGTCTGTCGAAGTGATGCCGTGCGCGTGCTGCGGCGCAGGTAGTTCGATCATGACCAATATCGTCGCGCCGCGCAAGCCGGACCGCCCGCGCGGCAAACCGGTAAACTGACGTGAAAACGGCAACATCACGGACAACATGCTGATCAACTGTGCTGCATACCAGGACGGCCGCAAGCTGGCCGACATCGACATCGACGCCATCAGCGACTACGTGTCGAAGCCCGAGTGTTTCGTGTGGGTCGCGCTGAAGGATCCGACGCCGGACGAGATTGACCTGATGGGCGAGGAGTTCGGGCTGCACGAACTCGCGCTCGAGGATGCCCGCAAGGGTCATCAGCGCCCGAAGATCGAGGAGTACGGCGATTCGCTGTTCGCGGTGCTGCACATGGTCGAGCTCGACGACGACGACGAACTCAAGGTCGGCGAGCTGAACGTGTTCGTCGGCCCGAATTACGTGCTGTCGATCCGCAACCATACCGAGCAGGACTTCCGCGATGTGCGCAAGCGCTGCGAGCGCGAGCCGCACCTGCTGCAGGAAGGTTCGGCGTTCGTGTTCTATGCGTTGATGGATCAGGTCGTCGACCGCTATTTCCCGATCCTCGAAACGCTCGGCAACGAGCTCGAGGCACTCGAGGACCGCATCTTCACGAAGGCCACGCCGGCGTCGTCGCGCGCGATCATCGAGGATCTCTATTCGCTGAAGCGCCGGCTCGTGCTGCTGCACCAGCATACGGCGCCGCTGATCGAGCCGCTCGCGAAGCTCACCGGCGGGCGCATCCCGCAGCTCTGCAGCGGGATGGAGCATTACTTCCGCGATGTGTACGATCATCTGCAGCGGATCGTGAAGACGATCGAAGGGCGGCGGGAGATGGTCGTGACCGCGATCCAGGTGAACCTCGGGATGATCTCGCTCGCGGAGAACGAGGTCACCAAGCGGCTCGGTTCGTTCGCCGCACTGTTCGCGATACCGACGATGATCGCCGGCATCTACGGGATGAACTTCGCGAACATGCCCGAGCTGCACCTCAAGTACGGCTTCTACGGCTGCATCGCGGTGATGCTCGCGGCCGATCTCGGGCTGTGGTGGCGCTTCAAGCGGGCGGGGTGGCTGTAGCCGCGCGCGGCTAGCGCGGCGCGTGCGTGCCGACCACGACGCGCCACGGCCGCACGCGCCACGATTTGACGAGGCCGTTCTGCACGTACGGATCGGCGCGCGCGAACGATTCGGCGGCTTCCGGCGAGTCGCCTTCGAACACGAGCACGGCCTGGTCGGCCGGATCCTGCAATGCGCCGGCGAGTACGAGTTCGCCGCGTTCGGTTGCCGCCTGCGCGAGTGAGAGGTGCTCGGCGCGGAACGGTTCGCGCCGGGACAGGTAATCGTCGACGAGTTCGTAGATCAGCTGGTAATGCATACGTTGCTCCGGGAAGAGTCGACGGCCGCGGCCGATGCGTCGGTGCGACCGTCGGTCTGCAGCGGCCAGTAGCGGCCAGTATAGGACAGCCGGACGGCAGCGGCGCGACGCAGACGGAAGCGTATTTTTGTTCCTTTAAATGCAACTAACGGTCTAGTTTTCCTCCGCCCTGAAATCCCGGCCGCGTTCGTGCCTTTGATGCAGCAGAGTCTGCAGGACAGGGCCCGGGCAGAAGAGACGCGATTGCGCCATTGCCGCGCGGTCTTATGCAGCGGCTCTCGAATTCGCCCGAGAAAGCGCGGCGAAAGTCGTTCGCGGGAACCCGGTCGCCATTGGCGCAGGGATGCGCGTGCAAACCACTACCGACCCGGCGCGCGCACGTTGCCGGATGCGCGGTCCGATCCGTCGCTGACGCGGGCGCGCCGCACCCGGCGGCAAGTCACGGTCAGCCCGCCGCGTTTCACGCATGAACCGGCGGCAGCCGGAGGGCGGCATGCGTCTGGCGCCGGACCGGCGGCCGGCGTCTACGCCTTATATCCGATCGTGCGCAGCAGATCCTTGCGCCAGCGCACGTCGTCGTCGTTCTCGATGCCGAGCGGCGGAAAGCCGTCGACGACGCCGACGATTCCGCGTCCTTGCGCGGTTTCCGCGACGATCACGTCGGTCGGGTTCGCGGTCGCGCAATAGATCCGGCAGACCTCCGGCACGGCCTTGATCGCATTGAGCACGTTGACCGGATAGAAGCCATCGCCGAGGAACACGATGAAGGCGTGACCGGCGCCGATCGCGCTGGCGTTGCGGCACGCGAGTTCGACGAGCTCCGCATCGGTGCCGGAACGGCGCACGAGCCGCTTGCCAGATGCCTCGCAGAACGCGAGCCCGAAACGGATGCCAGGCACGGCGCCGACCAGCGTCTCGTGGATGTCCTCGACGGACTTGATGAAATGCGACTGGCCGAGAATGAAATTCACGGCCTCGGGCTTGTCGACGGCGACGGTTTGCAATTGCAGCATGGCGGACCTCGTCTGGCGATGCGGCGCGGGCGCCGCAATGGGCTCTCCAAGCTTAGTACGCGGCAGCCGGCGCCGAAAGCCGCGGCCGCGTCCTATCCTTCGTTGTGTATGGCGCGCGAGCGCGAATGCAAAGGGGGCGGGCATGGACGTGAGACAAGGCTTCGTCGACTGCGTGGGACGCACACCGCTGATCCGGCTGGCGAAGCTCAGCGCGGAAACGGGCTGCGAGATCCTGGGCAAGGCGGAGTTCATGAATCCGGGCGGATCCGTGAAGGATCGCGCGGCGCTCTACATCATCCGCGACGCCGAGCAGCGCGGCGCGCTGAAGCCGGGCGGCACCGTCGTCGAGGGCACGGCGGGCAACACGGGCATCGGTCTTGCGCATATCTGCGCCGCGCGCGGCTATCGCTGCGTGATCGTGATTCCCGACACGCAATCGCCGGACAAGATGGCGATCCTGCGCACGCTCGGCGCCGACGTGCGCCCGGTGCCGGCGGCGCCGTACCGCGACCCGAACAACTATCAGAAGATTGCCGGGCGGCTTGCGGACGAACTCGACAACGCGGTATGGGCCAACCAGTTTGACAACGTCGTCAACCGGCAGGCGCACTACGAGACGACCGGGCCGGAAATCTGGCGCGACACGGCGGGCACGGTCGATGCGTTCGTCTGCGCGACCGGCACGGGCGGCACGCTCGCGGGCGTGAGCCGCTACCTGAAGGAGCAGAATCCGGAGGTCCGGATCGTGCTGGCCGATCCCCACGGCAGCGGGCTCTACGGTTACGTGAAGACGGGCGACCTCGGCGCCGAAGGCAACTCGATCACCGAAGGCATCGGCTCGACGCGTGTCACCGCGAATCTCGCCGGCGCGCCGATCGACGACGCCGTGCGGATCGATGATCCGCTGTGCGTGAAGATGGTCTACCGGCTGCTGCGCGAGGAGGGGTTGTACGTCGGCGGATCGAGCGGCATCAACGTCGCGGCGGCGGTCTGGCTGGCCCGCCGGATGGGCCCGGGGCACACGATCGTGACCTTGCTGTGCGATCGCGGCGACATCTATCGAGCGCGGCTTTTCAACCGCGAATGGCTGCGCGAAAAGGGGTTGGAACCGGAGTTGGAGCCCGAATGAGGAAGGGGCGAAGCGGCGATTTCCATCGGGCCGAATGCGACCTATGCTGAACGAATCCGGAGCGAACTTCATTCGCCCGATTTGCCCAGACGAGGTGTGCCATGCCTATGTCAGCCACCCTGCAGGATTGCCTGCGTCAGAAGTCATCGCGGTACGAAGTCGTGTACCACCCGTATAGCCATACCAGCATGGAGACGGCCGCCGCCGCGCATATCCCCGGCGATCGCCTCGCGAAAACCGTGCTGCTCGAGGACGACGAAGGCTACGTCGCCGCCGTGCTGCCGACGTCGCACGCGGTGCGTCTGTCGGACTTGTGGGTCAAGACCGGCCGCCATCTCGTGCTCGCCAGGGAAATCGAACTGCGCGAACTGTTCAAGGATTGCGACATGGGCGCGTTGCCGCCGGTGTGCATGGCGTACGGGATGAAGACCTTCCTCGAGGACCATCTCGCGCAGCAGCCGGAAGTGTATTTCGAGGCCGGCGACCACGAAGCGCTGATCCACATGATGCAGGACGAATTCCTGTCGCTGATGGAGACGGCCGAGCGCGCGCATTTCTCGCACAAGATGCAGGGGATGTGGGTGTCCTGATGCGTGTGGTTCGCGGTGGAGCGAAAGAACGGCGCCTGGTGGGCGCCGTGGGGCGTGTTGCGTTGTCGAGGCCCGGGTGTGATGGGATATGGGAGCTGTGACGGACCGGTAAGGTGAGATTCTGGCGGTGTCTGGTCAAGGCTTCAGGCGTGTTTTCCGGTGAATTTGTGATTTGACATAATCTAAGTTATCGAACATTTCGATTCGATTGTGGCGGCTAGATTGAAATGTCCGCTTTTCGACCCATCGTAAGCTGACCAACCGCTGGTAATCCAGCAATCTGGCACATCACGCCTTGAGCCTGCTGCGCGAGCGCTACGCCGATTCCAGATCGAGCCGCAGATCCGTCACGAACGCAGCCCCAGGCTCGCGTGACAGCATGAATCCGAGCGATCGCGCCAGGCCGATCATCGCGTCGTTTTCGCTCAACGTCGTGCCGACCAGCCGCTTCATGCCAGACCGTTCGGCAAGATCGATCAGGCTCGACAGCAGCACGCGGCCGAGCCCTTGCCGGTGCCACGCATCGTCGATGACGATCGCACATTCGACGACATCGGTTTCGCCGTCGTTCATCGCATAACGAGCGACGCCGATCAGCCGCTCGCAGCCGCCAGACCAGATCGTCGCGATCACTGCACCTTCCCGCCGGCGGTCGATGCGGGTCCAGCGGATCAATTCATCCTCGGTCGGCTTGCGCGCCGACATCAACCGCATGTAGCAGCTTCGGCTCGACAGCCGGTCGACCAGGTCGCGTTCGATCTCGAGATCGCCGTCCTCGATCGCGCGCAGGAGCACTGGTGTTCCGCCCCTCGCCTCCCATATTCGCCGGATGCTGAGGGCCGGCGCGTCCGGCCCGGTTTCACAGCACGAAGCTTGATCGATCTCGATCGTATCCATCGTTGACTCCGCCATTTTCTCGCCGCGCCCGGCTTGCATCCGGATTCCATTTGTTACGGAAAGCGATGCCGTTTCCCGCCCGGTCAGGCGGACTATCGGACTATCGGGCGGTCGCGGCCGGATCGCCGCGTGCCCTTCCGAATGGCTTCAATTATCGGCAGCCGCGCCCGCCCGATAAATGCATGAGGCGCGACCTCAGAGTTAGCCGCCCGGAAACAATGGGTCGACGAGGCGCGGATGCGCGCCATGCGTCGTTGTTCGCACCGACAGGGTCAGGTTCGTTTCTGAAACGGCGAGTTTGGATTTTAAATAATGCTATTGTGATAAGAAAAGTTATCCGAATAGGCGCTGAATATTGCAGAAGTGCCCGGCGCGAAGGAACAAATCAGCGAGCCTCGCTCGCAGCAATCCGCGGCCCAAACACCCGATTTCACGACGATTCGACATTCGGCGCGCGGTATCCCGCGCGATTGCCGCCGGATAAGTGACCACGTCGAACCCGCGCGCTCCGGCACCGCCGCCACGCCCATCGACGCGACTCCGCCGTCCCCGCTGTTCCCCGCATTTGTTCCTGCGGCGCAAGACTGTTGGTCCACGGTGGGTGTTCGAACTCCGGCGCGACGCGCCTAGAGTCTGGTCCATCGGATCCATCGATCCGGTCGGCACTGAAGCCGAAAACCAGTCACCTGTCGAGGCATATCATGAGCACGTCCAAAGTCATCATCGTCACCGGCGCATCGCAAGGCATCGGCGCGGAAACAGTCAACGCATTCCGCGCCCACGGCCATCGGGTGGTCGCAACGTCCCGTTCGATCGGGCCGTCGGACGACCCCGATCTCGTCACCGTCGCGGGCGACATCGGCGACCCGGCCGTCGCGCGGCGCGTGGTCGACACCGCACTCGAGCGCTTCGGCCGGGTCGACACGCTCGTCAACAACGCGGGCATCTTCATTGCGAAGCCGTTCACGCAATACACGGCGGACGACTACGCGGCAATCACCCGCGTCAACCTGGACGGCTTCTTCCACGTCACGCAGCGCGCGATCGCGGCGATGCAGCGGCACGGCGGCGGGCATGTGGTCAGCATCACGACGAGTCTCGTCGATCACGCGAACAGCAACGTGCCGTCGGTGCTGGCGTCGCTGACGAAAGGCGGACTGAATGCCGCGACGAAGTCGCTCGCGATCGAGTACGCGAAGGCCGGCATCCGTGTGAACGCCGTGTCGCCCGGCATCATCAATTCGCCGATGCATGCGCCCGACACGCACGCGACGCTCGCAGCGCTGCACCCGGTCGGCCGCATGGGCGAGATGAGCGACATCGTCGGTGCGATCCTGTATCTCGATTCGGCGCCGTTCGTCACCGGTGAGATCCTGCACGTGGATGGCGGCCAGAGCGCCGGACACTGAGCGGCGACGATGCGGGCATGCGCCGGTGTGGCTGGCGCGATGCGGCCGGGTCCCGGCGCAGCCGTGGTGTTCGCGCCCCGCGCCGTTGCCGGCACGGGTGGATATGGCTAGCGAGCCCGCTTGCCGGGCGCCTGCTCCAGATGTTCGACGAGAAAGTCGACGAATACGCGCACGCGCGACGACAGATAGCGTGCATGCGGATACAGCAGCATGAAGGGCCGCGACCGGCCGCCCTGGCCGGACAGCACCTGCACAAGCGTCCCGTCGCGCAGATCCCGTTCGACGATGAAGCGATAGGTCTGGAACAGGCCCGCGCCGCTGCGCGCGAGCGTGACGCCGGCGAGGACGTCGCCCGACGTGCCGTAGCCACCGGTCGTCGCGACGTCGATTTCCACCGATCCGTCGTTGAACAGCCACGGAATCGGCCGGCCGCTGCTCGGGAGCTCGAACTGGATACATTCGTGCGCGTGCAGATCGTCGATGGCGCGCGGTACGCCTGCGCGCTTCAGGTAGCCGGGCGTCGCAACGACGACGAGTTCGGCGTCCTCGAGCTTGCGCGCGACCAGGCTCGAATCCGCCGGCGCGCGGCCGCGGATCGCCAGGTCGAAACCCTCCTCGGCGAAGTCGATGTTGCGATTGCTCAGGTGTGTTTCGACGCGTACGTCCGGATATTGCTCGCGAAATGCGGGCAGCAGCGGCAGCACGCGATAGTGTCCGTACGGCGTCGGCATGCTGATGCGCAACACGCCCGCCGGGGTCGCCTGCTGGCCCGTCGCTTCGCGCTCCGCGTCGACGAGCTGCGACAGCGCATCACGGCATTGCTCGAAGTAGCGCCGCCCGGAATCGGTCAGGCGGATCTGCCGCGTCGTGCGTACGAACAGGCGTACGCCGAGACGCTCCTCGAGCCGCGCGACCGACCGGCTGACCGCGGCCGGCGTGACGCTCGCCGCGGCTGCCGCGAGCGTGAAGCTGCCGAGTTCGGCCGCCAGGCAGAACAGCTCGATGCTGCCGAGCAGCAGATCGTCGAATTTTCTTTGCATGGGCCCGCTCCTGCTGTCTCCGGTGCTTGGCGCGATCTCAAGTCGGTGAGTCCACCGAGCGCTTGCGATTGGGCATCGGGCTTCCCGTCTGCCGGCGCCCGTTGCTTGCGTCGCGGGAGTCGAAGCAGCGAGTGTGCATGAATCCCGGGCGCGAAACCAGCGCACCGACGCGCGCGGCAGGCGGCGCCGGACGACCCTCCGGCACGCGTTCGCGCCGCTTCGTGCCGCGCGCGATTCGTTACATCGCGTGTCGAATCAATTGCGCGAACGATATTTACCGGCATCGACCGCATCACTAGAGTGACTGACAGAGGCCCTGGCGAGCGAAGCTTCCGCGCGGCGGCCGCCCAATCAAACTTCCCCGAAGGAGCACGCAATGACGATCGAACAGAAGCTGGCCGAACTCGGCTTCACGCTACCCGAACCGCCGCAACCGCTTGGCAGCTATACGGCCGTCAGCGAAGCCGGCAACCTGTTGTTCGTTTCCGGACAACTGCCGCTCGTCGACGGCAAGGTCTTCTATACGGGCCGTGTCGGCGAACAGCTGAGCGTCGATGACGGGCGTCACGCGGCGCAGCTCGCCGCGCTGAACGTGCTCGCGCAGATCAGAAGGCACCTGGGCGGGTTCGACCGCCTGCATCACATCGTGCGAGTCGAGGGACACGTCGCATCGGCCGACGGCTTCTACGGTCAGCCGGCCGTGATCGACGGTGCGTCCGACCTGTTTGCCGCGGTGCTCGGCGACAAGGCGGGACACGCGCGCTCGGCCTTTTCCCAGCACCAGTTGCCGGCCGACGCGGCCGTGATCCTGGTCGTGATCGCTGAAATCCGCCCGGCATAACCGGGTTGTCGCCCCCGAGGCAGCAGCGAGTCCACGGGGCGTCTGCCCTGCCCGCCGTGAAATTTCCCGCCTGCTTCGTCTTTTGAATATAAGGGAGTGATCGCCAGAAAGCCTTGCTCCACAAGGCCGTACACGATCCAGATACATTGAAATACAAAATGTCGCATGCGATTTAATCGAATCCGCTTGACGCGATGGATCGCCTCGACCAAACTGCATCGCATGCGATCGAATCGCATCAGAGGAAAACCTTCAAACCTGACGGAGTGAATGATGAGCAAGATCGAAAAAGTGCTGTACACGGGCAAGACGCACACGACTTCCGGCGGCCGCGACGGCGCGGCGCGCAGTTCCGACGGCCGCCTCGACATCCAGCTGTCGTCGCCGGGCAGCGCCGGCACCGGCACCAATCCGGAACAGCTGTTCGCGGCCGGCTGGTCGGCCTGCTTCATCGGCGCGATGCAGCTTGCGGCGCGCGCGGCAAAGGTGACGCTGCCGGCCGACCTCGCAGTCGATGCCGAAGTCGACCTCGGCATGGGCGGCAATGCGTACTTCCTGCAGGCCCGCCTGAACGTGAGCGCGCCAGGGTTCGATCGTGACGTCGTGCAGCAGATCGTCGATACCGCGCATCAGACTTGCCCGTATTCGAAGGCGACGCGCGGCAACATCGATGTCGAGATCCGCATCGTCTGAACATTGCATTGGGCGGCCAGCTGCCGCCCTCCCGACTGTCCTGCCATCTTCTTGTCGAGGTGAATGATGAAAACCCGATTGATCGCCGCCGTTCTCGTTGCCGTGTCCGCTGCCGTTGCCGCGCCGGCCTTCGCCAGTGAAGCCGTCGTGACCCGTGCGCAAGTGCGCGCCGAGCTCGTGCAGCTTGAAAAGACCGGCTATGCGCTGAACCGCGCAAGCGACGCGACCTACCCGGACAACCTGCAGGCCGCGTTGACGCAGATCCAGGCCGACGATGCGGTGGCCAACTCGCCGTCGACGGCCGGCTACGGCGGCGACGCCAGTGCGTCGACGCAAGCGGGCCGACGCGCGGTCGTGCGCGTGGCCGAGCGGTCGATCTACTTCGGTCATTGAGCGCGGCCTGCACCGGCCTGAACCCCACATTTTTCCAACTGATTCTGTCGAGGTGAATGATGAAAACCCAATTGATCGCTGCCGTTCTCGTTGCCGTGTCCGCTGCCGTTGCCGCGCCCGCGTTTGCCAGTGAAGCCACCGTGACCCGTGCGCAAGTACGTGCCGAACTCGTGCAGCTGCAGCAAGCCGGCTATGTGCCGGGCCGCGCGAACGATCCGCACTATCCGGACAACCTCCAGGCCGCGCTGACGCGTATTCACGCGAACGACACCGTGGCGGCCGATACGGCGACGTCCGGTTATGGCAGCGATGCCGCGGCCGTCGCGCAATCGGGCAGCCGCCCTGCGACGCGCGTCGCCGAGCGCTCGATCTACTTCGGCCATTGAACGAAACCGCGATCGGCGCCGGTTGCCGGCGTGCGACGCTCACACTCCGCATACTCCTTTTTCCATCGAGGTAAATGATGAAGACCCAATTGATTGCAGCCCTGCTCGTCGCCGTGTCGGCTTCCGCTGCCGTGCCGGCATTCGCCGCCGAAAGTACCGTGACGCGTGCGCAGGTGCGTGCGGAGCTGGCCGCGCTCCAGAAGGCCGGCTATCTGCCGAGCCGCCCGAACGATCCGAACTATCCGGACAACCTGCAGGCGGCGCTGAGACAGATTCGCGACAACGATGCGGTCGCAGCCGATACGCAAGCATCCGGTTACGGCAGCAACGCCGACAGCGCAACGCAGTCCGGCCGCCGCAGCGCGATTCGCACGGCCGAGCGTTCGATCTATTTCGGGCATTGAGCGTTGCGACGAAATCGAAGGTTCCGCCCGTTAAATAAAGCGCATGCGATGTAATCGCATGCGCTTTTTGTTTGCATGCAACCTGCGCTGGCGATCGCGTCTATGCTGTGCGGCGGACAGCCTTCATTCAAGGAGCAGGCAATGCGGGAAGCAACGACGGAGCATGAAGAAGGCGGACGAC
Organism: Burkholderia cepacia GG4; assembly: GCF_000292915.1. Classification (NCBI taxonomy): domain Bacteria; kingdom Pseudomonadati; phylum Pseudomonadota; class Betaproteobacteria; order Burkholderiales; family Burkholderiaceae; genus Burkholderia; species Burkholderia cepacia. The sequence goes on from NC_018513.1 coordinate 1,847,205, forward strand.
ATCCGCTCGACAACGCCGTGTGGAATGCGCTGGCCGGCCAGCAGCATCGGTTTGCGCTCGGCGACGCGCGTGCGCAGCGGTTTGCGCCGGCGGTCGCGCCGTTCGCCGGCCTGGCGGACCGCAGCCCGGCCTCCTTCGACGCGTTGCGCGGCCTGATCGACGCGCACGGGCCGGCGGCACTGGTCACGCCGGACGAGATTCCGACGCCGGCCGGCCTTGCCGTGGTCCGGCGCGCGACGCTGCATCAGATGATCTGGCAGGGAACGCTCGACGACGCGCCTGCGAATGCGTTCGAGCATGTCCCGCTGACCGAGGCCGACGTGCCGGAGATGCTTGCACTGACGGCGGCGACGGAGCCGGGCCCGTTCGGCCCGCGCACGGTCGAATTCGGCGGCTATATCGGCGTACGCCGGCAAGGCCGGCTCGCGGCGATGGCCGGTCAGCGCATGCGGGTCGAGGGTCATGCGGAGATCAGCGCGGTCTGCGTGGATGCTGCATTCCGACGCCAAGGCCTCGCCGCGGGACTGATACGGACGCTGATCGCGACAATCCGCGCGCGGAGGGAAACACCGTTCCTGCACGTTCTTGCGTCGAATCACGTCGCGATCGAGCGCTATCTGGCGCTCGGCTTCGTCAAGCGTCGCGACATGCATTTGCTGGTGCTGGGGAGCGCGGTGACCCGGACGGGCCAGTCGGAGAGCCAGCCGTAACGGGCCGGTCGCAGCAGTGCGTCGGCCCTGTCGGCCGGAAATGCGCGGAAATGAAGGAAGCGGCCGACGGTAATTGCTTCGCCGGCCGGACATCGAACCGGCGTCTATTCGTCGATCGAATCGATCAGGTTGCCGCGCAGCGTGACGATCGCCTTCTGCATCTTCGCGAATTCATCGGGTTTCAACCCGGTAGCTTCGACCAGGTTCATGTCGAGCCCTTTCTCGCGCACGCGGCGACCGCTTTTCGTCAGGCTCACGAGCACCTGGCGCTCGTCCGACGGATCGCGGTGCCGCTCGAGATAACCCATCGCCTCGAGCTTCTTCAGGATCGGCGTCAGCGTGTTCGATTCGAGGAACAGCTTTTCCCCGAGCTGCCCGACCGTCTGGTTGCCCTCCTCCCACAGCGCAATGATCGTGATGTATTGCGTGTACGTGAGGCCGAGCTCTTCGAGGATCGGCTTGTACGCCTTGCCGAACGCGAGGTTCGTCGAGTAGATCGCAAAACACAGGAACTCGGAAAGTTTCGGTGCGGCGGGCGATTGTGCTTCGGTCGGTTTCATGAACGTCCTCCTTCGACACCGGATCGGGTCGCAGATGAACGCATTATATATCGCATGCGATCTTATCGGAAGCATGATTATCGTTTCCGATCAAGAGGTTCGACTGACCCGCGTGCCCGCCCTGCGTCAGGGGCGCGCGCCGTCGTTCCGATCCCGGCGGTCGCCGCTGCGCTGCCGGCTCACCGACAACAGCGAGCACTGCACCGGATGCGCGATTTCGGTCGCGAGGCCGCCCGCTGCAAACAGCAGGATCATCAGCCAGCGTTTCATGCGTCCTCCACGACGGAAAGGCTCGCGCCGTCGGCGACCGCCGCGTCGAGCGCGTACGGATCGACGCCGTCGAGGCAGCCGAGGTTGACGCGCCAGCACGCGGGATCCTTGCGCGTCTGATGGAACGGATAGACGCCGCAACGGCTGCAGAAATAGTGACGGGCCGTGCGCGTGTTGAAACGGTAGACCGTCAGCGCGCCCTCGCCTTCGACGATTTTCAGGTCGCGCGCATCGAACATCGGGCTCATCAGCGCGCCGCGACGGCGGCAGAGACTGCAATTGCAACGAACGGCCGGTGCAAGCGCGGTCCGGACTTCGAATCGGACGGCTCCGCAATGGCAGGATCCGTTGAACCAGGTGGCAGACATGTCGTGCTCCTCGAGAGGTCATGTCTGCTTTATAGCGGGCCCGGGCCGATGCGTTGTATCGCGCTGTATCCGCGCCGCGTGCGGATACAGAACATTGCAATTTCGTGGCCGGCGATGCGGATCGCGGCGTATGCGCCGGTCGCCGGCGCACGCGACGGGAGACGCGCGACGCGTGGCGGGGCAATCAGTCCAGCGCGTGCTGTAACCGCGCGATGGCCGCCCGCGTCTCGCGCTCGAGCGTCGCGAATAGCTCGGCGGCCGGCAGCGACCGGACGAGCGGCGCCGCCTGCCCGGCCCATTGCGCGCCGTAGCCGAATTCGCCTTGTGCCTTCGCGGCCGCATGCAGCGCCTTGCCCGCGTCGTACGCGATCGGATAGGCCGGCGTGGCGGGTGCGCGCGGATCGTCGCCGAGCGCGGTCAGGCGGTTCGCGATGCCGCGCGCGATCCGGCCGGAGATCGCGGCTGTCAACGTGGTGTGGCGTGCCGTGTCGCCGAGGATCGCGCGGCGATAGCCGTCGTCGATCGACGTCTCGGGGCAGGCGACGAATGCGGTGCCGAGCTGCGCGGCCTGTGCGCCGAGCGCGAGCGCGGCGGCGATGCCGTCGCCGTCCATGATGCCGCCGGCCGCGATCACGGGCAGCGCGCATTCGCGCACGATCAGGCGCGTCAGCGCGAACGTGCCGAGCCGATCGTCGCGAGCCGCCGGATCGAACACGCCGCGGTGCCCGCCGGCCTCGATGCCTTGCGCGACGATCGCGTCGATGCCGGCCGCGGCGATCTGCCGGGCTTCGTCGGGATGCGTCGCGGCCGCGAACAGCGTGATGCCCGCGCGCTTCAACACGGCGATTGCCTCGTCGGACGGTAGCCCGAAATGAAAGCTGACGACCGCGGGTTTTTCTTCGAGCAACATCGCGAGCATCGCATCGTCCTCGACGAAGCTCGTGTAGATCTCCGACAGCGACGCCGGCGGCGTCGCGCCCTGTTCGCGGAACGCCGGCGCGAGCCAGTCGAGCCACGCGCGCTCGACGGCGGCGTCGGCGCGAGCCGGCTGGTGGCAGAACAGGTTGATGTTGAACGGCCGGTCGGTGAGCGCGCGCGTGTCGCGAATCATCTTGCGCGCGCCGTCGGCGTTCGTCGCGCCGACGCCGAGCGAGCCGAGCCCGCCCGCGTTCGACACGGCAGCCGCCAGCGCGGGCGTGCTGACGCCGGCCATCGGCGCCTGGATGATCGGGATGCGGATGCCGAGCGTGCGCAACAACGTCCGGTGGTCGGTCGGGGGATTCATGTCGTGCGTCTCCTGTGGGCGGCGCGAACGCAAACGGGAAGCGTGCCGCGGGCGGCACGCGCGGTGGCCGGCGGGCCGGCGTTTCGAAAGTCCAGCTCTCAGGATAGCGGACCGGGAAAACGCATCCAAGTCTGCCGAACGGCAGATGTGCCGTCGCCCCGCTTCGTGAAATGCTGCGGCCACGCGTCCTTCCCGAACCGCCCGCGATGAGCGAATTGCCAGCCATGCCCTCGTCCTTCCTCGTCACGCGTGGCGTGCTTGCCTGCGCCGCGACGTTGCTGGTCGCCGGGCCGGCGAGCGCCGGTTCGGCGCCGGACCTGCCGGCCGGGTTGCCGGTGTCGACGTCCGCTCCTTCGGTCCGCACGAGCAAGCGGCCGCGCAGCTCGGCATCGCGCCGGACCTGGCGGCCAGATTGCAGGCTGTTGCGTCGGATACGGTCCGGCATGAACGGGCCGATGCCGACGCCGGCGCGTTGGCGCCGGCCGGACGTCCCGACCCGTGCGCGTCGCAATGAGCGCCAACGGGGCGCGCCCTGCGTGCCACATCGTTCGATCGAGATAGAAGCAGCTGAATGCGCGAGGCCGGGCCCGCCACCCGATCGCGCGGCGCCGGCCGGACGTCCCAACCCGTGCGCGTCGCAATGAGCGCCAACGGGGCGCGCCCTGCGTGCCACATCGTTCGATCGAGAGAGAAGCAGCTGAATGCGCGAGGCCGGGCCCGCCACCCGGTCGCGCGGCGCCAGCCGGCACCGCTGATACCGAGCCGTGCCGCAGCGCATCACAAAGCGCCGAACACGCGCACCGCCACCCATGGTTTTCCCTGCCCGTACGTTCGCGCAGCGGCCGGCCCCCCGTCTGACGCCCGCCCGGCGGGCATTCCGCAGCCTTTCTGCACGGGAAAGGATGCTTGAAGCATCCGCAATTATCGAGCCATGCAAATTCGCCCACCATGTTTCGGACGATCGGCGCCGCCCGCGCATCCGGCCTTTCGCGGGCCTTGCGGGCACGGGCGGTGCGTCGTGCGATCGGGCCGGCGATGCCGGCCGCGAACGGCCGGGCCGCGCGCCACGGCAAATCGATAATCAGGAGACACGATGAACAGCCAATCCCTCGACCTCGGCGGCAACGCGGCCGGACCTGCGTCCGCTCCACCGGCCGCGGGCCGGGCCGGTGCCGATCCGGCGCCCCTTCCCGCCCGCGGCATCACGCTCGGCGAATTCATGGACGACCTGCCGGTCGGCGCATTGCACCGGTTCGTCGTCTGGGTGATCGGTATCGGGCTGTTTTTCGACATGTACGAGATCTTCCTCGTCAGCACGATCGGTTCCGCGTTGCAGAACGAATACGGGCTGAGCCGGCAAAGCGCCGATTTCAAGCTGTTGCTCGCTTCCGCGTTCATCGGGATGTTCGTCGGCGCAATGTGTCTCGGCAGCCTCGCGGACCGCATCGGCAGGCGCAAGGCGTTCCTGATGACGCTCGTCTGGTACAGCGCGTTCTCGTTGATGGGCGCGTTCTCGGTGAACGCCGACATGCTGGTCGCATGCCGGTTCCTGACGGGTATCGGCGTCGGCGCGATCTATCCGGTCGCCGACAGCTTCCTGTCGGAAATCCTGCCGAAGGAAAAGCGTGGGCGGCTCGCTGCGTGGGCCTATACGACCTCGTACGTCGCGGTGCCGCTGGTCGGCTTCCTCGCGCTGTGGCTGAATCCGCTGCATGTCGCCGGCGTGGCCGGCTGGCGCATCATCCTCGCGATCGGCAGCCTCGGCGCCGTGTACGTGCTGCTGGTCCAGCACCGCCTGCCGGAAAGCCCGCGCTGGCTGCTCGCGCAAGGCCGCACGGCGGACGCGCATGCCGCGGCGCGGCGCTTCGCGGACAGCGCCGGCGTGCGCGTGCCCGAGCAGTTCGCGCAATCGGCCGAACCGCAGCGGCCGCTGAGCCTCGGCGAGCGCATCGCGCTGCTGCGCCGCCAGCCTTACGGTGCGCGCTACCTGATGCTCGCGGTGTTCCACCTGTTCCAGGGCTTCGGCTATTACGGCTTCGGCACGCTCGCGGGCACGGTCGTCAAGAGCCGCGGTTTTGACGTGACGGACAGCACGCTGTTCATCGCGCTGTCGTTCATCGGCTATCCGATCGGCTCGCTGCTGTCGATCCCGCTGCTGAACTGGATCGAGCGCCGCACGCTGGTGATCGTGTCGATCCTGTCGATCGCCGCGTTCGGGCTGTGCTTCGCGTATTCGGGCAATACGATGCTGATCGTCTGCTTCGGGTTCCTGACGACCTGCGCGTCGAACGTGTTCAGCAACGCGTATCACGTGTACCAGGCCGAGATCTTCCCGGCCCGCGTGCGCTCGACCGCGATCGGCAGCACGTACTCGCTGTCGCGCATCGTCAGCGGCGCGCTGCCGTTCATGCTGCTGCCGGTGCTCGCCGCATACGGCGCGGGCGCGATGTTCGGCGTGATCTCGATCGCGCTCGGCATCGTCGCCGTCACGCTGCGCGTACTCGGGCCGCTGACCACGCGGCGCAGCCAGGACGACATCAATCCGGTCTGACGCGGCGACCGGCACGGGGCGTGCGCATGCGTGCTCCGTGGCCGGTCTGTCGCGCTTGCGGCGCGCTCAGCGCGCCGACATGAAATCGAACAGCTTCGCGATGTCGGTGGTCAGCACGGAGCCGGCCTTGACGCCGACCCACAGCGTGCGCGTCGCCCACGCGTCGTCGAGCTTCACGACGCCGAGCCGCGACGCGCGCTCGCGGGTCACCGCATCGCGCGGCAGCACGCCGATCCCGAGCCCGGCCTCGATCATCCGGCTCACGCCGTCGAAATTCGATACCTGGATGCGCAGCTTCAGCGACCGCTCGGCCGCGAACGCGGCGTCGGTCATGCGCGCGAGCAGCGAACTGCCGTCGCTCAAGCCGACGTAGTCCTCATCGAGCGTATCCGCGAAGCGGATGCTGTCGTGCGCGGCGAAGCGATGCCCGCGCGGCACGAGCAGCACGAGCTCGTCGCGCCGGTACAGCCGGCGTTCGATGCCGGGCGCCGGCACGTTGTCGGCGAAAACGCCGAGATCGGCCTTGCCGGACGCGAGCGCGTCGACGATCTCGTGGCTCAGCCGCTCCTCGAGGCTGACCTTGATGCCCGGGTTGCCGGTGAGGAACGCGGCGAGATCGGCCGGCAGGAACTGGACGATCGCCGACGTGTTGGTCCACACGTGAATGTGGCCGCGCACGCCGGCGACGTAATCGCTCATCTCGTGCGCCATCCGGTTGACCTGCTCGATTACCTTCGCCGCATGGTCGAGCAGCGCGCGGCCCGCGGGCGTCAGCTCGACGCCGCGTGCATGCCGGACGAACAGCGCGCTGCCGGTCACGCTTTCGAGTTCGGCGATCCGCTTGCTGACCGCGGATAACGTGAGCTGGCCGTGTTCGGCCGCCTTGGTCAGGCTGCCGTGCTCGGCGACCAGCGCGAATACGCGCAGCGACTGCAGATCGAAATGAAGCGGGTTCACCATGTCGGGGTTCCTGGAAAGCCGTGCGGCGCAAACGGCCGGTGCCGGCGCGGCCTGATGGCGATCATACGCCCGGCCGCGCGCGGCGCGAAATGGCGCAAGACGGCCCGGTCAGCGCGCCGCGAGCGCCTGCAATGCGGCGAGCATCGCGCTGTCGGGTGTCGCGAGATCGTCGAGCACCGTGAAGTGCTGCATGCCGGGCAGCCAGGTGCGCGCGATCCGTTCGCCGGCTGCTTCGCACGCATCCGCGTAGTCGTGCGCGTGCCGCACGAGCTCGGGCAACTCGGCCGCGCCGACCGCGACGACGGTCGGGGCACCGGGCCCGATATGGCGCAGCGGGCTGTAGGCGGCGATTTCCTGCGCGGTGAGCTTCAGCTTGTCGTCGAGCACGCACAGCGAGATCGGTTCGAGATCGACGAGCGGGCTGATCGCGAGCGCCGACACGACGGCCGGATGCGCGCGATACACGGCCGTCAGGTGGCCGCCCGCGGAGTGGCCGCTCAGGTGGATCGGCCGGCCTGCGGTGCCGATGCCGTCCGGGTCGGTCGCGAGATGGTCGAGCAACGCGCCGATTTCGCCGACGATGTCGGTCATCGATGCGGTCGGGGCAAGCGTGTATTCGGCGAGCACGACGTCGAAGCCGCGTGCGAGCGGCCCGGCGGCGGCGTATGCGAAATCCTCTTTCGCGCAGTGCTGCCAGTAGCCGCCGTGAATGAACACGAACAGCGGCGCGTCGGGCCGGCCGCACCGCAGCCAGTCGAAGCGCTGCGCGGGACCCGCGCCGTAACGCAGGTCGCGGCGGCCCGGCGTCGCGTCGTAAAGCGCCGCGCTGCGCGCCTGGCAGGACGCCAGTACCGCCGGGAAATCGGGAATGGCTTTCGTGTTCAGGTAGGCGGCGTCGAGCGCCGCGCGGTCCATGCCGCGATAGAGGATGGTCATTCGGGAAGCGCCTGGGTCGGATTGCGGATGCGCGGGACGGTCTCGCTGCCCGCTGCCAAGGCGGCGGACGAGCCGCCGCCGATGCAGGCCATTATCCGCACCGCAACCCGGGCCGGCTATCCGGAATCGGCGGGTGCGGCGCGCCCCTGTCCGCTTTCGGCGGAGGCGTGCCGCGCAGCAGTCGCGTCGAGCCGGCGCATGCACGAACCGAAGGACCGGCGCGACGATGCCGCATGACAAAGCCGCACGACCGCCGCCACTCGGCGCGATTCAACTCAACGCGACTCAGGGCAACTCAGATCAACTCGGAGATCTCGATCAGGTTCAGGTCCGGATCGCGTACGTACACCGACCGGATCTTCTGCGTCGCACCGGTGCGCTCGACGGGCCCTTCGACGATCGGCCATTCGACGCGTTGCAGATGCGCGATCACGTCGTCGAGCGGCACGGCCGCGATGAAGCACAGGTCGAGCGCGCCGGGCACCGGCACGTGCGCCTTCGGCTCGAATTCCGCGCCGCGCACGTGCAGGTTGATCTTCTGGTTGCCGAAGCGGAACGCGAGCCGGCCCGCGCCGAAGGTTTCGAGCTGCATCTGCATCACTTCCGTGTAGAAGTGCTTCGTCCGCTCCGGATCGACGCAGGTCAGCACGAGATGGTCGAGGTGGTCAATCAACGCCATGTGATTCGCTCCTGTTCACGAGAAAGCTCGCTGCGCCGGCATGTCGCCGGCTGCGGCGGGCGGCGGCGGATGAAGGTCCGAGCGGCGCCCGGCCTTCAGGATCTGGCTCGGTACGTCATGCCCGATCAGCGCGGGCAGCCGCGCGGCCGCGGCGAGCACGGCCGCGAGGTCGATGCCGGTATCGTAGCCGTCGAGCGCGAGCATGTGCACGAGCTCCTCGGTGCACGCGTTGCCGGTCGCGCCTGGCGCGTACGGGCAGCCGCCGAGCCCGCCGAGCGATGCGTCGAAGCGGTCGATGCCGGCATCGAGCGCGGCGAGCGTGTTCGCGAGCGCCATACCGCGCGTGTTGTGAAAGTGCAGCGTGAGCTGCAGCGCGCCGAAGCGTTCGCGGGCGCGTTCGCCGAGCGCGCGCACCTGCGACGGGTACGCCATGCCGGTCGTGTCGCACAGCGTGAAGCCGCGCACGCCGAGATCCGCGAAGCGCTGCATCCACGCGAGCACGGTTTCGGCCCGGACGTCGCCCTCCATCGGGCACCCCATCGCGGTCGACAGCGACACGTTGATCGCGACGCCGGTGCCGCGCATCGCGTCGATCACGTCGCGCAGCTGGGCGAACGACTGCTCGCGGGACATCCGCAGGTTCGCACGGTTGTGGCTCTCGCTCATCGACATCACGAGGTTCACCTCGTCGACGCCGCACGATAGCGCGCGCTCCGCACCGCGCACGTTCGGCACGAGCACCGTATAGACGACGCCCGGCGCGCGCACGATGCCGTGCATCACGGCCTCCGCGTCGCGTAGCGCGGGGATCGCCTTCGGCGACGTGAACGACGTGACCTCGATCTTCGCGTAGCCGCATGCGCTCAATGCGTCGACGAGCGCGATCTTGTCGTCGGTGTCGACGAACACCGCTTCATTCTGGAAACCGTCGCGCGTCGCGACTTCGTGGATGTAGAGTCGTCGGGGTTGCTTGCTCATGTCGTCGTTCCTTTGCCCGGTTCAGATCACGCCGCGCGCGCGCCAGTCGTCGCGCGTCGCGGCATCGATGCCGATCGATTCGAGTACCGCGTCGGTATCGGCGCCGAGCGCGGGTGCCGGGCGCTCGATGCGCCCCGGCGTCGCGCCGAGTTTCGGCACGATGCCGGGCACGAGTACCGGCGTGCCGTCGGGCAGCGCGGCGTCGACGATCATGTCGCGCGCACGGTAATGCGGATCGGCCGCGATGTCCGCGACGTCGTAGATGCGCCCGGACGGGATGCGCGCTTCGTTCAGCGCGGCCAGCACGTCGTCGAGGTCGTGCCGTGCGCTCCATTCGCCGATCGCCGCGTCGATGCGCGCGACCTGCGCGACGCGCCCGTCGTTGTGCGCGAGCGCGGGATCGTTGCCGAGATCGGGGCGCCCGATCAATTCCATCAGGCGGCGGAAGATGCTGTCGCCGTTGCCGGCGATCAGCGCGTACTTGCCGTCGCGGCAGCGGTACGCGTTGGTCGGCGCGATGCCGGGCAGGCTGCTGCCGGCCGCCTCGCGCACCGCGCCGAACGCCGAGTATTCGGGCAGCAGGCTTTCCATCATGTTGAAGACCGATTCGTACAGCGCGACGTCGACGACCTGCCCCTTGCCGCCCTGCTGCTCGCGATGGCGCAGCGCGAGCAGGATGCCGATCACGCCGTGCAGCGCCGACAGCGAATCGCCGAGCGACACGCCGACGCGCACCGGCGTGCGGCCGGGCTCCCCGGTCAGGTGCCGCAGGCCGCCCATCGCCTCGGCGATCACGCCGAAGCCGGGCCGGTTGCGATAAGGGCCGGTCTGGCCGAAGCCCGACACGCGCAGCATCACGAGCCCGGGGTTGATCGCGGACAGCGCGTCCCAGCCGAGCCCCCAGCCTTCGAGCGTGCCGGGCCGGAAGTTCTCGATCAGCACATCGGTCTCGGCGACCAGGCGGCGCACGACGTCCTGCCCTTCGGGCGTGCGCAGGTCGAGCGCGAGCGAGGTCTTGTTGCGCGACTGCGCGGCCCACCAGACCGACGTGCCGTCGTGCAGGAGCCGCCATTTGCGCAGCGGGTCGCCGACGCCGGGCGGCTCGACCTTGATCACGTCCGCGCCGAATTCGGCGAGCATCCGGCCCGCGAACGGCCCGGCGATCAGTTGGCCGAGTTCCAGCACGCGGATGCCGTCCAGGGGTCTCGTCATGGCTGTCTCCGATGAAATCGTGTTGTCGATGACAGCGATCATGACGACGTTCGCGCACGGCGAAAATCGATCGATGCTCAACCAGCCTTTCCCGAACGGAAAGGCATGCATGGCGGCGCACCGGGAGCATGCCGCGCCGGCCTGCATGCGAGCGTGCGCCCGCCTTTCCGTGCGGGAAAGCGCGCTCGCGCAACGGTCAAGCCGGGGCCGGCGCGCCGTTGGCAGAATCGTTGCCGTTGCGCGCCCGCCGGGCGCCCGTCAGCGAGACCCGCCATGTTTTCCAGCTCCTCTCCCGCGAAGATCGTGTTTCTCGACCGCGCGACGCTGTCGCCGCAGACCGTGCTGAAGCCGTTCCCGTTTCCGCACGTGCTCCAAACGTTCGAACGGTCGGCCGCGCACGAGGTGGCCGCGCGCATCGGCGCCGCGGACATCGTCGTGACCAACAAGGTCCGGCTCGGCGCGGCGGCGCTCGACGGCGCGCCGCACGTGAAAATGATCGCGATCGCCGCGACCGGTACCGACATCGTCGACCTCGACGCCTGCGCGGCGCGCGGCATCGTCGTCAGCAACATTCGCGGGTATGCGGCGCGCACGGTGCCCGAGCACACGTTCGCGCTGATCTTCGCGCTGCGGCGCAGCCTCGTCGCGTATCGCGACGCGGTGCGCGCGGGACGCTGGCTCGACAGCGGACAGTTCTGCTTCTTCGATCACCCGATCCGCGACCTGGCCGGCTCGACGCTCGGGATCGTCGGCGACGGCGTGCTCGGCCGCGCGGTGGCCGGCATCGCGCGCGCGCTCGACATGCGCGTGCGGTTCGCCGCGCACGGCGACGCCCGGGACGCCGACCATGTGCCGCTCGATACGCTGCTGCGCGACAGCGACGTGATCACGCTGCACTGCCCGCTCACGCCGGCGACGCGGCACCTGATCGATGCGACCGCATTCGCGCGGATGGCGCGCCGGCCGTTGCTGATCAACACCTCACGCGGCGGGCTCGTGGACGAAGACGCGCTGGTCGACGCGCTGCAGTCGGGACAGATCGCGGGCGCGGGTTTCGACGTGGTCACGCAGGAGCCGCTGCCGGCGGTGCATCCGTTCCACGCGATCCTGTCGCATCCGGCGTTCATCCTGACGCCGCATGTCGCGTGGGCGAGCGACGAGGCGATCCAGGCGCTGGCCGACCAGCTCGTCGACAACGTCGCCGCGTTTGCGCGCGGCGAACCGCGGCAGGTCGTGACGGCGGGTTGAGTGTGGCAGGCGCGAACGCGCAATGAGGCCGGGCGCAGCGCCCGGCGTCGGCACGGAGGACGTGACGACAGGCAGGCGTGACGGCACGTTGCGGACAGGATGCCGCAGCGGGATCGGAAAATCGGGGAAGTGGTAGTCAGGCGACGCGCGGCCGGAACCGGTGCGCGTGTGCGCGTGATGCGCGCCGCCAGCGCGGTTCGGCCATCGGCCGCGCGTCGGCGGGAATCAGCAGGGGGGCGTCAGCGGGCCGGCAGGCTTCAGTAAGCGGACATCTCGACGCAAGGATCGACCTTGGACGGCGAGCAGATGACCGAATACTTGGCGCTTTCGCGCATCAGCGCTTCGCCTTCGTGCAGCGCGATCTTGATCTCGGGGTGACGCTCGTACGCGAGGAATGCGGAGCAGACGACCGCCGACATCACGACCAGGGAAAACACAAATTTTTCAAGGGATTGGAAACGTTCGGGCATGGTTCGACCTTTCTTCTAGGCCGTGATTATAGCTCGAATTAAGGGTTTTCCCTATACGACGACCCGCATACCGAGGATCGATTCGACCGATGACGGGCAGCGTTCGCGCCCTTTTTGCTCGTTAATCCACGCTTAAGCGCCGGTCGAACAAGATGGGGTCACCGGTTGCGGCGCGAGTGCCGCGCCGGATGCCCTGTTTTTTCGGAGATCCTGAACATGAAGACCGCCCTTTCCGTGCTCGTTCTTGCCGCCGCGCTGGCGGCCCCTGCCGTGTCGTTCGCGCAATCGGCCGCCACGCCCGTCACGCGCGCCGAAGTCGTCGCACAGTTGCAACAACTCGAACAGGCTGGCTACAAGCCGCTGAAGAGCCAGTATCCGGACGACCTCCGCGCCGCCGAAGCGCGTATCGAACAAGGGTCGGGGATCGGTGCGGATGCCGGCGCGTCGAGCGCGTCGGGTCGCCCGGCGCTGACCGAACCGGTGGCCCGTACGGCCGGTCGCGGGCGCTGACCGGCGTGCAACCCGCGCGGGCCGTCGCCGTCATCGCTGGCGGGTCGCCCGGTTGCCAGCGTCGGAATGAAGGAACGGTGCGGTCCCGAGCGCCGGGACCGTACCCGGAACACAGCGCGACGAAGGCCGCCGCCAGTGCGTCACTGCGGCGCGGACGCGCCACTGGCCGCGTTGCCGGGCCACGCCTTGCCGATCCGGTCGATCAGCGACTTGGCGGCGCCCGTCGCGAGCGCCGCGTCGACGCCCGAAGTCTGCCACGCGCCGTCCGCGGCCTGCACGAACGTCAGGTTCGCGCGCGACGGCGCGTAATCGCTATTGCGCCACTTGACCACGACGTCGCACGTGTAGGTGCGTTCGCCGACCTTCTTGCAGTCGCCGTCGGGCTTCGCCGAGATCACGTCGGCGGACACGGGCAGCGGCTGGCCGAACAGCGCGTTCAGGCCGCCGTGGTTTTCCGCTTCGAGCGCGCGGCGCACCGCCGCGTCGACGTCGCGCGATCCGGGACCGTCGTGGAGCAGATTGCAGGCGGCCAGCAGCGTGGCGGCACAGCCGAGCGTCAGCAGCGTTTGAAACTTCATGGAACTCCGTGCATCGGGTGAACGTCGGATCGCGGCGGCAATGCATGCGAACGCATCGCCGAGCCGTATGCCGCGTAGTCTGCAACGTCCGCGCGTCGTGCGCGGTATCCATTTGTAACCAATTGCACGCAGGCCTGCGGGCAAACGGGCGGCCGGCACGACGCACCCGCCCCGCCGCTTTCGTTCGGGCCTACTGCCGCTCCTGCTTCACGCGGCTGACGAGCTGCGTCGGGCTCACGAACTGCAGCGCGATCACGACCCAGACGAGCGTGATGGCCATGTAGATCATCGCCATCGCGTCGATCGACTGCGGCGCACGCACGCCGGTCGAGAACACCGCGTAATACAGCGCGACGACGAGCGTCTGCGTGCTCGGGCCCGCGGTGAAGAAGGTCAGCTCGAACATCCCGATCGTGCGCACCAGCACGAGCAGCCCCGCCGCGAGCATGCCGGGCACCAGCAGCGGCAGCAGCACGTAGCGAAAATAGCGCCACGTGTTCGCGCCGAAGATGCGCGCGGCGGCCTCGAGATTCGGATCGATCTGCTCGATGAACGGCGTCATCACGAGGATCACGAACGGCAGCGCCGGCACGAGGTTCGCGAGGATCACGCCGGGCAGCGTGCCCGCGAGCCCGACCTTGTACATCACGGTCGCCATCGGGATCCCGTACGTGACGGGCGGCACCATCAGCGGCAGCAGGAACACCAGCAGCGCGAAGCGCTTGCCGCGGAACTGCACGCGCGCGAGCGCATAGGCGGCCGGCACGCCGAGCGCGACCGACAGCAGCACGACCGCGCCGACGACTTCGACCGTCACCCACAGCACGCTGGCGAGCTGGAAGTCTTCCCACGCCTTTGCGTACCAGTGCAGCGTGAAGCCCTGCGGCAGCGGCGTGCCGAACCAGCGCGTCGCGACCGAGTTCACCGCGACGGTCGCGATCAGCAGCATCACGTTCAGCAGGAAGAACGCCATCAGCCCCCACACGAGCGCCTTCCATGCTCGGCCGGCGAGGCTGCCGCGCAGCTTTTGCGGCTTCATCGCGTTGACGGGCTGTGCGCCGGGCGGGCTGTGCTTCGGCGGCCACGCCGGCGCGGCATGATTGTCGGTCGCCATCAGCCCTTGCCTCCCGTGACCGGACCGGTATAGAAGAAGCGGCGCGCGCCGAGCATCGACGCGACCACCAGCAGCTGCACGAAGCCCATCACGATCGCGATCGCCGACGCGAGCGAATAGTCGTAGCTCTCGAACGCGGCCTCGGCGGCCGCGATCGAGATCACGCGCGTCGGTCCGGCCGGCGCGCCGAGCAGCACGGCCGACGGGAACACCGAGAACGCCTGCACGAACGACAGGCACGCGGCCATCGTGAGCCCCGGCACGAGCAGCGGCAGGTAGATCTGCCGGAACTGCTGCCACGGGTTCGCGCCGAGCGTGGCCGCGGCGCGCGCGAGCGTCGGGTCGATGCCGCTGATGTACGACAGCACCAGCAGGAACGCGAACGGAAAGCCCGACACGATCAGCGACAGCAGCACGCCCCAGTAGTTGTGCGTGAGGCGCACTTCGTCCGTATACAGGTGCAGCCCCTGCAGCGCCTGCGGGAACCAGCCGTTCGGGCCGAAGTACGTGAGCATCCCGTCGGCCACGAGCACCGTGCCGAGCGTGACGGGAATCACGAGCAGCGTCGTGACGAACTTCTGGTACGGCGAGTTGCGGCGCAGCGCGAACGCGACGGGCACCGAGATGCCGACGTTGATCAGCGTCGCCGGCACCGCGAGCTTCAGCGTGACGAGCACGGTCGGCCACATCGCGGTATCGGTGAAGAACTGCACGTAGTTCGCGAGCGCGCCGCCGCCGTTCATCGGCTGGAACGACAGCACGAGGCCGTACGCGAACGGATAGATGAACAGCGCGACGATGAACGCGAGCGCCGGCGTGACGAGCCACGCCTTCGCGTCGCGCGGCGTGCTGCCGGTCGCGAGCGTGCTCATGCGGCCTCCCGGTGGCATGCTGTCGGGCACGCTGCGCGGAGGCCGTTCATTGCGCGTCTCCTGGATAGACGAGCGTGCGCGCCGGCGCCACGCGCAGCCGCAGTCGCTCGCCTTCCGCGAATTCGCCGGCGACCCGCGCCCAGATCGCGCCGAACGGCGTGATCGCGCGGATCAGCGAGTCGCGGCCGCCGTATTCAACCGTTTCGACGGTCGCGTCGAAGGCGTTGTCGGCGCCTGCTTCCGCGCGCTCGATGTCGTCGGGGCGCAGCGCGACCACGACCTCGTTGCCGTCGAAACCGGCCATCGGCACGCCCGCGATGCGCACGCCGGCCGCGGCGACGTTCACGTAGTCGCCGGCCATCCCTTCGAGCGTGAACGGCAGCACGTTGCGATAGCCCATGAAGCGCGCGACGTGCAGGTTGTGCGGGCGCGTGTACACGTCCTTGGGCGACGCGATCTGCTGCACGACCCCTTCCTTCATCACGACGATCCGGTCGGCCATCGACAGCGCCTCGTCCTGGTCGTGCGTCACGTAGATCGTCGCGCGTTCGAGCTGCGTGTGGATGCGGCGGATCTCGGCGCGCATCTCGATGCGCAGCTTCGTGTCGAGGTTCGACAGCGGCTCGTCCATCAGCACCAGCGGCGGCTCGATGACGATCGCGCGCGCGACCGCGACGCGCTGCTGCTGTCCGCCCGACAATTGCCCGGGCAGCTTGCCCTCGTGGCCGACGAGCTGCACGAGCTCGAGCGCCTGCTGCGCGCGCCGCCGGGTTTCCTGCTTCGGCACGCCGCGCATCTTCAGCCCGAAGCCGACGTTGTCGAGCACCGACATGTGCGGAAACAGCGCGTAGTTCTGGAACACCATCCCGAAGCCGCGGCGCTCGGGCGGCAGCACGTCGATGCGCATGTCGTCGAGCCAGATGCCGCCGCGCGTGAGCGGCTGCAGACCGGCGATGCAGTTCAGCGCGGTCGACTTGCCGCAACCCGACGGGCCGAGCAGCGCGATGAACTCGCCGCGCCTGATGTCGAGGTCGAGCCCGTCCAGTGCGGCGACCTGTGCGCCTTCCGCATTGGTGAAGCTGCGGCACACGCCGTCGAGCCGCAACCGTTCGAAACTGTGCTTCATTGCGCGAACTCCGTCGGCGCGGGCGCCGCAGCGCCCGCGGGTTCATGCGTCATTTCGACTTCTGCGCACCGATCTCGCGGTCCCACTTCTGGAACGCGGCGACCATCGCCTGCGCGTTGAGCGGCTGCACGTGCGGACGATCCGCGAGCAGCTTCGCGTACTCGGGGCGGCCGAACTTCCTGATCACTTCCTGGCTGTGCGCGGGCGCCATCTCGAGCGTCACGCCCTTCACCGCCGGGCCCGGATAGAAGTAGCCGTCGTCGTAGGTCATCGCCTGCTGGGCCGGTTCGAGCAGGAAGTTCATCAGCTTGAACAGCACGTCGAGCTTGTCCTTCGGCACGCCCTTCGGGATCACCATGTAGTGCGCGTCGTTGACCCACGTCATGTTGTCGAACGCCTGGATCCGGAACTCGGCCGGCACGATGCCGAGCGCGCGCGGGTTGAGGTCCCAGCCGGTGACGGTGACGGTCATGTCGCGCGTGCCTTCGCCGAGCTCCTTCATCACGGCCGACGTGCCGCCCGGGTAGTACGGGACGCAGTCGTTGAGCTGCTTCAGGTATGCCCAGGTCTTGTCCCAGCCGTTGATCGGGTCCTGCGGGTTCTTGTCGCCGAGCACGTACGGCAGCCCCATCAGGAACGTGCGGCCGGGGCCCGAGTTCGCCGGGCGCGCGTAGATCAGCTTGTTCGGGTGCGCCTTGCACCACGCGAGCAGCTGTTCGGGCGTCTTCGGCGGATCGCTGACCTTCGCCGGGTTGTATTCGAGCAGCGGGCCGGCCGGCATGTAGGTGACTTCGAGGCCGAAGCCCTGCGCGAGATCCTGCATCTTGCGCGGGCCGGGTGCGTACTTGTCGAGCACGCCGGGCAATGCGCCCGCGTTGTCGGGCAGCAGCTTCAGCCACAGGTTCTGCTCGATGCCAGCGGCCAGCGCGTCGGTGCCGGTCAGCACGAGGTCGATGTCGGCGCGCCCCGCTGCCTGCATCGCCTTGATCTTGCCCGGCAGCTGCGGCGCGGGCGCGTTTGTGAACGTGACGTTCGAGACCAGGTTCGGGTTCTTTTCCTTGAACGCCTCGATGGCCTTCTGCGTGAGCTGCAGGTTGCCCGCGACGTCGACGACATTGAGCGACACGGGCGCCGCGACGGCGGCCGCGGCCGACAGCGTCAAGCCCAGCGCCAGGGCGATCCGTCGGACACGGCGCGCGATCGTGGTGGTGTTCATGTCTCCTCGCTTCGGTCGGTGGATGGGACCTTTCTTTCAGGAAATCATGACGGCGTTATACGATGTCGGTCAACAAAAAACCGAGCGGCACGGGGCGGGAATTTCCCTAACAAAAACCTTCCGTTTGTCGACGATTTGCTGATTGACCGATTTCGGGGCGCGACGCGGCAACGGTTGTGTGGTGTGTTAGGACGTCGTATATCAACGGGCGCTGAAATGGAATCGGTTCATGTCGACGCGCCGGCACACAGTCGTGTCCGGCGCGCCGCGCACGGGGTTCAGGCCGCACCGAGCGCGATCACCTCTGCGATCAGCCGCTCCGCGTCCCGCCACTCGCCGTACCCGGACGCCGGGTTCAGGTGCCCGACCTCGCCGAGATCGACGAGCCGGCTGCCCCACCCGGCCGCCAGCGCTTCGGTGCGTTCGAAGCGTGCGAGCGGATCGTTGCGGCTCGCGGCCACGATGCTCGGAAACGGCAGCCGCCGGGTCGGCACCGGCGTCCAGCCGTGCGCGTCGAGCGCAGCGGGTGTCGGATAGCCTTCGGGCATCGGCGTGTCGAGATCGGCCGGCGCCGCGAGCAGCGCGCCGTGGATCGCTCGCGTAGCCTGCCGTGCCCAGTGCGCGGCGATCATCACGCCCGCGCTGTGCGCGACGAGGATCACGGGGCCGTCGATCGCGGCCAGTGCCGCATCGAGTGCCGCGACGCGCGCTGCGCGGCTCAGCTTGTCGGCTTCGAGCGGCGCGACGGAACGCGCGTTCGGCAGGCGCCGTTCGAGATGCGTCTGCCAGTGGTCTTCGACGTGATCGCGCAAGCCGGGCACGATCAGGATGGTCGGCGTAGTCGCCAGGGTCATGCAGCCTCCGGGAGGGTTCAGGAAAGGTGGTGGGATGCGCGCCGTTCGCGTTCGACACGGGCGAGATCTGCGGTGTAGCTCGCGCGTCCGATCGCGAACAGCACGGCGGCCGCGAGCGGCACGACGGGAATCCATTGCAGTGCGCCGACGAGACCGGCGCGATCGGCGGCCCATCCGGTCAGCAGCGGGCCCGGCGCCATGCCGAGCAGGTTGTTGGCGAGCGTGAGCGTCGCGAATGCCGACGCGTGGATCGCGGCCGGCGTCAGGTTCGCGACCATCGCCCCCGACGCGCCGGACGCGCCCGCACCGACCAGCATGCCTGCGCAGATCAGCGCGAGCTGCAGCGGCCCGGGCGGCAGCCGGAACGCGATCGCGAGGCACACGCCCGTCAGCACGCAATACGCGATCGCGGTCAGCCATTTGCGCGAGCCGTCGGCGCGGCCGACCCGGTCGGTCACGATCCCGCAGCCGACCATCCCGACGCCCGACAGCAGCACGAAGCCGGCCGCGAGCACCGCGGCGCGGTCGGGCGCCATCGCGTAATAGCGGTTCAGGTAGCTCGGCAGCCAGGCGAACAGCGCACCGGGCACGAACAGGTGCAGCCCGCTGCCGACATACGCGCAGATCACCGAACGCGATGCGAACAGTCCCGACATCAGCGCGCGCACGCTGCCGCGCAGGTCGCGCGGCGCGTCGGCATTGGGCCGGCACGGTTCGACGCGGCAGGCCGCGAGCCGCCGCTCGGTGACCACGCCGCGATACGCGACGAGCAGCACGATGCCGAGCGCGGCCATCACGCCGAACGACCAGCGCCAGCCGAGATGCGCGCCGACGAGGCCGCCGAGCGCCATCCCGAACACGGAGCCGAACGCGCCGCCGGCCATGAACGCGCCGGTCAGCGTCGCGCGCAGGCGTGCGGGAAAGATGCTGAGGATCAGCGCGACGCCGACGCTGCCGTACGCGGCTTCGCCGAGCCCGACGAGCCCGCGCGACACGAGCATTTCGGCGTAATTGGTCGACAGCGCGCAGCCGAGCGTCGCGACGCTCCACAGCGCGGCCATCAGCACGATGCTGCGCACGCGGCCGAAGCGGTCGGCGAGCACCGACAGCGGAAACGTCAGCAGCCCGACCAGCAGCGCGACGACGCCGGACAAGGAACCCAACTGCGTGTCCGACAGCCCCCACGCGTGCTTGAGCAGCGGAAACACGGCGTTGAGCACCTGCCGCGACATGTAGTCCGACAGCAGCAGGCCGACGGTCAGCCCGAACACGAGCCAGGCGTAGGCAGGCGCGCGCCGGCCGGTGGCGGCCACGTCCTGCAGCGACGGCTCGACATGATGAATCAGCATGCGTGTCTCCTCCGGCACCGGTGCGGCAACGCGCCGGCGCGGCTTGCGCGGCCCCGCTCCGTTCGGCGGAGCTTGCCTCGCGCGCTGCGCGAGGGTGGGTGCCGCGCTACATCGATCGGCGGGCGGCGCTGGCGGGCCGCCCGGCGCGTCAGGCCGCGCGCAGCGGCACGTTCATCTGGCCCGGCCGGCGGTTCGGCGCCATCCCGAGCTGCGCGAGCGTCTCGTCGACGCCGTCGTACTGCACGCCGATCCGGTAGATCGCCTTCGCCTCCTTGCCGGTCGCGATCTCGCGGCCGAGTTCGCGCGCGATCCGCACGCACTGCTCGACCTGCTGCACGGACGTCATCCGGTTGCCCTTCTGGTCGATGATCGTGTCCTCGATCCCGCAGCGCGGATGCAGGCCCAGCGCCATCGCGACCGTGTTGATCGGCAGCACGTTCTTCATCAGCGATTCGAGCGTGATGCACGCGCCGTCCGGGCAGCGCCGCACGAATTCCATGAAGTTGTACGGATTCGGGCCGTCGAAGCCGCCGCCGATGCCGACCCAGGTGACGTTCAGCGGGCCGCGATAGACGCCGCGGCGGATGATCCGCTCGAGCGTCTCGAGCGCGTGCATGCCGGTGAGCTGGAAATGCGGCTGGATGCCGGCCGCCTGCAGCCGGCGCAGGTGCTCGTCGACCCAGCCGGGGCCGGCCGGCACGGTCATCTCGCGGTACGCGTCCCACAGCGCGGCCTCGTTCAGCGACGTGCCGGCGATGTCCTTGCGGTTCATCAGCTCGGTGATGTTCATCTGCACGGTGTTGATCGCGACCGTCACCTGGTCGGGCTTCGGCGTCAGCTCGGCGAGCATGTGGCGCGTGTCGTCGGACAGCCATTTCGCTTCCGCGCCGTCGCCTTCCGGTGCGAACGAGATCGAGCCGCCGACCTGCAGGATCATGTCGGGCACGGCCTCGCGCAGCCGGCCGAGCAACTCGTTGAACTTCGACAGCCGCTTGCTGCCCTTGCCGTCCAGCTCGCGCACGTGCAGGTGCAGCACCGTCGCGCCCGCGTTGTAGCAGTCGACGGCCTTCTGCACGTGCTCGTCCATCGTGACCGGAATGTCTTCCGGGAAATCGGCAGGCATCCATTCGGGGCCGTACGGCGCGACCGTGATGACCACCTTGTCCTGGTTTTCCGGGTGCAGCGAATCGTCGAGAAATTGCATGTCGTCCTCCAGATGGAATCGTTGTGTTAGGGGTGTACGGGCGTGCGTATCCCGTCGCGCCGGGCGGCGGGCCCGGCGCGTGCTTGCGTGGTTGCGGATCGGTTACGGTGCGGGCGGGCTCAGAACGGCACGTCGCCGACGATGCCCGCGCGCTCCATCCTGCGCACGCACGGCGGGTAGTCCATCACCGCGTAATGCTGCGTGCTGCGGTTGTCCCAGATCGCGACGCTGTTCTTCTTCCAGCGCCAGCGCACCTGGTATTCGGGGATATAGGCCTGGCTGATCAGGTATTGCAGCAGCTGGCCGGCGCCGGGGTTCGCGTCCTGCCCGAAGCGCACGCGCCCGGGCGTATGGAAATTCGTGAAGTGCGTCGTGAATGCGTTCACGTACAGCACCTTCTCGCCCGTTTCGGGATGGGTGCGCACGACCGGATGCTCGGCGTCCGGATACTGCGCCTTCAGCGCGAGACGCTTGTCGGGCGGCATCGCCGCGCCGAAGCTCGCCTCGATGCTGTGACGCGCGCGCAAGTCCTCGATCTGCTGCTTCACGTGCGCCGGCAGATGCTCGTACGCGAGCACCATGTTCGCCCACATCGTGTCGCCGCCAACCGGCGGACCCTCGATGCAGCGCAGCACACAGCCGAACGGCGGCGCCACGCGCCAGCTCGCATCGCTGTGCCACGCATTCTCGTAGCGGTCGTTCGGCTGGTCGGGCGACTTGTAGATGCGCACGAGCCCCGGATGCTCCGGGTCGCTGCCGGCGACCGGATGATCCTCGAGTTCGCCGAAGCGTCGGGCGAACGCGACGTGCTCGGCACGCGTGATGTCCTGGTCACGCAGGAACAGCACGCGATTGCGCAGCAGCTGCGTGCGGATCTCGGCGAACAGGCCGTCGTCGTGCACGGCGTCGGCGAGGTTCACGTCCAGCAGTTCCGCGCCGATCGCACAGGTCAGGGGTTCGACTCGCATGCGCGTCTCCTCAGACGATGAATACCGACGAGCCGGTCGTCTTGCGCGATTCAAGATCGCGGTGCGCCTGCGCCGCGTCCTGCAGCGCATAACGCTGGTTGATCCCGATCCGGATGCGGCCGGCCGCGACGTGCGCGAACAGCTCGCCGGCCAGGTCGTTCTTTTCGGCTGGATCGGCGATGTAGTCGGCCAGCGCCGGGCGCGTCAGGTACAGCGAGCCCTTCATCGCGAGGCGCTGCGGGTCGAACGGCGGGATCGGGCCCGACGCGGTGCCGACGCAGACCATCAGCCCGCGCCGCTTCAGCGAATCGAGCGAGCCTTCGAAGGTGTCCTTGCCGACGCTGTCGAACACGACGTCGACGCCGGCGCCATCCGTCAGTTCGCGCACGCGTTGCGCGACGTTCTCGCGGCTGTAGTCGATCGTATGGTCGCAGCCGTGCGCGCGGGCGATCGCGGCCTTGTGTTCGCTGGATACGGTGCCGATCACCGTGAGCCCGAGCAGCTTCGCCCACTGCGACACGATCAGCCCGACGCCGCCGGCGGCCGCATGCAGCAGGATCGTGTCGCCCGCTGCGAACGCGTGGATGCGGCGCAGCAGGTAGGCCGACGTCAGGCCGCGCATCGTCATCGCCGCGGCCGTTTCGCAGGGGATGCCGGCCGGCAGCCGGACGAGCGGCGCGGCCGCGATCAGCCGTTCGGTGCTGTATGCGCCGAGCGTGTTCAGAAAGCCCGTGTAGGTGACGCGGTCGCCGGCGGCGACGTTGGTCACGCCGGGGCCGACAGCCTCGACCACGCCGGCCGCCTCGACGCCGATGCCGGCCGGCAGCGGCACCGGATACAGGCCGCTGCGGAAATACGTGTCGGCGAAGTTCAGGCCGACCGCCTCGTGTCGCAGGCGGACCTGGCCGGGGCCCGGGTCGCCGACCTCGACGGTTTCCCAGCGCAGCACGTCGGGGCCGCCGGTTTCGTGGAATCGCACTGCATGTGCCATCTTGTTCTCCGTAGGGTATCAGTCGGATGCGCGTCGCGCATCGTCGGGTTCGTTCGCGCCCGGCGGGGTCGCGGCTGCGCAGCTCGCCGGGTGCGCGTCCAGTTCGGCCCAGTCGCGCTCGCCGAGGTAGCGTCGCGCGGCAGGGAAAACCACGCCTTCCATCCGCCCCATCTGCTCGAATGCGCTGCGCGCATAGCAGGCAAGCGCGGTGTCGAACGCGGCCGACGGCAACCCGTCTGCGGCGAGCCGCGCCAGCGCGTCGAGCGCTTGCACGTCGCGTTGCCGCTGGCGGTCGAGTTCGTCGAGTTCGGCCGCGGTGCATTCCGCGCGGACCCGCAATGCCGCGAAGAGGCGTGCTTCGACGGACGCGCCGAAGCGTGCGTTCTGCAACGCAGCGAGTGCTGCCAGCGCCGCCAGCATGCGGCCCGCATCGGCCACCGGCTGTGTCCCTTCGCCGGGCATCGTCAGCGCCTGCAGCAGCTCGCCGACCGCACGATGCGCATCGAGACAGCGGGCCATCACGCGCGCCTCGGCCGGTGAGTGCCGCGCCGGGCAGACGAGCACCGGCACGCCGCTCGTCGCAAGCAGCAACCGCCGTTGCGCGGATACGGCAGCATCGGCGTCGTGTGGCAGCGCCGCGACGCCGATCAGGTCGCAGCCGAGCGTGCCGGCGAGCGCAGCGGGCGATGGCGCGGCGCCGGCAGCGATCGCATGGGACAGGCCCTGTGCCCGTGCGGCGGCTTCCACTTTCGCACCGTGATCCGGCATCCGCGCTCCGGATAAACGCGAGTCCGGCGCGGCGCCGCGCAGCACGAACGTGACCCGCGCGCCGACCGCGCGCGCCAGTTCGAGCGCATGGCCGATCGCGTCGATGCCGCCGGGCACGCCGTCGACCGTCACGAGCAGATGGCGATACATCGTGCCGCTCCGCTTATCCGGCGGTTGGCGCGTGGTGGCGTGCGCCGGTCGATACGATGTTCATGGCATCCCTCCTCGTTGCGTTCGTCAGTTGCGTTCGTCAGGCCTCGGAACCCATGCTATCGACCGGGCGGCCGAGCGGCCCCACTCGTCGCGGGGGGGATTGACGCGCGAACGCGGTTCGGCCGATCCTTCCCCCCACACCCACCCCGGAGGCTGGCCCGCACGGCACCGCCGGATTCCGACTGCAGCCCCGATGGCCCACCCACTCGATCGCGCCGACGCGCCACCCACCGAACTCGTGCTGAAAACGACGGCGCCGCGCGTGCCGGCGCAGCTGCTCGCACGCGCGCGGCTGAGCCTCGCCGCGCCGGCGTTCGACGCCCGGCCCGTCACGCTCGTGCAGGCGCCGGCCGGCTACGGCAAGACCTCGCTGCTCGCGCAATGGCGGCGCGAATCCCTCGCGCTCGGCCGCGCGGTCGTGTGGCTGTCCGCCGACGAGCGCGACGACGCGCCGCGCTTGCTGCAGGGGCTCGTGCAGGCGGTGCGCACCGGTTGCGCGCGGCCCGGCTTCGGGCGACTGGTCCCGGGCGGCGCGGCCCGCGCGCTGGAGGGGCTGACCGCGTGGCTGGCCGAAGTCGCACAACTGTCGATCGACGCGCTGCTGATCGTCGACGACGCGGAACGGCTGCCGGCCGCCGGCCTCGACGCGCTGATCTATGTGCTGCACAACGCGCCGCAGAACCTGCGGGTGATCGTCGCGGCCCGGCGCGGGCTCGATCACGCGGCCGGCGACCTGCTCGCCGGCGGGCAATGCACGCTCGCGGGCCCCGACTGGCTGCGCTTCACGCTCGACGAGACGATCGCGCTGGTGGGCGCGCGCTTTGCGCAGCGGGTCGACGCCGACGCGTGCGCGCGGCTGTTCGAGCGCGTCGACGGCTGGCCGCTGGGGTTGCAGCTCGCGATGGCCGCGATGGCGCGCTCGGCCGATCCGCGCCAGGCCGTCGACGCGCTCGCCGCGCGGATGGACGGTACGCGCGACCGGCTCGTCGAGCTGCTGCTCGCGAATTTGTCCGCCGACGACACCGCATTTCTGACGCGCACCAGCGTCGCCGACCGCCTGCATCCGTCGCTGTGCGCCGCGCTGCTCGACGATGCGGGCGCATCCGACCGGCTCGCGCGGCTCGCGCGCGACACGCCGTTGTTCATCGCGTCCGACGATTCCGACTGGTGCCGGCTGCATCCGCTCGTACGCGATACGCTGCGCGACCGCCTGGCGGCAGGCCCGGACGCGGAGCGCTGCGCGCTGCATGCACGCGCCGCCGCGTGGCTCGACGCGCACGGGATGACCGAGGAAGCCGCGCGCCACGCGTATGCGGCCGGCCAGTTCGAGACCGCATACGCGCTCGCGCAGCGCTGTCTCGAGGATGCGATCAAGCAGGGCCGCATCAACGACGTGCTCGACTGGCTCGCGCTGCTGCCCGATGCGGAACTCGACAAGCGCCCGACCCTGCGGATCGCGGTCGCATGGGCGCTGGCGCTCGGCGAACGCCATGTCGAGGCGCAGCGCCAGATCGCCGGCATCCTCGCCGACCCCGGCACGCCCGCCGCGATGCGCTACGAATGCGCGCTGATCCTCAGCGCGGCCGCATATTACGCGGACGAGATCGACCGCTTTGTCGAGCTGTTCGAGCCGTGGGCCGACTTCACGCCGCCCGCGGCGACGTGGCTGGCCCAGATGCATGCGAACCGGCTGTCGGCGCGCGCGATCATCGTCGGCGAACCGGCGCAGGCGCGCCGCTTCCAGCAGGCCGCGCCGCGCGGCGAGACGGCGGCCGGGTTCGGCTACGTCGCGCGCTGGGGCGAACTGATTACCGGCCTGAGCTACCTGTGCGAAGGCCAGATCCGGCTCGCGGACGACGCGTTGTCGCCGGCGCTGGCGCGCGCGGAGGCCGACCTCGGGCGCCGCCATCCGCTGACCTGCATGCTCGCGGCGATGTGCGCGGCGATCGCGTACGAGGCCGATCGCGTCGATCAGGCCGCCGCGCTGCTCGCGAACCGGCTCGACGTGCTCGAGCACGCGGGCACGCCCGACACCGTCCTGCTCGGCTATCGCACGGCCGCGCGCATCGCGCTGCTGCGCGGCGTCGAGCATCGCGCGCTCGACCTGCTCGAGGCACTCGACGCGATGGGCGTCGCGCGCCGGCTGCCGCGCCTGTCGGTCGCGAGTCTCGCCGAGCAGGTGCGCATTCACGCGGCGCGCTATCGCGAGGCGACCTGCCATGTGCTCGTCGAGCGGATCGATGCGATCGCCGCGGCCGAGTTTCCGTCGCACGGGCCGCTGTGGCGGCGTCCCGTCGTGCTGCTGCAGGCGATCGCGCACGCGGGTGCGGCGCTCGCCGCGCGCCGCTGGGACGATGCGTGCGCGGCGCTCGACGAAGCGGCCGTGCTGGCTCGCGAAATGAGCATGGGGCGCGCTCGCATCGAGATCATGGCGCTCAGCGCGTTCGCGCTCGAACAGTCGGGGCGCGGCGGGCGCGCACTGCTCGACGAGGCGATGAACCTCGCGGACGTGTTCGGCCTGACGCGCACGCTCGCCGACGCGCATCCGGCCGTCGCCGACTGGGCGCGCCGCGCCGGCGACGAGGCCGCGGCGGGAGACGGTCCCGCCCGGCCCGCGCAGCCGCGCATCGTGCCACCCGCGCCGCGCAGCACAGCCAGCCCGCGCGCGGTGCCGAGCGTCGTGCTGACGCCCAAGGAGCGCGCGATCCTGGAGCTGCTCGCGCGCAACCTGTCGAACAAGGAGATCGCGGTGGCGCTCGCCGTCGGCGAGGAAACCGTGAAGTGGCACCTGAAGAACCTGTTCGGCAAGCTCGACGCCAGCTCGCGCAAGCACGCGGTGCGCCGCGCGCTGGTGCTTGGGCTGCTCGAAAGCGCGTCGTAGCGCCGTCACGGCGGCCCGGCCCGCAGCGGCCGCCTTCCCTTCGATTCTCCGCAACCCTGCCCCCCGCGCATGGGGGGGAGCGGCCGCGCGTCGTTGCGTAGTCTTTCCGCACGGCTCGCACCGGCGTTGCATGCCACGCCTTCCCGCCTGCCTCGATGCTTCCCCGCTTCACCCGCACGGGCTCGATCCCGTGCGGTCCATTACGATCCTGGAGACTTCGATGAAGACGAAACTGGCCGCGCTTGCGGCGCTTGCCGGCTGTTCGGCGCTCGCGCATGCGCAATCCTCCGTCACGCTCTACGGCGTGGTCGACACGGGCCTGCTGTACCAGAGCACGTCGGCCGCGTCGTTCAGCCCGAGCGCGCCGAATACCGGCAAGGTGTTCCGCATGAAGGACGGCGGCATCTATTCGAGCTTCTGGGGCATCAGGGGGACCGAGGATCTTGGCGGCGGCTACAAGGTCAACTTCAAGCTGCAGAGTTCGTTCGACAGCGGCACCGGCAGGATGCAGCTGAGCGACACGCCGGGCGCCGCCGCGATCTTCAACCAGGTCGCGTCGCTCGGCGTGTCGGGGCCGTTCGGCACCTTCACGGCCGGCCGCCAGATCGTGCCGATGATCTACGCGATGGCCGATACCGACGTGCGCAATGCGCAGTTCTTCGGCAGCGTGCTGACCGCGTGGCTCGGCCTGAACACCGCGGCCGGCTGGCCCGGGACGAGCACCAACGGCGCGATCGGCGCGTTGTACGACAGCAATGCGCTCGTCTATCAGTCGCCGACGTTCGCGGGCGCGTCGATCGCGCTCGAATACGCGCCCGGCGGCGTCGCCGGGCAGTTCCAGGGCGGCACGCGCGAATCGGTCGTGCTCAGGTACTCGAACTACGGGTTGAATGCGTCGGCCGTCTACTACAACGGCCACGACACGAATCCGGCACCGGGTGTCGCGCCGACCGGCGTCGACAACAACCGTTTCGTCTACGTCGGCGCGAAATACACGATCCGCGACTTCTCGGTGTCGGCGTCGTACGGCAACGGCAGGAATCCGTCGCATGCGGACCGGGTGAACCTCGACATGCTGTCGGCCGGTGTCGGTTATCGCTTCACGCCAGCGTTGCAGGTGACTTCGGCGGTGTACTACCTGAAGGACCGCAACCGATCGGAAAACCGCTCGACGGCGGTCGTGCTCACGGCCGACTACAGCCTGTCGAAGCGGACGATGGTCTATGCGCAGGTCGGCCACGTGAACAACCGCGGCACGATGGACCAGATGCTCGTGTACGGGCAGCCGGTCGCGCCCGGCGTCGGCACGACGGCCGCGATGGTCGGGCTGCGGCACAACTTCTGACGACGCGGTGCGGTGTGACACGGTGCGATGCGCGCGCGGCGGCGCCCGGGCGTGACTCGCGGCCGCCGTCTGCAGCGATCGCGGGGATCGGCTACAGTGGGCGTCTTCGGCGCGCCCCGCCCGCCTGTCGATGCGATCGTCCGGTCCCTGCCGCCGTGTCAGGGGCGGTCAGCGACGCGCGGCAGGACGGCGGATCGCGGATCCTCCACGTTGACGAGCGAACCTCCATGCCCGATCTGTCCGCCTTCCCGATCACGAAAAAGTGGCCGGCCCAGCATCCCGACCGTCTCCAGCTGTATTCGCTGCCGACGCCGAACGGCGTCAAGGTGTCGATCATGCTCGAGGAAACCGGCCTGCCGTACGAGCCGCACCTCGTGCGCTTCGACACGGACGACCAGCTGTCGCCCGCGTTCCTGTCGCTGAACCCGAACAACAAGATCCCGGCGATCATCGATCCGAACGGCCCCGACGGCCGGCCGCTGCCGCTGTTCGAATCGGGCGCGATCCTGATCTATCTCGCGGACAAGACGGGCCAGCTGATCCCGAAGGATCTCGCCGGCCGCTACGAGACGATCCAGTGGGTGATGTTCCAGATGGGCGGCATCGGCCCGATGTTCGGCCAGGTCGGCTTCTTCCACAAGTTCGCCGGCCGCGACTACGAGGACAAGCGTCCGCGCGATCGCTACATCGCCGAATCGAAGCGCCTGCTCGGCGTGCTCGATGCGCAGCTCGCGAACCGCAAGTGGGTGATGGGCGATACCTACACGATCGCCGACATCGCGATTTTCCCGTGGGTGCGCAACCTGGTCGGGTTCTACGAAGCGGGCGATCTCGTCGGCTTCAGCGAGTTCCGCCACGTCGCGCGGGCGCTCGACGCGTTCGTCGCGCGTCCGGCCGTCGCGCGCGGGCTCAACATCCCGGCACGCGGCTGATCCGCGCAGCGGGCGCGGCCCGCAGTCGGTCCGGCCCGTCGCAGCGCGCGGCGGGCGGTTTTCCTGCTTCCTTTCGGCGTTGCCGCTTTCGGCTCGTTTCGTTCATTCAGCGTGACGATTCGGCGGCGCCTATTTGTCGGCCGACGCCGACGCCCCATCCCCCAATCCCGACAGCAGCTTTTCCAGCAACGCTGAAAGTTGTGCCTGCTCCGCTTCCGACAGTGCGGCCAGCATCGCGCGCTGATTGTCGACGTGCGCGACCACCGCTTCGTCGATCAGCGCGCGGCCGGCGAGTGTCAGCGCAACGAGCGTGCCGCGGCCGTCGGCCGGGTTTGGCCGGCGCTCGACCCAGCCGGCCTTCTGCAGCCGGTCGATGCGCGCGGTCATCCCGCCCGACGACATCATCAGCGCGTCGTACAGCGCGGTCGGCGTCAGCGCGAACGGTGCACCGCTGCGCCGCAGCGTCGCCAGCACGTCGAATTCGCCCGGCTGCATCCCGTAGCGCGCGAACAGCGGATTCAGACCGTCACGCGCAATGACGAGCGCGGCCTCCTGCAGCCGTCCCATCACGAGCATCGACGACGCATCCAGATCCGGACGCTCGGCGCGCCATTGCGCGAGCGCATGCGCGGCTCGATCCATTAACCCTCCTCGGTTCACCAGTTATCTTGACGTCGAGATAAATCAGCATTTATCTTGATGTCGAGATACTTTACATGAAAACGCATGGCACCCCGTCGGAAGCCGTGCACCGATACCGAGGGTCTTTCGATGAATCGCTTCACTTCCTCCGGATGGCGGCTCGCCGCCATCGTCCTGGTCGGGCTGAACCTGCGGCCAGCGCTGGCCGCGATCGGTCCGCTGCTCGACATGATCCAGCGCGCGACCGGCATCGGCGACGGCGCGGCGAGCCTGCTGACCACGATCCCGATCCTGCTGATGGGCCTGGGCGCGCTGAGCGCGCGGCGGTTGCAGCGCGCGACGGGTATCGCGGGCGGCGTGTGGCTCGGCGTCGCGCTGATTGGATTCGCGTGCGCGTCGCGCATCGGCGCGCAGCACGCGTGGCTGCTGCTGGTGAGCGCAGGCTGCGCGGGCATCGGGATCGCGATGGTGCAGGCGTTGCTGCCGGGTTTCGTGAAGGCGCATTTCGCGACGCGGATCGGCGGCGCGATGGGCGTCTATTCGACGTCGATCATGGGCGGCGCGGTGCTCGCGAGCGTCGTCGCGCCGTTTGCCGCGGCCCGCTGGGGCTGGCTCGTTGCGCTGGCGGGCTGGGCGCTGCCGGCTGCGCTCGCGGCGCTCGCGTGGCCGCTGGCCAGCCGTGGTGGAGACGCGCC
Source organism: Burkholderia cepacia GG4 (assembly GCF_000292915.1). Taxonomy (NCBI): domain Bacteria; kingdom Pseudomonadati; phylum Pseudomonadota; class Betaproteobacteria; order Burkholderiales; family Burkholderiaceae; genus Burkholderia; species Burkholderia cepacia. Next base: position 1,877,690 of record NC_018513.1, read on the forward strand.
GGCGTCCGGGTCGATGTCGGCGTCGGTGATGCAGGCACGGCCGTCGCGTTCGCCGCGCGCCTGGCGGCTCGCGGCGTTCTTCGGGATCGCGACGGGCGCCTACACGCTCGTGCTGGCGTGGCTGCCGCCGTACTACATGCGACTCGGCTGGGCGCCGACCGCAGCCGGCAGCCTGCTCGGCGGCGTGACGCTCGCGGAAGTCGTCGCGGGGCTGGCGATCTCGGCGACGATCGACCGCCTGCCCGATCGCCGGCCCGCGCTGCACGCGGCGATCGCGTCGCTGCTTGCGGGGTTGCTGACGATGCTGGCTGCGCCCGAAGCGCTCGCGTTGCCGGCCGCGCTGCTGCTCGGTGCGGGGATCGGCGCGCTGTTTCCGCTGTCGCTGATCGTCACGGTCGACCACGCAGCGACGCCGGCCGAAGCTGCATCGCTGACGGGGTTCGTGCAAGGTGTCGGCTACCTGATCGCCGGGTTGTTCCCGTACGCGGCCGGCGTCGTGCGCCAGCATCTCGCGGACCTGACACCCGCGTGGGTGGCGATGGCGTGCCTGTGCGTCGTGCTGTTCGCGCTGGCGGCCGGGTTTGCCCCGCGCTTCGCACGGCGTGTCGTGCGTGCGTAGGCAGCCGGCCGCGCGTCAGCCGCCCGCTTCCCGCTCCGCCACGTAGCGTCGATAGGCGCGCTCCGACGGGCACCGCCGCAAGTCGCACGCCGCTTCGTCGCACCGCCGGCACACGCGGATCGCATTCTGCATGTCGTCGGCCAGTGCGCCGATCAGCTGCTCGCAGATCGGCATCAACTGCGCGCATTGCTCGGGCGTCAACCTGCGCGTGAGATCCGCGATCGCCGCGCCGCGCGCGGCCAGCACCTGCTGCATCGCGTCGTGCCCGGCCTCGGTCAGCGTCAGTACGACCGTCTGCTTGTCGTCGTGCGACGAACCCCGCCTGCGCCATCCGCTCCTCGGCGAATCGGCGCCGCAGGTCTGCTTCGTCGGCGGTGCGATCACGATCGGCGCGGCGCGCTACACGCACCGGCGCGAACGCCGTGCCGAACGCCGGCGGGCGCGTGCGTGATCAGCCCGCCCCCGCGTACAGCGTCGAATCCGCGAACCCTTCCGCATCGAGCACGCGTCCGATCAGGATCAGCGCGGTGCGCTCGATCCGCGTGCCCTGCACCTTGCCGACGATGTCGGCCAGCGTGCCGGTCACGCGTTCCTCGTCGGGCCAGCTCGCGCGATAGATCACGGCGACCGGGCAGTCGGGCCCGTAATGCGGCAGCACTTCGTCGACGATCCGCGCGAGATGGCGCACGCCGAGATGAATCGCGAGCGTCGCGCGATGCGCGGCGAGCGAGCCGAGCGCTTCGCCTTCCGGCATCGTCGTCTTGCCCGCGAAGCGCGTGAGGATCACCGTCTGCGCGACGCCGGGCAGCGTCAGCTCGACGCCGAGCGTCGCCGCGCACGCGGCGGTGGCCGTCACGCCCGGCACGATTTCATACGGAATCCCGAGCGCTTTCAGCCGCCGGATCTGCTCGCCGATCGCCCCGTACAGCGACGGATCGCCCGAGTGCACGCGCGCGACGTCCTGCCCTTTCGCATCCGCATCGGCGAGCAGCGCGACGATCGCGTCGAGGTCGAGCTCGGCGGTATTGACGACCTGCTCCGCGCGATGGCCGTCGAGCACGGCCGTCGGCACGAGCGAGCCTGCATACAGGATCACCGGGCACGTGCGCACGAGGCGCTGGCCCTTCACCGTGATCAGCTCCGGGTCGCCGGGGCCCGCGCCGATGAAATACACCGTCATCGAAAAATCTCCGTCAATTCATTGTGCAGCCGCTCGCGCGGCATCATGCGCGCGCGGCCGGATCGAGCGCGTCTAGCAGCGCGGCGGCCGAGTCGAACCGGCGATCGGCGTCGGGCAGCGGCGGCCGGCGCAGCATCACGACCGGCAGCCTGCGTTCGCGCGCGACGTCGAGCTTGGCCTCGGTCGCGGCGCCGCCGCTGTTCTTGCTGACGACGACGTCGATGCCCGCGAGCGCGAATAGCGCGCGTTCGCCGTCGAGCGTGAACGGCCCGCGCGCGGCGACGATCTGCGCGCGCGCGTTGCCAGGGTGCGGATCGAGACAGCGCACCAGCCAGAACTGGTGCGGCGGGATCTCGTCGAGGTGTGCGAGCGGTTCGCGGCCGAGTGTGAACAGCGGCCGCCGGAACGGCGCGAGCGCGGCTGCAATGCCGGCCCAGTCGTCGACCATTCGCCAGTCGTCGCCGGAGCCCGGTGTCCACGCCGCGCGGCGCAGCGCCCACAGTGGCACGCCCGCGTCGCGCGCGGCCGCCGCCGCGTTCGCGCTGATTTGCGCGGCGTACGGATGCGTCGCGTCGATCACGAGGCCGATGTCGGCACTGCGCAGATACGCGGCGAGCCCGGCCGCACCGCCGAAACCGCCGACGCGCACGTCGCAGTGCAAGTCGTCGGGCACCTTGCCGAGGCCCGCGAGGCTATAGACGTGCCCCGGGCCGAGCACGCGAGCGATCTTCAGCGCGTCGCCGGTACCGCCGAGCAGCAGGATACGCGCGCTCATCGTGCGCGCCCGACGAAACGGCCCTGCCGGTCGATCGCGAACATCTCGACGGCGACCGACGCCGGCACGATGTCGCGCGCGACCCGCAGCGCCTGCGCGCAGACGAGATCGCCGAGCGGCACGCCGTCGGCCTGCGCGAGCTTCAGCGCTTCCTGGCTGGTGTTCGCCGCGCGCATCGCGGCCTGCAGCGCCTCGCTCGCGCCGGCCTCGGCCGCCCACTGCGCGAGCAGCGGCAGGTCGATGCTCGAATGGCGGCTGTGCAGGTCGAGATGGCCGGCCGCGAGCTTGCTGAGCTTGCCGAAACCGCCGCACATCGACAGGCGTGCGATCGGCGCGCGACGCAGGTGCTTGAGCACCGCACCGGCGAAATCGCCCATCTCGATCAGCGCCATGTCGGGCAGGCCGTAGTGCGCGCGCATCGCATCCTCGCTCGCGTTGCCGGTGCACGCGGCGATGTGCGCGATGCCGTTCGCGCGTGCGACGTCGATGCCCTGATGGATCGACGCGATATACGCGGAGCACGAGAACGGCCGCACGATGCCGGTCGTGCCGAGGATCGACAACCCGCCGACGATGCCGAGGCGCGGGTTCATCGTCTTCAGCGCGAGCGCCTCGCCGCCCTCCACGCCGATCGTCACGTCGAAGCCGCCTGCATAGCCGTATTCGGCTGCGAGCGCGTCGAGGTGGGTGGTCATCATCTGGCGCGGCACCGGATTGATCGCGGGTTCGCCGACCGGCAGCGTGAGCCCCGCGCGCGTGACCGTGCCGACGCCCGGCCCCGCATGAAAGCGCACGCCGGGCGTGGCGGCGAGCGCGACGCGCGCAAAGATCAGCGCGCCGTGCGTGACGTCCGGATCGTCGCCGGCGTCCTTGATGGTGCCGGCCTCGGCGCCGTCCGCCGTGATCCGGCAGAACTCGAGCCGCATCATCACGCGCTGCCCCTTCGGCAGCACGATCTCGACCGCATCGTCTGCGTGGCCGGCGAGCAGCAGGCGCGCGGCGGCGAGCGACGTCGCGGTCGCGCAGCTGCCGGTCGTATAGCCGAACCGCAGCGGTGCCGGTTGTTCGGGGGTTTCGTCGCGCATCACGCGAGGTCCGCGATGCCCGTGGCGGCGGGGTCCGGCTTGCGCACGTCGTACAGCGTGACGGGCAGCGGCTGCCGCCACGTGTCGAAGCGGCCGAGCGGTTCGGCGTGCGCGAGCGATACGCGCGTGAGCGTGCCGCCATGCGCGTCGCGCCACGCGGCGAGCGCCAGTTCGCCTTGCAGCGTGACCGCGTTCGCGACGAGCCGGCCGCCGGGCTTCAGTGCCGACCAGCACGCGTCGAGCACGCCGGGCGCCGTCGCGCCGCCGCCGATGAAGATTGCGTCGGGGGCGGCGAGCCCCGCGAGCGCATCGGGCGCGCGCCCCGCGACGAGTTGCAGGCCCGGCACGCCGAGCGCGTCGCGGTTGTGTTCGATGAAGCGCTGCCGCTCCGCATGCGACTCAATCGCGATTGCCTGGCACGACGGATGCGCGCGCATCCATTCGATGCCGATCGAGCCGCTGCCCGCGCCGACGTCCCACAGCAGTTCGCCGGGCGCGGGGGCAAGACGCCCGAGCGTCAGCGCGCGCATGTCGCGCTTGGTGAGCTGGCCGTCGTGGCGGTACGCGTCGTCGGGCAGGCCGGGCGTGAGCGCGCGGCGCGGCGCGTCGGGGCCGGCCTGGCAGTCGAGCGCGACGAGATTGAGCGCGGCGGCGGCTTCGATGTGCCAGTCTTGTGCGAGGCCGTCGATGCGCCGCTCGAGCGGGCCGCCGAGATGTTCGAACACGCTGATGCGCGTTGGGCCGAAGCCGCGTGCGGTGAGTTCGGCGGCCACCGCGGCCGGCGTGCGGCCGTCGGCGCTCAGCACGAACAGGCGGCGGCCCGGCAGCAGGTGACGCGCCAGCGTCGCGAGCGGGCGGCCGACCAGCGACACCGCGCCGACGTCCTGCAGCGCCCAGCCGAGCCGCGCGGCCGCCAGCGACAGCGACGACGGCGCGGGCAGCACGCGCCATTCTTCGGGGGACAGTTCGCGTGCGAGCGTCGCGCCGACGCCGAACAGCATCGGGTCGCCGCTGGCGAGCACGCACACGGCCGAGCCGCGGCGCGCCAGCAGGCCCGACAGGTCGAACGGCGACGGCCACGCTTCGCGTGCGGCCGCCAGCCGCGCGGGCAGCATGTCGAGGTGCCGCTTCGCGCCGACGACCCGCGTCGCGTCGAGCAGCGCGCGTCGCGCGCTGCGTCCGAGCCCCGCGTAGCCGTCGTCGCCGATGCCCACTACCGTCAGCCACGCCGTCATGCACCCTTCCCCATCGTCCGATTCCATCGAGTCGCCGCGCGGCGGCCGGTGAAGGCGCCGGTGCGGCCGTCCGCACTGCGAAAGTCGGCATGGTACCGTGTTCCACCGCGCGTTTCATCTGCCGGCCCGCCGATGCCGGACCACGGTGCGTTTCGGTTGCGGCGCGCGGCTCGACGGTCGCGAAGCGCCGTCGAAATCGGGTATCCTACGGCCGTTCGTTCGCCGGTGCCCCTCGGGGCCGAAGAGGGAACACAGGGCGCGCCTCGCGCCGCTGTGGCTGCCCCCGCAACTGTAGACAGCGAGCCGATCTCCCCCTCATGCCACTGGTTTCACCGGGAAGGCCGGGAGCGGCGTCGACCTGTCAGCCAGGAGACCTGCCGGCCTGAAAGTGCGTGCGTGCCAGTCGGCGTCGGGCGGGGTGTACCGATGCGTTGGCCGCTGCGCGACACTGCCCTGGTATCCCGTTGAGTTCCGCCCCCGTTTCGATGACTGCGTCGCCCGCCGTGCGCCCGTCGGCTTGCCCGGGGCTCGTGCGCGTCGTCGCGGCCGCCGACGGCGGACTGTGCCGGATCAAGCTGCCGGGCGGCCGGTTCGACGCACGGCAGGCACGCGCGATCGCCGCCGCCGCGCGTGCCTACGGCTCCGGCGCGATCGACGCGACCAATCGCGCGAACCTCCAGCTGCGCGGCATCCGCGACGGCGCGGCCGATACGCTGGCAAGCGCGTTGCTCGATGCGGGCCTCGGCCCGCGCACGTCCCGCGACGATGCCGATGACGACCGGGCCGCGCTCGCCGCGAGCGACGACGTCCGCAACCTGATGCTCAGCCCGCTCGCCGGGCTCGATCCCGCCGCGCTGCTCGACAGCCGCGCACTCGCCAGCCCGTTGCTCGACATGCTCGCGCGTGAGCCGCGCCGCGGCGAGCTGTCGCCGAAATTCTCGATCCAGCTCGACGGCGGCGAATCGGTCGCGGCGCTCGATCATCCGCACGACATCTGGCTTGCCGCGTGGCGGCGCGGTGACGGCGCGGTGCGCATCGCCGCGGGCCTCGCCGGCTGCCCGCCGGTCGCGCCCGACGACCCGCCCGCTGCGATCGACGTCGCGCCGCAGCAGACGATCGCGCTCGTGCGCGCGTTGCTGCTCGCGTTCCTCGATCTCGCACCGGCCGACGTCGCGCGGATGCGGACGTTGCTCGCGAGCGGCGGCGAACGCGCATTGCTCGAGCGCGCGCAGCACTACTTGCCGTTCCCGCTCGGCGCCGATCCGGCGCTGGCCGGCTGGCGGCGCACGCACGCCGATGCCGCACTGCGCTTCGGCGCGCGGCCGTCGCTCGACGCGGCCCGCTGCAGCGTCGGCGCGCAATTCGCGCTCGGCCGGCTCGACGCGACGCAACTCGAACGACTCGCGGCGCTGGCCGAAGCCGACGGTGACGGCACGCTGTCGATGACCCCGTGGCAAGGCGTGTTCCTGCACGGCGTGCCGCACGAACGCGCGCCGGCCGTGCTCGACGCGCTCGCGGCGCTCGGTCTCGTGTGCGCGCTGTCCGACCCGCTTGCGGCGCTGGTCGCCTGCACCGGCAGCGCGGGCTGCGCGAAGTCGCGCGCCGATACGAAACGCGATGCGCTCGCGCTTGCCGCGCGCATCGGCCATCCGGTCGACGTGCACCTGACCGGCTGCGAGCGCCATTGCGCGCTGCCGCACGCCGCGACGCACACGCTCGTCGCGGTGGCACCCGCCCATTACGACCTTTACCGGCGCGACGCCGCCGCGGGCCTCGGCGCCCCGCTCGCGCGCCATCTGACGATTGACCAGGCCGCGGCCCGACTGACGGGCGCGCGGCACAGCCAGGACACCACCGATGCTTGACTACATTCGCGACGGGCAGGAAATCTACCGCCAGTCGTTCGCGACGATCCGCGCCGAGGCCGACCTGTCGCAGGTTCCGCCCGATCTCGAGAAACTCGCGGTGCGCGTGATCCACGCGTGCGGGATGGTCGATGTCGTCTACGACCTGCGGTTTTCGGCGGGTGCCGGCACGGCGGGCCGCACGGCGCTCGCGGCCGGCGCGCCGATCCTGTGCGACGCGAGGATGGTCGCCGAAGGCATTACGCGCGCGCGGCTGCCGGCCGGCAATCGCGTGATCTGCACGCTCGGCGAGCCGGCGGTGCCCGACCTCGCGCGGCAGCTCGGCAACACGCGCTCGGCCGCGGCGCTCGAACTGTGGCGCCCGCATCTGGCGGGCAGCGTCGTCGTGATCGGCAATGCGCCGACCGCGCTGTTCCACCTGCTCGACATGATCGACGCCGGCGCGCCGCGCCCCGCGCTGATCCTCGGCTTCCCGGTCGGCTTCATCGGCGCGGCCGAATCGAAGGCGATGCTCGACGCCGACAGCCGCGGCGTGCCGTACGTCGCGCTGCTCGGCCGGCGCGGTGGCAGCGCGATGGCGGCCGCCGCGGTCAACGCGCTCGCGACGGAGGCCGAATGACGGCCCCGCGCGGACGCCTGTTCGGGGTCGGCGTCGGCCCCGGCGACCCTGAACTGATGACGATCAAGGCGCTGCGCGTGCTGCAGGCCGCGCCGGTGGTCGCGTATTTCGTCGCGAAGGGCAAAAAAGGCAATGCGTACGGGATCGTCGAGGCGCACCTGCTCGATGCGCAGACGCAACTGCCGCTCGTCTACCCGGTGACAACCGAGGCACTGCCGCCGCCGCTCTGCTACGAGACCGTGATCGCGGATTTCTACGACACGGCGGCCGAGATCGTCGCGGCGCATCTCGACGCGGGGCGCGACGTCGCGGTGATCTGCGAAGGCGACCCGTTCTTCTACGGGTCGTACATGTACCTGCACGATCGCCTCGCGCCGCGCTACGACACCGAAGTCATTCCGGGCGTGTGCGCGATGCTCGGCGGCACGGCCGTGCTGGGCCAGCCGCTCGTCTACCGCAACCAGAGCCTGTCGGTGCTGTCCGGCGTGCTGCCGGAGGACGAACTGCGCACGCGACTCGCACAGGCCGACGCGGCCGTCGTGATGAAGCTCGGCCGCAACTTCGACAAGGTACGGCGCGTGCTCGACGAACTGGGGCTTGCGAAGCGCGCGCTGTACGTCGAGCGCGCGACGATGGCGGCCCAGCGCATCGTGCCGCTCGACCAGGTCGATCCGATGGCGTCGCCGTATTTCTCGCTGCTCGTCGTGCCGGGGGAAAAATGGCAAGGATGACGACTCCGCCCTCGATCGTGATTCTCGGCGCGGGCGCGCTCGACACCGCGCGGCGCATCCAGGCGCGCTATCCGGGCGCCCGCGTGCACGGGCTCGCGTCGCGCGTCGACGCCGACGTGCCGTTCGACGATCTCGGCACGCACCTGCGCGAGCTCTACGCGCGCGGCCTGCCGATCGTCGCGCTGTGCGCGGCCGGCATCGTGATCCGTTGCGTCGCGCCGGCGCTGGCCGACAAGGGTGTCGAGCCGCCCGTGCTCGCGGTCGCGGAAGACGGTTCGGCCGTCGTGCCGCTGCTCGGCGGACTGACGGGCGTCAACGCGATTGCGCGCGAAATCGCCGCATGCCTCGGCGTCGCGCCGGCGCTCACGACGAGCGGCGAGCTGCGCTTCGGCGCCTGCGTGCTCAATCCGCCCGAAGGCTATGCGCTCGCCGATCTTGCGCAAGGCAAGCGCTTCGTGTCCGACCTGCTTGCGGGCGCGGCCACGCGCATCGACGGCGCGGCGCCGTGGCTCGACGACGTCGCGCTGCCGCGCGACGCCGCGGCAGCGCATGCGATTCGCGTGACGCCCGAGGCGTGGCGCGGTGCGCGCGATGAACTCGTGATCCATCCGCGCAGCGTGGTGGTCGGCATCGACGCGCGTGGCGTGCGGGCCGACGCGGCGCCGTCGCTGGCTGCGCGCATCGAAGCGCTGCTCGATGCACAGGGCCTCGCGCGGCTGGCGCTGGCCGCGCTGGTCGCGCCGGCGACGTTGCTCGGCGATGCGCAGCTGGAAGAGGCGGCGCAAACGCTCGGCGTGCCGTTGCGCTTCACCGATGTCGGTGACGCTGAAGATGACGCCGGCGATACCGATGCCGCCGCGCTGCTCGGCCGCACATTACGCGTCGCACACACACTGCGTGCGGCCGCGGACGGGCTTGCCTGCGCGGTCGCTTCGCATCCGGTCGATCCCGCCGCGCTCGGCCGTGCTCGCGGCCGCCTGACGGTATTGGGCCTCGGCCCGGGCGATGCCGCGTGGCTCACGCCCGCCGCGCGCGCCGCGCTCGCGGACGCGACCGACATCCTCGGCTACACGACCTACGTGACGATGGCCGGCCCGTTCCGCGCGGACCAGCGCGTGCACGGCACCGACAATCGCGAGGAAATGCAGCGCGCGCGCCATGCGTTCGAACTGGCGGCCGCGGGCCGGCGCGTCGCGGTGGTGTCGTCGGGCGACCCGGGCGTGTTCGCGATGGCCGCGGCCGTGCTGGAGGCGCTCGACGAAGCGCGCGACCCGCACTGGGTGGCGGTCGAGCTGCGCGTGGAGCCCGGCGTATCGGCGTCGCTCGCCACCGCCGCGCAGGCCGGCGCACCGCTCGGCCACGATTTCTGCGCGATCTCGCTGTCGGACAACCTGAAGCCGTGGGACGTGATCGAGACGCGCCTGCGCCATGCGGCGCAAGCCGATCTCGTGATGGCGTTTTATAACCCGATCTCGCGTGCACGGCCGTGGCAGCTCGATCGCGCGCTCGATGTCGTGCGCGCGCACCGCGCGGCCGACACGGTCGTCGTGCTTGGCCGCGACATCGGCCGGCCCGGCGCGACGCTGGCAACGACGACGCTCGGTGCGTTGCGCAGCGACCAGGTGGACATGCGCACGATGGTGATCGTCGGTTCGTCGACGACGCGGCGCTTCGCGATCGGTGGCGGCCGCGAGTGGGTCTATACGCCGCGCTGGTATCGCTGACGGCCGGCGTACCGGCGTGCCCCGCGCGGTGCGGCAGGTGGCGCTACCCGCGCCCCTGCTCGGCCAGCAGCCGCGCCTTCGCGTCGACCAGCAGCGCCGCATGCCGGTCGCGATGCTGGCGGATCCGCTCGGTCGGCCCGACGACCGACAGCCCGTACCAGTCGCCGTCTAGCGTCAGCGCGACCGCGATCGCCGACAGCTCGGGCGCGCTCTCGCCGAAATTCTCGGCCCAGCCGAGCGCGCGAAACCGCGCGGTTTGCGCGACGAGCGCCGGCAGGTCCGCGATGCTCGCGTCGGTGAAGCGTTCGAACGACAGCTGCGCGCCGAGCGCCTGCTGCGCATCGCTCGCGAGTTCCGCGAAGATCGCCTTGCCGATCGAGTTCGCATGCAGCGGACGCAGCTCGCCCGGCTGGCGCGTATAGCGGATCGCCTGCTCGGACTCGACGACGTCGAGGTAAGTGACCGACCCGCCCTGGATCTTGCCGAGCACGGCCGTCTCGCGGCTCGCGTCGCGCAGCGCGACGAGATGCGGATGCACGATGTCGACGACGGGATCGGTCGCGTCGATCGCGGCGGCGATCGTCTGCAGGCGCCGCGTCGGATAGTAACCGCCGCGCTTGCGCACCTCGTACAGATAGCCGCGGCTCACGAGCGTGCGCGCCATCGCCAGGCAGCTCGACGGCGGCACATCGAGCAGGCGCGCGAGTTCGGTGAGCGGCAGCGGCCGCCGTTCGGCGGCGAACAGCTCGAACAGGTCGAGCGTGCGGGCAACGAGTTTGACGTCCATGACGAGCGCTTGATTCGGAACGGGAAACCGCGCGCCGGGCGAGCCGCCGCGCGTCAGTACGACTTCGGCAGCCCGAGCACCTTCTCCGCGATGTAGCACAGGATCAGTTGCGGACTCACGGGCGCGAGCCTCGGAATCATACACTCGCGCAGGTAGCGCTCGACGTGGTATTCCTTCGCGTAGCCCATCCCGCCGAGCGTCGCGATCGCCGTCTGGCACGCCTGGAACGCGGCTTCCGCACCGAGGTACTTCGCGGCGTTCGCCTCCGCGCCGCACGACCGTCCCGCGTCGTAGCGCGTCGCGGCCTTCATCACCATCAGCCACGCGGCCTCGAGCTGCATCCACGCCTGCGCGAGCGGATGCTGGATCGACTGGTTCTGCCCGATCGGCCGGCCGAACACGACGCGCTCGCACGCATACTGCGTCGCGCGGCGCAACGCGGCCTGCCCGAGCCCGATCGCCTCCGCCGCGATCAGGATCCGCTCGGGGTTCAGGCCATGCAGCAGATAGCGGAAGCCGTCGCCTTCGTTGCCGATCAGGTCGTCGCGCGGCACGCGCAGGTTGTCGATGAACAGCATGTTCGAATCGACGGCCTTGCGGCCCATTTTCTCGATTTCGCGCACCTCGACGTGCGAACGGTCGAGGTCGGTGTAGAACAGGCTCAGGCCGTCGGTCGGCTTCGCGACCTGGTCGAGCGGCGTCGTGCGCGCGATGATCAGCATCTTGTTCGCGACCTGCGCGGTCGAAATCCAGATCTTGCGCCCGCTCAGCACGTAGTGATCGCCGTCGCGGCGCGCCTGTGTGGTCAGGTGCGTGGTGTCGAGGCCCGCGTCGGGTTCCGTCACCGCAAAGCACGCCTTGTCGCGCCCGGCGATCAGCGGCGGCAGGAAGCGCGCCTTCTGCGCGTCGCTGCCGAATACCTGCACCGGATTCAGCCCGAAGATGTTCATGTGGACG